>NZ_SJPX01000013.1 GCF_007860175.1 Rubripirellula reticaptiva | reverse complement strand
ACTGCCCGGCACTCGATCAACGCCCGTCGATAAATGCCGATAACCATGCCATGCACCGGAGTGGCGGTGGTTACGTTTTTTTGAAATCACGTCAACCGCCGCCACCCGGTGATGGCCACCGTTCGCCCAGCAATTTGCATCGACCTCCGGATGCCGTCTGCGATATATATGAGACAAATTGCAAAAACCGCATCAATCATCATTCTATGCGTGGTAGTCATCGCAATTGTTGACATCGTCAACGTCTCTCGTAAAGAACAACGTCTATCGCGGTCCGTAAAATCAATCGGCGGACGCACTGGCTCAATTCCAGTCTGGCCATTCGGCACCGAGTACCGTGTCACGCTGACCGCCATGCCTAACGATTCACAATTGGAAGAGTTAACGATTGCTAATCGACTACGTGGATGGGTTGGAATCGCATTTGAAGACTGCGACCTCTCCGACACAGAAGTGTCTCGTTTGTTGACAGCACTGCCTGACTGCCATCTATTTATCGTCAATGGGACTGGCATGATTCCCTTTGGTTCAATACGACCAGAAATGGGCGAACCAAGCAATGCACCCGAGTCGCGAAGTCGGGCGTTTTGGCAATGGAAAATCTCTCGTCGCGACCGGGTGATTGCAAACGTTATCCGACATACTCCCTCAGGTGTCCGGCGTATTTCTTCGCACAAGCGATCACTTCAACCTTCGATTGCGAATTGGTCGTTCGGCTTTTGCGTTAGTGAATCGACGCGTCAAACGTTTTGATTCTCCGTTGGCGTTGGCTGCAACGCTGGTTGATCGCTGACTGATTTCGGTCTTAACGACTGGCGTTTGCCGATGGCATCACAACGGTTCTGATCCTTCGATGAACGGAATTGCTTGCCGCGTACTTTAGGGCCCGCTAGACTTTGGCGACTTGAAAACCACTGCCCAACACTCGATCAATGCCCGTCGATAAAACGGGTAACCATCGGTTGTACCGGAGCGGCGGTGGTCGCGTTGTTTTGAAATCACGGCACTCGCCGCCGCCCGGTAAACCGTAACGTTATGCCAAATAGAAAATGACTTCGAACGCTTCACCACCATGGTCTACGGGGCCGGGCGAAATACTTCGGCATGGTCTCGATTTGCTGCGACGAGACTCTGATGTAAATCGTCGACTTGCGATGATTAGCATCGATAATGCCGTAGAATTGATGATCAAGACGTACCTCGGTCTACCGCGACGAGTCAATGGACTTTCGATTCCTCGCCGCGAGTACGACGAATTCTCGCAGAGCTTTCCTAAGTTGCTGGACGCGCTTGAGAATCATGCTCTGGATAAACTTGACGGAATAAACCTCGGCGAAATCGAATGGTACCACCGACTCAGGAACGAACTATATCATCAAGGTAATGGACTTACTGTCGAACGAGACAAAGTAGAGATCTATGCAGAACTCGCTAACCTGCTGTTCGAAAATTTGTTCGGATTCAAACTCATCGAACCTGGCGACGATCGAACCCGCCTCCTCGGCGAATTTATGTCTGCATGGATTGATCTTGAACGAATGATCGCACAATCGCCAACGGCGAACCCACGCAATACGCCGTTGGGTTTGATACAATCTCTTCGCCAGTCGGACGTCATTTCTGACGCAGAACTTTCGGAACTTGATAACATCAGACAAATTCGCAACTCCGTCATTCACGGATCTGAAGATTACCATCGACTGATCACCGATGAACTTGTGTCCCGAATCAAGCGTTTTGCGGTACTTTTAGAGCAGCGCTTACCCCAAAGGAACGCGTGATGAATTGGCATAACCATGCGGTGAACCGAAGTCGCCGATCACGCGGGTTTTGAGATCATAGTTTTTTGGCGGCGACTCGGTTACCGCCAACGTTCGCCGACAAGCACATCCAATGCCCACCTAAATGACTGAAAACCCCTACTCACCGCCAAACGCGAGCAAATCTGATTCTCCGCGTCGTTCAGTAGCTTGCGTTTTCATGTTCTGGCTTTCCAGC
>NZ_SJPX01000012.1 GCF_007860175.1 Rubripirellula reticaptiva | reverse complement strand
ACGCTGAAGGCGGCGACTGAACGCAACAGACAGTCGCGGCGAACCATGCGATGCAACGGAGCCGGGCTTGCAGGGTTTCACAGATGGAAAGTCAACTCTCCCGGCCCGCTGATCGCCGCCGTTATCCAATAGAGATGCAGCACCAACCCGGCCACGTATCGACGACGGCGACGGCGCTGATCCGACACGTCGGCAATCGGCCCTTCCGTCCACCATGGCTCCGATATAACCCACAGATTGTTGCTTGCTCAAGTCCGGAACTTGCGGGAAGAAACGCGACCTGGGATATCGTCACACGTTCGTTCGCACCTGCAACGGGAGATTGGAACTACAAAATCGTTTTCCAGCTTGCCACTCTTCGTGGTCCCCACGAAGCGTTGACCGCCGGACTCCGTTTTGACCTTTGCGAAGGCTGTCGCGTGCCTGTTTGGACCGGTACGATACTTGCCACCGAAATCAGACCACGGGATCCTTCGTGCTGGTATCGCACTGAACCATTCTGGACTGAACGATATGGATAACCATGGGATTCACCGGAGTGGGGCTTGCACGCGTTTCCTGATGGCTACCTTTTCCGTCCCCACCCGGTGATCCCGGTCGTTATCGCACCTTAGTTTTGACCCGCGAAGGTTTCGCCAGCGGCGATGGCTCATCTTTTTGATGGTTGCTGTCACCCAAGGGGCCGAAGGCTGTTCTGACCCAACGCTTTTGATCACTCCGCTTCAGCGTCGGTCGTGTGCTTGCAACGATACCTTTGTCATTCCATTCGGCGATCGACTCGATCACGCATCCACGCTCACGGCTTCCGCCAGAACTCACGCGGCCAAACCCGCTTCACCTTAAAGACTTGACCTCGGTCTTGGTGTTAGACTGTGTTTGCCGTGCGACCTGAGCAAATGGCTCTGATAAAAGCGATAACCAACGGATGCACACGGAGCGGCGGTGGTTGATTTTTACAAGTGGTTGCCGAACTCCCGCCGCCCGGTGATCCTAAACGTTACCCGACTGACTGAATGCTATCTTTCATAAGCTCATATCTTGAACGTCGGCGAGCGATCAAGCTCATTGCGGATAAGGCCGCGCGTTTTCAGGCGAGCGACCGTTTCGCCAATGTGTCGTTGGGTGAGTTCTGTTTTGTTCGTCAGACATCGCCTCTTTTCATTGATCGCGGCACGCCAGAGGAACGACGCGTTGTTCACTATTCATGGAAAGGCGAACCACCAGTTACGTTTTGGGGCGACACCCTCGAAGTAAGTTTCTCTACAACTGTCGCCGATCTTTCTCCCTCGGTTACAAATCGTATTGTTTCAATACTCACGTATGACCACAATTTGCGTGACCAAATCGAAGCCGCGCTTGAAAACTACTATAAGACTGATGTATTGGAGCGGTACGAAACCGATGAATTGGATCGTCGACTTCCATTCTCGCCCAAGAAACGAAGGTTGCGATCGATGTTTGGCAAACCGGATTTGCACCTGAATGCTGACGAAGACACCGAGTACCCAACGCAGCTTAGGCTGTACTTCAACACTTCATGGGACATCGAGCACCCGGTCGAAGTCGTGATCCAAGATTGGGTGATTTGTCGCATACACTGACCCATCGCGGTTAGAATTGCGGGTAACCATCGGATGCACACGAAGCGGCGGTGGACAGTTTTTCCAAATGGTTGCCGTGCTCCCGCCGCTCGGTGATCCGTACCGTTCGCCAACTGATTGAATGAATCCTTTCGCTCCGACTAACGTTTCGTCTGACTTACCCGGCGCGCTTTCGCGTTGGAGATTTCTCCCAGCTGCGATCTGCTTGCTCATTGCCGTGTTCTTCGTTGGCAATGCAATCGTGGTTGCTACCATGACCGTTAAATCGATTCCCGACGTCAGTAGCACGAGCAAGCCGCCGATTGCATTAGCCGCGTCGCTGGGAGTCCTCGTTTGCGTTCTTGCAACAATTGCATCACTTTATTCAGCAATGCTCTCGTTGCGCGGCCGGTGGGCCCGTGCCATGTTGTTGGTTGCAGCGATGATTCTCGCGATCATTGTTGTGGCGAACTTGCTTCGCGCATACCTTGAGTACGCAGTGCCCAAACATTTGTCCAGCAGCGACTCTTTGATCTGGCCCACTTGGTGTATGTCGTGATGAGTACGTGGCGAACCATGACATGCACGGGAGGACGGCTTGCGTGGTTACTCAAGTGGATAGTTTTTTCTCCGTCCCCCGTGATGTCCGCCGTTATTTGATTGAAACATGGGACTTGACGCTGTCGAAATCGTAATGGATGTCGAAGACCACTTCGGCATTACAATCCAAAACGCGGAATCGGAACATATCCGAACCGTCGGCGATCTCGTTGCGCTCATACATAACCGCATCTCGATGACTCAAGAAACGTATTGCCCGACGCTTCCAGCGTTCCTGAGGTTGCGAACGGCGGTTCGCAATGCGACTGCCGATAGCACGTTCCGAATTCGTCCGCGACAGCGTATCTCCGACGAACTAACGGTCCAACAACGCCGGGATTTGTGGAAACGCCTTTCCGAATTGCTCGGCGCGCCGCCCCGCGACTTGCGCCGGCCGAAAATTCTTCGAGGAATCCTTGGCACCTCAATCGCTGCCCTGCTTGGCACCGCCTTGATTGCCGCGATAGCAATAGACATACGAATTTTTCCCGTTACACTTGCGATCGCCATATTCTGCATTTTTGTCTTGCACATGATTACTGCTCCATTCTGTATTGTTCCACCTGATGAATGGGTTACGTTTGGCGATGTAACGGCGAAACTTGTCGGTGTCACTGCCGCGACCAAGCAACTACATCTTGGGACATCAGACGATATACTTGATGAATTGCGGCCACTAATCGTGAAAATCCTTGGGGTTGACGGTGACGAGGTGGTTTCCAACGCTCGTTTCGTCGAAGACCTCGGCGTCGGGTAGCAAATAACCATGCCGTGAACCGGAGTCGCGTGTCGCGCGTTTTGGCAATGGCAAACTTTTTCGACGCGACCCGGTTACGGCTAGCGTTATCCGACATACTCCCTCAGGTGTCCGGCGTATTTCTTCGCACAAGCGATCACTTCAACCTTCGATTGCGAATTGGTCGTTCGGCTTTTGCGTTAGTGAATCGACGCGTCAAACGTTTTGATTCTCCGTTGGCGTTGGCTGCAACGCTGGTTGATCGCTGACTGATTTCGGTCTTAACGACTGGCGTTTGCCGATGGCACCGCAACGGTTCTGATCCTTCGATGAACGGAATTGCTTGCCGCGTACTTTA
>NZ_SJPX01000011.1 GCF_007860175.1 Rubripirellula reticaptiva | reverse complement strand
CAACGAAGAACACGGCAATGAGCAAGCAGATCGCAGCTGGGAGAAATCTCCAACGCGAAAGCGCGCCGGGTAAGTCAGACGAAACGTTAGTCGGAGCGAAAGGATTCATTCAATCAGTTGGCGAACGATACGGATCACGTGGTCGCCGCGAACGACTCACCACTTCAATAAACTCAACTCGGCGACTCACGTGCATCCGCTGGTTCGTCGCATTCTATGTCTCAGATGCGTACCTTCGAAGGAGCGATGCGATCTCTACACTTCCGTCTTCTTCGGCAACGTCAATCATCGACCTGTCACCAGGATACAGCAAAGCAGTCGCGTCCGCTCCTGAGTCAAGCAATAGACGCACCATCGCAACTCGGCCGGTCAAAACGGCAGTACCGAGGGGAGTGATATAGACGACGTTTTTCGAGTGTTCAATGTCAGCATCCCGTTCGATCAATAAACGCACAAGTGACTCGTTGCCGCTTCCAATCGCATAGTGCAGCGATGTGTAGCCGTCGAAGATGTCTTGCCAGTTTGGATCCGCGCCGCTGTCGAGCAAATCCTGGACGAGTCTCAGGTCACCATTTCGGCTTGCTTCAAGAATACGCGTCCAAAGATCGGCTGTATCCATCACAATTTGATGTCAAAACTTCTTGTCGACGAACGTTACGGTTTACCGGGCGGCGGCGAGTGCCGTGATTTCAAGACAACGCGACCACCGCCGCTCCGGTACAACCGATGGTTATCCGTTTTATCGACGGGCATTGATCGAGTGTTGGGCAGTGGTTTTCAAGTCGCCAAAGTCTAGCGGGCTCTAAAGTTCCAGGCAAGCAATTCCGTTCATCGAAGGATCAGAACCGTTGCGGTGCCATCGGCAAACGCCAGTCGTTAAGACCGAAATCAGTCAGCGATCAACCAGCGTTGCAGCCAACGCCAACGGAGGATCAAAACGTTTGACGCGTCGATTCACTAACGCAAAAGCCGAACGACCAATTCGCAATCGAAGGTTGAAGTGATCGCTTGTGCGAAGAAATACGCCGGACACCTGAGGGAGTATGTCGGATAACGTTGGACATCACGGGGCACGGAAAGTTGACTGTCCATTGCGAGAAACGCCGCAAGCCGTGCTCCCGTGCATGTCATGGTTCCCTCATTCTCCAAAGTTCTTCAACGCGAGACAGGCCACCACTCAAGGTAACCGGTAATCGTACCTAGCGCCACTAGAACGACCCAACCGATTGCATACGTTTCAACAGCCTTGGTCGGCGCAGAGACCCACGTCGGAAGGTTCGCGATTGCTTTGTGAAAAGCGATAAGACATAGGGGAATCGGGACTAGGAAGAGGTGAAGTAGGGGAATGCTTCGGAAACCATCCGATGCAATCGCAATAATGCCCAGCGCGACTAGAGACGCAAAGAGGATGTCGA
Organism: Rubripirellula reticaptiva; assembly: GCF_007860175.1. Lineage (NCBI taxonomy): Bacteria > Pseudomonadati > Planctomycetota > Planctomycetia > Pirellulales > Pirellulaceae > Rubripirellula > Rubripirellula reticaptiva. Next base: position 2,337 of record NZ_SJPX01000011.1, on the reverse strand, counting down.
TGCGAAACGCGAACGAGCGATCATTCGACGGATGGTGATCAGGCGGTTGGTAAGGGTTTTCCACGAATCCGCGGCAACGAATGAGTGCTATTCCATTGAGGGAACGTTTCACATCACCGGGTGGCGGCGATTGACGTGATTTCAAAGAAACGTGACCACCGCCACTCCGGTGCATGTGTTGGTTATCGGCATTTATGAACGGGCGTTGGTCGAGCATCGGGCAGTCGTTGCCACGCCGCCACAGTTTAGCGAGCGTTGGTTCACGCGGCAAGCAATTGGGCGTTGATCGGGTCGGCAAGTAAACGGGCATTGTCTTTCGACGGCGCTTGTTAACGGTAAGCGAAGGATCGAAAACGTTGTCGTTGGATCAGCAAACGACAACAGCAAACACGATCAAGGACTGCGAGCGGCGCGGGGTGTAGCAGTCGCGAACGGAGGATTAAGGCGTTTGGATCGCAAATTCGCTAACGCAAATGCAGAACGAAAAATTTACACTCGAGCGTTGCAGTAATCGCTAGTGCAAGCGTCAAACACCTGAGACGTCAGTCCGATAACGCCCGGCGTCACCGGGCGGGGAGAGTAAAGTTGTCCATTTCAAATGCGGCCGCAAGCCCCGCTCCGTGTGCACGCCATGGTTATCCGTCAGTTGGGGTGACGCGAAAGGAAGCGATGTAGTCACGGACCGATCCTGGGAGAACGGCGGAATCAGAACTCAAGTTATACCGCACCACGTACCAGGTGTCTCGCGATTTGAGGAAGGCGGTGTACGCAAAGCTAGGGACACCGTCGCCCACGTCGGCGGTCACGATCCGCGAGAATGCGGGGAATCCGGCAACAGTGTCCGCAGTCATCTCATGTTGATCTCGAAGTCGCTCTCGATCGTCGCATACCGAAACACTTAGCGCCGCTGAGTACCGTCGTGGAGGTCCGATAGTTCGTGGCGACATGTAGATACCCGGTCCGACAATCCCGATGGGTTTAACGCGGATTTGCGAGTCCCAGTTTGTAGGGGACACGATGGAAAACCCGAGTGGGTGCATGACCCGGCGTGATTCACGGGGCGGTGTTGTCGGCACGTCGCGGCCAGTCACCTGCGTAACGATCACAAAGGCGATCCCGAGCAACGCAAGCAGCACCGCGTATTTCCACGTCCTCTTCATGCGATTTCAGTCGGATAACGTCCGGGTTCACCGGGCCGGGAGTGTAAAGTTAGCCGTCAAAAAACGCCCGCAAGCCCGGCTCCGGTGCAACCCATGGTTATCCGTCGCATTGGACACGAGGCGGACCGCCAGCGAGCATGGGCCGCGCGAGCGGAAAACAACGACGGAACGTCGCCACGATGGTCTGCGCGAGCAGGAAACAACGGCGGGACGCCGCCAACCTGGGCTTCGTCCACGTGGGTGACACCCGTGAAAGTGATAGTATCAAAGTCCAGTCAATCGGGCAAGTTTCGGCAAATCGACGGTCGTCTCAAAGCCGCGACTATAGCGTGTCAGCTGCCATCCGCATCGCGGAGAACGCGATGTATTCCTTGGTTGGTCGCAGACTGTCGGCATCTGGCCCGGCAAGCCAAGCGTCTAGCTGTTCATCGAAGAGGGCGACAGAGACCGTGAATTCGTCGCGTTCAACATCGTTTAGCGCGTCAAGAACCTGCTGGCGATAGCCATCGTCAGAGATGCCGTACAGTTCAGCGTAGTAGATCAACGAGTGCAGCGAAGTCGGAATCTGATTCGGGTCCAGTTTTGGGACTGCAGCTTCAGGGTGAGGAAGTTCGTATGGCATGTATCTTCAGTCGGATAACGTTACGGATCACCGGGCGGCGGCGAAAGACTATCCATTGCAAAAAAACTAACCACCGCCGCTCCGGTGCATCCGATGGTTATCCGCCGTTTTCGCCGACACAGGACGCCCGGCAAAACGCATTGCAAGCATCACGCCACCAGCCAGACCAATGACGGTAGGGAGATACATCATACCACGAAGTTCAGCCTCAGTGACCTCCGGGTTCGTTGTGATTGCAACCATGAGCAAGTATCCAATCGAGCAGATCACCCCGCAGGAGAATGCGGCAAGCCAAAGAAGGCCCGCCCACGCCAACCCGGAGCGACCAGTACGACGAGCACGTCGAAAGATGACGACCGACATGAATAGCAGAACGAACAAGCCAATGGGCAACGACGTGGGCCTCGATTAGAGCTTAGCGGATTTCAGTCGGATAACGACCCGGATCAGCGGGGACCGGGAGTTGAGCATCCATTCGTGAAAACTGACCACCGGTCCTCCGTTGAATCCGATGGTTACCCGCGGCAGTTTGGGTATACCGTAGCACCAGGGTAC
>NZ_SJPX01000010.1 GCF_007860175.1 Rubripirellula reticaptiva | reverse complement strand
ATGAATGATGCCATCGGCAAACGCCAACCGTAAAGACCGCAGTCAGTCAGCGATCAACCAACGTTGCAGCCAACGCCAACGGAGGATCAAAACGTTTGACGCGTCGATTCACTAACGCAAAAGCCGAACGACAAATTCGCATTCGAGCGTTGAAGTGATCGCTTGTGCGAACAAATACGCCGGACACCTGAGGGAGTCAGTCGGATAACGACCGGGATCAGCGGGCGGCGGGAGTTGTCATTGATCTCACCGAGCAGCAGACCACCGCCGCTCCGTTGCATCCCATGGTTCGTCGCTTCCTCATCTCTTGAATAGGGAGTGAAACGTAACGATGCCGACCATTGGCTTGTCGTCGAATCCATCCAATGATTCCGTGAGGATCAATCCGTCTTTCATGTCGGGGTGCACGAGGATTCGCGCAGTGTAGGCCGGGTGTCCTTCGATCGTTTTCTCACCGGTATCTTTCCAAGGAAGGCCGGATTCGAAGACGACAGCACCCTTCGCACCCTGTATGACCATCTGCATGTCGTCGCGGGGAAATTCCTGGCGAGTATCGGAGTCATGCGATGGACCAATCGTCCGAAGATTAACGATCACAGAGCCATCGAACGAGCGTTTCTCGTAAGTTACATCAACGAGGAATCGTGCACCCAGTTGTGTAACGTCCTGATCGCGCGTGTCTTCTTTTGATGTACTGGACGCGGCGGTGGTCGTGGTCGCAACCAAGAATGTCAAAGCAAGCATGTGAAGAGTCATGGCCATAGTCCTTCGGAAAAGCGTGAAGAGAAGTGGAAATTTTTGAGTCGACGAACGGCCAAAATCACCCGGTTGCCGCCAAGTGACTTTGATTTCAGATAACGCCCGATCGGCAACTCGGGTGCATTTTTTTGTTCGTCGTACGTCCTTAGTTGTCTGTTGCTATTTTGAGAGTCTCGGTCCGTCCAGAACCACCGGTTCTTCCGGGGCCTCAATTCTGATTTTCAATCGTGATTTCTCTTTCGAACGATCATACCCCATGCCGAAGAAGGGCCTTACACTTCTTAACAGCTGTTCGATTGATTTGACGTCTACAACATCATTCTGAAGTTGCGTAGATGTTGTAATTTCAAGTTTAAAATGCTCTGATTGCTTTCTCGGAAAAACAAGAATCTGATAGAAATCTTTGACGGGAGCGGCGCAGATAACCATCCCTGACGACTTGCAGTGCAGGTAAATGCGTCCATTCTCGCGTAGATTGTCATACCCCGTGAATGTCGGCAATTCAAATCTCGGATCTGCTTTCAATTCCTTTTCGTGAAGGATGCAATGATGGTCAATTGCATCTAGTTGAATCGCTGGGACGCGCTCCGATAATTGCCCCTGCGAGAAAACAATATGCTGTTGGGTGAGAAGCATAAGAACTGTGCACAAAATCTTGGTGACAATGTTTGGCATGATTTTTGTCCGACGAACGTTACGGTTTACCGGGCGGCGGCGAGTGCCGTGATTTCAAAACAGCGCGACCACCGCCGCTCCGGTACAACCGATGGTTATCCGCTTTATCGACGGGCATTGATCGAGTGTTGGGCAGTGGATTTCAAGTCGCCAGAGTCTAGCGGGCTCTAAAGTTCCAGGCAAGCAATTCCGTTCATCGAAGGATCAGAACCGTTGTGATGCCATCGGCAAACGCCAGCCGTAAAGACCGAAGTCAGTCAGCGATCAACCAGCGTTGCGGCCGACGCCAACGGAGGATCAAAACGTTTGACGCGTCGATTCACTAACGCAAAAGCCGAACGACCAATTCGCAATCGAAGGTTGAGGCGATCGCTTGTGCGAAGAAATACGCCGGACACCTGAGGGAGTCAGTCGGATAACGTCCGGATTCACCGGGTCGGGAGTGTTGATGTTCCATTTGAAACCGGCTGCAAGCCCGACTCCGGTGCAATCCATGGTTATCCGCCGTCTGGGACCGCAAGGAACCGGAACGGAACTCTCGGTGAATCATCGAACGGGTCAAGTATCTTAGCGGGCTTGCCGTCGAGTGTTTGGAATACATCGGGAAGCGGTAGAAGATCATCGAGCATTTTCAGTGCGGCCTTGCCATGCAATGCACGCAGTTCACCGCGTTTTGCCCATGTTCCGCAGGTTCCGCACAAGGTAACGGTCGTCGCCGTTCCGCCGTCTGGCAAAATAGTGACGGCGTAGGCGGGGCTATGGCCGCAAAACGGAACGTTGTCATCATCAGCCAGTTCTTTGGTCAGAAGCGTCCTCAAAGCCTTGGCCTCGGAGATGTTCAGGACGCGTGAACCGAGAACGTCGGTCTTGCCGCCCTTCCACTCCGTCGGCATCGTGTGGTCGCCATCAATCGCACCACGCGGATCAAGCAAGTGAATCGTGACACGGTCGGACCGTCCGCCGGCAAATGCAAGCGACGCGAATGTGGTCAACAGAGCTAGGGTCAGGAGTCGCATCATTTCAGTCGGATAACGGTACGGATCACCGGGTTGTGGAGCGGAGCGGCATCGGCGGTATAATGCCGAAGGCAACCGCCGATGTCGTGGAGCGGAACAACTCCGGTGCATCCGATGGTTATCCGCCGTCTTGGTTGGCCCTGGTATTCGCCGTTCTGCCCAGGCGTTGCCTAACGACAAACAAGCCGAAAAAGTATCCGACGAAGGCGAATATGACGCAGTAATGGCAAATCATCAACGAGGACAGATTATTGTACTCGTTCGACCCCGTTGTCGTGCCGAGAGCGAGCATAACGGGTATTACGGCGGGCATAAAAAGTTCGCTGAAGGTCAACGAAGCAACCCCGAATAGTACAAAAGCCACTAGCGGAGTAGATCGGCGATCGAACGCAAGTACCGCCGCTCCCGCGAAGGTTAGAACGCAAACAGCGTAAGTCACTGACGTCAAAATGTTGGTGGAGTATCGAAATGACGCAAGGGCAATTGCAACGTAGAGCGTTGCCCAAATGCCTTGAAGAATCGTTAATTGCATTTGTTGTCGCTCGTGTATTTTCCGTCGGATAACGGTAGGGTTTTGCGGGCGGCGGCGATTGACTTGCAAGCAGAAAAAAACGGCGACCACCGCCGCTCCGTAACAACCCATGGTTATCCGTCAGCAAGAGGTCACGGATGGTCCGTCGTGAGTGCATACCGATCAACGATCTTGGTCGCGCGAACGATCACACCACGTTCGGTAATGTTCCCAGTGTCGATCCACTGCCAGTAATGTACCAATTCGTGTGCAAGAGAGTGAAGGTAGGATGCCAGGGCGTCGTCACGATCGCGTGTCGCGCTCGGCCTACGGTAGTCGCCAGTCGCGATCCGGATGTAGGGTTCAACGTTAGGTTGCCATGGAGCGAAAAACGTAGCGGACGCGGTTGTCCCGTGCATTGTCGTGAGTTCAGCGTGCGGCGAGAGGTAGACCGGACAACGAACGGGAAACGTGTAGGCAGTCCGAAGCCATCGCGAGAAGCGAACGATTGCGTCGCGAACGTCGGTTGAAGCACGGTGTCCGCGAATACGTAGTCCGCCTGTACGGTATGGCGTCGCCCACATCATGTGCTTCAATCGGATAACGTTACGGTTTACCGGGCGGCGGCGAAGGCCGTGATTTCGACAGGACGTGACCACCGCCGCTCCGGTACAACCGATGGTTATCCGTTTTATCGACGGGCATTGATCGAGTGTTGGGCAGTGGGTTTCAAGTCGCCAGAGTCTAGCGGGCCCTAAAGTTCCAGGCAAGCAATTCCGTTCATCGAAGGATCAGAACCGTTGCGTTGCCATCGGCAAACGCCAGTCGTTAAGACCGAAATCAGTCAGCGATCAACCAGCGTTGCAGCCAATGCCAACGGAGGATCAAAACGTTTGACGCGTCGATTCACTAACGCAAAAGCCGAACGACCAATTCGCAATCGAAGGTTGAAGTGATCGCTTGTGCGAAGAAATACGCCGGACACCTGAGGGAGTATGTCGGATAACGGCAGTCGTCAGCGGGCCGGGACCGTTGACTTTCCATTTGTTAAACCGTGCAAGCCCGGCTCCGTTGCACGACATTGTTATCCGAATTTTGTGGAGTGAAGCCGATGTTACGAATCCCGAAAGTTTACAAGCCGTCGTCGGTGCGCGTCGTCACGTCCACGAGTGAGGGCTTCGTCGGAATAGGTTTTGACGTGGAAGGCGAAGATACGGTTCGTGTTAGATTGAGTGTTGAGGATGCGGTTGGGTTGGGTCATCTGATCCGTTCCCATTCAGATGGGTCTTCGGGTATGCCAAGGCGTGATGTGTCAAGCAGTTCCCCCGTAGTCGAATGAAGAACCGAGAATGTTGCGTTCGTTGCCAGGTCTTCTGTCGCCTGCCAATGCTTGGCGTAACTGCCGAGGCTTTCATCGTTGTAAATGGGGTGAAATCGTCCGTCATTGGATTGACCAATGTAGAACGTTCCGGCTTTCGTGCTGAATGACAGTAGCAGTTTCATGTTTGATTAGGTCGGATAACGTTACCGATCACCCGGTCGGCGCGAGAAATCTTCCATTGTCAAAACGCCCGGCTCGCCGACTCGGGTGCATCGGATGGTTCGCCGCAGTCGGTAGTCGAGCCGATATAGGGTCAAAGCGTTTCCATCCAGTGCGATGGTAGGAACTCGTCTCCGGCATCCCAAGCCGTAATCGCGCCAAGCATCGCTTTGGGCGTTAGCCATACGACACCATTGTATACTTCGTTGCCTTCGTCGTCAGTTTGGTAGTTGTTCACTCGGCACAGCAGTGTGAAGGCCAGCGACGAGGGCTGTCGAATCGCAATCGGTGCCAAGTCTTCGAGCCACGATCGAAATTCGGATCGATCGTCAGGAGTCGCTTCCAAATACCAGGCACGAAATTCTTGAACTTCCCGATCGAATTCGGCTAATTGCTGTGCATTGAATCGAGTTAGGTCTGCCATTTCGTGTTCCGTATTTCACTAGCTTAGGATTGGGCGTAGATCGAGCCACTGTGAGTCGGCGAACGCTGGTGATCAGCGGGTCGGGAGATTAGACGTGATCATTGCGAAAACCTTGCAAGCCCGACTCCGTTGAATCACTTGGTTATCGGCTTTATGGACGAGCGTTGATCGGGTTCTGGGAAGCGGAAACCGCGTCGCCACAGTCTAGCGGGCGTCGATTCGTGCGGCAAGCAATTGGGCGTTGACCCGGTCGGCAAGTAAACGGGTGTCGTCGTCC
>NZ_SJPX01000009.1 GCF_007860175.1 Rubripirellula reticaptiva | reverse complement strand
TTCAAGACGTTTGACGCCTCGATTTACTAGCGCAAAAGCCGAACGACCAATTCGCAATCGAAGGTTGAAGTGATCGCTTGTGCGAAGAAATACGCCGGACACCTGAGGGAGTATGTCGGATAACGTTACGCATCAGCGGGGACGGGCGAACGACTTGCAAGCAGACGAGAAAACGAACCACCCGTCCTCCGTTGCATGCGATGGTTACCCGTTCCGTAGTTTTGCAGCCAACGGGATCGCAACCTCTGCCATCTGAGTAACGAATCGCAAGTACCCGCATTGGATGTGTTCGTCACGAACATCACGCTGCGCAATCTCGATCACCCCCAAGATATCAGTCTTACGCGAAATTGGAACGCCAAGGTGCAAGTAGGCGTCGTTATCAGAGAATTCGCGACGAACGATTGATTCTGAAGCAGCGATCACATCGCGAGCGAAGCCATACGAAGCCGGATGCCCGTCATTGCGAACGAGGCGCGGTTGCTGACGGCGCAGAAACCCCTGTTTTGTCGCAATCCAAAGCGATGCACCATGAGCAGCAAGGCAGCGTCGCAATCCAGCGACTAGAAATCCAGATGTGTAGGTTGTCGAATCGTCAGCGGAAACAAGGGCTTGTAGCTCGCGAACGAACGAACGGATCGCAGTTTTGGTTGATGTCTCTTTCGGCGTCATCCAAAGGTGCGAGCCGCAATGCGGGCACACACAATCGCCGGGCGGTATCGAAGGTTCGATCGCTGAAACGAGGCCGCAGACCGGGCAGCTAGCAGGATCGCCCTCAGGAGTTCGGGAGGAAGGCATGATGTTAAGTCGGGTAACGCCCGGCGTCACCGGGCGGGGAGAGTAAAGTTGTCCATTTCAAATGCGGCCGCAAGCCCCGCTCCGTGTGCACGCCATGGTTATCCGTCAGTTGGGGTGACGCGAAAGGAAGCGATGTAGTCACGGACCGATCCTGGGAGAACGGCGGAATCAGAACTCAAGTTATACCGCACCACGTACCAGGTGTCTCGCGATTTGAGGAAGGCGGTGTACGCAAAGCTAGGGACACCGTCGCCCACGTCGGCGGTCACGATCCGCGAGAATGCGGGGAATCCGGCAACAGTGTCCGCAGTCATCTCATGTTGATCTCGAAGTCGCTCTCGATCGTCGCATACCGAAACACTTAGCGCCGCTGAGTACCGTCGTGGAGGTCCGATAGTTCGTGGCGACATGTAGATACCCGGTCCGACAATCCCGATGGGTTTAACGCGGATTTGCGAGTCCCAGTTTGTAGGGGACACGATGGAAAACCCGAGTGGGTGCATGACCCGGCGTGATTCACGGGGCGGTGTTGTCGGCACGTCGCGGCCAGTCACCTGCGTAACGATCACAAAGGCGATCCCGAGCAACGCAAGCAGCACCGCGTATTTCCACGTCCTCTTCATGCGATTTCAGTCGGATAACGCCCGCGATCAGCGGGCCGGGAGAGTTGACTTTCCATTCGAGAAACCTTGCAAGCCCGGCTCCGTTGCATCGCATGGTTCCCCGCTCTTCACGTCAGTTGAATTGGTTGGCGATCCGTACTGGGCCTTCCTCGCTTCCATCCTCAGTTTGTAGCAGGTAAACAATATCGGTTTTGCCCATCCGGTCACAGTCATTGCGAATGACAACCCGCACGATGAACGATGACCGAAAATCTGACAGCGCGACGATGTCGCCAATGTCTGCAACTCTGAATTCCTCGTCGCTACCGTGGCTACACGGTTTCCAATAGTTGTCGTCGGTTGGCATCCAATATTGTTCATGCACCTCGGTCTTCGCTGCAATCACCTCTTGAAGGTCGGGATCGGATTCGCCAACGAAGCGTTTCTCGACGGCGTTCATTGCGTCCCAGTATTTGAGCACGTGGGTAGCAGCAACCTCAACGTTGTGGTCGTAGATTGACGCGTTGTCGATCAACGATTGAATTGGGTCAAAATCTGTCATGTGGTTTCATGTACCGATGAACTTCTGTCGGGGAACGCCTGCCGTAACCGGGCGGCGACGAAAGATTTTCCATTTCAAAAACGCTCGACTTCGCCGCTCCGGTTCACGGCTTGGTTCTGTCACGAATCTGTAACGCCCTTTTCGTCGCTTCCATCGGCATACGGTTGGTCCGTGTTTTGGTCCGGCTGGTCGGGCGTCTTCGAGACATTAAATTCAGCACCAAATAGATCACGATAGGTTTCCAGGAAGCCATCATTCTTACGAAATTCCAAAAACAACGGCCAATTCCCGTAAGCTTTACGATTGACCAATTCGTGTTCTGTGCCGAGTTGGCGCATGATATCACATGCGAGATCAAACTGGTCACTCAAAACGGCGAGTGCCAATCGAAAAGGAAGTCCACAGTCTGACCAATCTTCTAGTTCAAGCGGTGAAGGATCTGATTCAATTTTCCCAAATTTAGCGGCTATTGCTCGATTTACTATAAGCATTCGCCGATTCAAAGCGGAGTTGTGTTTTTTTAGATCTTCGGTCGCGAAATGCAAAATATTGTGTGCTAGTCGGAAACGCCTAAACTGCAACAATTCATAGCACACTTGATTTAGAGATGCATCGGATTCTTCTAATTGATCTGGGGATAACTTTCGCCAAATTACATGTGCAAGTTTTACGCCGATTTCATAGAGGCATTCAAAAGCATCGCGAAAGTACGAATGGTCTAGAAAGAGGTGATCGCCCACTTTAGTATCGCCAAGGTTCACTTTGTTTTCCTGGCAAATAGCGACGTATTGCTCCGACACAACCCCATCGGAGTGAACGAATAAGTTTCGTCGCTGGGTCACTTCTACAAACCGCGGCCACGAATCAAGTCCTTTTCGCAACGGCATGTCTAATAGTTTCTCTAGTACGTCGAAGTGCTCTACGTGACTCTTACGCAAGAACGTTTCGATCTCCTTCGAGATGACGTGTTCTCGTGCGGCATCAATGGAGTCAAGGCTAACGAGCTGCGAAAAAGTCAACGTGCGCTCGGACGAGTCAATGCGTTCTGGCCGCAGGTAGAAGACGCACCGCAACAAACGCCCGAGATACGCATCAAACGAACTGACCATGGCGACCAGCAGTGCGCGTGGCGTTTGATAAATGGCACTGTTGGTCAAGTTTCGTTGACGTTGCGCATCTCGAAATTCCTTGTCGCGTTCGACCGGCACGAGAATTGTAGATTCTTCTGATTCCTCGTCGGTCTCAGTTCCGAACTCGACGAGCAGTTTCTCGTATTTGTCCCCTGACTGTTTTGCCAACACTTGAATAAGAGAACACGCTATTTCCTCAGCACTTTTGATTCCATCAAGGTCATGTAAGAATTTCCCAACGGCATCTGATATTTTGATGCGTGAGTCAGATTCCGCTTCCATAATCATTTCCAGTTGACAGAACGTCCGCGATCACCGGGCCGGGAGTGTTGACTTGCAAGCAGACAAACACGCTCGCAAGCCCGGCTCCGGTGCATCGCATGGTTATCCGCCGTCACTAGAACCCCGTGAGTTCGCTAAACTTGTACGTCGAGAAATCTTTTCCAAAGCTGTTTGCATCGAATTTCCATTTGCCGCCCGGTTCAAGGCCATTGATATTTGCCATAGCAGAACCAACCTGAGCACCACTTTCGTCGTACAAGTTGAAAGTGATCTGAGCATAATTCAGCTTGCGGCTTCGACGATTCACAACAACACCCGTGATGGAACCGCCAAAGTCACCCGTTGACCCCGAAACGGTCTTTCGCATCAAAACCAAGCCATTTACATCCAGCTCTTCTTCCGCTTTCGCCGCTGCGATAGCAGCGGCTCTGCGATCTGCTTCCGCCTTCGCTGCCATCTGCTCTTCACGCTTCTTTGCGTTCATTTCAGCGACTTCGGCAGCAATGGCTTCGCGCGATGGCGGCTGCGGTTCAGGCTTGTTTGCGGAGACAATCCTTTGATCTTCAGCATCCCTTTTTGCTTCCAGCTTGGTTGATCGTTCCGCCCAATCGGCAAACTGCTTCTTGTACTCGGATAGCTGTGAAAACGCTTTGTCGATATAGATGCGGCTTTCCGCGATTAGCTTATCTTTTGGAACAGTGACTGGCTTGCCATCGGGTTTTCTTAGTGTTGCAGTACTATTGTCCGTGTCGACTAGCACCGCCTCGGTCTTGTAATTTCCGACGACGGTTGCCCACTCTCGCGATTCAAAAGCAGGTGGTGTGGGCTTTTCTTTCGCCAGCAACGCGACTTCCTTTTCGATTCTCGCCAATTCAAGCTCAGCATCGGATCGGGCGTCGTTCGCGTTTTTCCATGCTTGATGTTGTGTTTCGTATTCTTTTTGTTGAGCAGCGAACAGTCGGTCAACTTCCGAGTTGCTGGATGAACCAGTTCCAGCGTTGGGCGAAGAACTCGCGGTTGTGGTCGGAGATGTTGCCGCGGTGCTAGAAGTCGATGGTGATGTGCTTGGCGTCGGTCCAAGAAATGCTCCAATGCCGCAGCAGAGAACGATGCAAATCATGAACAGTGCTGCGAGTATGGCGAGTATCTTCATGTTGTTTCGGTGGTGTCTCGCAAGGAGTTAAGTTGAGAGGATTTCAGTCGGATAACGTCCGGCGTCACCGGGCGGGGAGAGTAAAGTTGTCCATTTCAAATCAGGCCGCAAGCCCCGCTCCGTGTGCACGCCATGGTTATCGGCGATCATATGTCGAACCTGGACCACGTGCATGGAAAGCAACGACCGGACGGCGTTGCATGGGAAAGGATCATGGTGCAATCCACGGTCGGTGAAGCAAGACGCCAATTAGCAGCCCAGAAACACCCCCAGCAATCATGTATCGCAATTCATAGTGTTGCTGGGGCGCAGAGGCGATTGCCGGCGCGAGCGATAGCGAGAGCATCCCGAAGGCGACGACCCATGCAAGAGTTTTAGCAATCTGAATCACGACTACGGGCATTGTGCGAGCTTGGTATCGTGTCCGATTAGCGTCCAGTCAGTCCGATAACGGCGGACATCACGGGGCACGGAAGGTTGACTATCCATTGCGAAAAATGCCGCAAGCCGTGCTCCCGTGCATGTCATTGTTCTGCCTTGTTTTGATTCGCGCCGGGAGCGGTAGTGTGAGTGATTCCCGCAGGATCGATTGTAACCGTCAGTGCGTAGTCAGAGAAGTCGCACGAGACACGCTGGGAAGTCGAGTCGAATTGGTAAAGTCGGTCTTCAAACCTAGATACATACTCAGGGAATCCATCCGAGTCGCGATCTACTAGCTGAGAGTAGTCGAAATCGAAAAAGAGCGCCCGTTCAAAACCGTGGTTTGTTTCCGGGAATCCGCCCCCCAGCCAGAAAACCAATCGTTCAGAGTCGTCAAGCTGTAACAGTGCGTCGGTGTTCGTTGTGCTAAAGTCGAAATGGGGGTCAAGTGCCAGCAAATGCATCCGAAGCTCACGCAGAGAGTTGCTGGGTGGCCGATGGCCATGGTGAAATTGAAAAGCAGTTGTTGCCTGCGACAATGCGTGTAGTTCGAGGATGGCGACTGTACGTCGATCGGGTCGAGGGTGCGGACAACCTGGAATCGCGATCCCGGCGAGTATGAAAACTACGATCACGACGAGGGCAATGTTCGCCCACGCGAATGAGTTCTGATGCGTTCCGCGATTTTGGTTCGATGTTGCCATCACGTTACGGCATCAATGGAGTCGATGGCAGAACGTTACGGTTTACCGGGCGGCGGCGAGTGCCGTGATTTCAAAACAACGCGACCACCGCCGCTCCGGTACAACCGATGGTTATCCGTTTTATCGACGGGCATTGATCGAGTGTTGGGCAGTGGTTTTCAAGTCGCCAAAGTCTAGCGGGCCCTAAAGTACGCGGCAAGCA
>NZ_SJPX01000008.1:2500-9303 GCF_007860175.1 Rubripirellula reticaptiva | reverse complement strand
AAAACCCTTCTTTGACCGAAGTCAAAGAAGGGTTTAAAAATCTGGCAATATCTACTTTCGCACTGGTAGGCACTATCATCGACTCACAAAGCTTGACTGCTGTGTTCGGAATGGGAACAGGTATAACCTTTGCGATATGGTCGCCAGAAAGCCATCCATACGGGTATTTCACCGTATGAATGACATGTTGTTTGGTAGTTGTCAGATCCCCCGAGGAGGATCCGTCTATTTAATTAGCGGTTGCATTCTCTTTGAAGCTGACCTGAACTTCTTTATCCTCACTTCGTTACAGTTCAGACCACGAATTCCAACATATGAGTGCGGGATATCGATGGCCAAACCTTCGTCCGTTAGTACTGGTTAGCTCAACTCGTTACCGAGCTTACACGTCCAGCCTATCAACCAAGTCGTCTTCTTGGGGACTTTCGTCGCAATGACTTACAAAACCTAATCTTAGAGCGGGCTTCACGCTTAGATGCTTTCAGCGTTTATCCGTTCCGTAGTTAGCTATCCAGCCGTGCCGCTAGCGCGACAACTGGTACACCAGAGCTACGTCCAACTAAATCCTCTCGTACTAAAGTTGAACCTCTTCAAGTTTTGAACGCCCACGGCAGATAGGGACCGACCTGTCTCACGACGGTCTGAACCCAGCTCACGTACCACTTTCATTGGCGAACAGCCAAACCCTTGGGAGCTTCTACACCCCCAGGATGTGATGAGCCGACATCGAGGTGCCAAACCGCATCGCCGCTGTGGACGCTCGGATGCGATAAGCCTGTTATCCCCGGAGTACCTTTTATCTGATGAGCGATAACCCTTCCATTCGGGATTACCGGATCACTAAGACCGACTTTCGTCCCTGCTCGAGTTATATCTCTCGCAGTCAAGCACACTTCTAACTTTACTCTCTACGCATGATTACCGACCATGCTGAGTGTACCTTTGCACTCCTCCGTTACTCTTTGGGAGGAGACCGCCCCAGTCAAACTGCCCGACTGACAATGTCCTTTGCCCCGATTCAGGGGATCAAAGTTAGAATTAAAATATGACCAGGCTGGTATTTCAACGACGACTCCTTCGACACTAGCGTGCCGATCTCAAAGTCTCCCAGCTATCCTACACAGAACATATCTCAACCCAATATCAGCCTACAGTAAAGGTTCACGGGGTCTTTCCGTCTAACCGCGGGTATGTGGCATCTTCACCACAACTACAATTTCACCGGGTCGGTGGTTGAGACAGTGCTCAAATCGTTACGCCTTTCATGCAGGTCGGAACTTACCCGACAAGGAACTTCGCTACCTTAGGACCCTCATAGTTAGGGCCGCCGTTTACTGGGGCTTCGGTCGCGGGCTTCGCTCCCGAGGGAGCTAACTCTCTTCCTTAACCTACCAGCACCGGGCAGGCGTCAGTCTCTATACATCCACTTGCGTGTTAGCAGAGACCTGTGTTTTTGATAAACAGTCGTTAGAGCCGATTTTCTGTGGCCCTCCTCAGCGTGAACCAAAGAGGGCGCCCCTTATCGCGAACTTACGGGGCCATTTTGCAGAGTTCCTTAACCACCGTTCTCCCGAGCGCCTTAGAATTCTCATCTCGCCTACCTGTGTCAGTTTTAGTACGGTTAAACATACACATAACTTAGCTGCTTTTCTTGGACGTCCTTCCAATGACTTCGAGAACTTAAATGCTCTCGAGCTATACCTTGGCTTATGCAGGGTGATTTAGTCCCCCACACCTCAGTGTTCGCTACGGACATTTCTAGTCGTACCGCTCACTTTCCGGACGCCGTCCCAGCATCGAATGTATGCCTAGCGCAGGAATATTGACCTGCTATCCATCCCCTACGCTTTTCAGCCTCGGGTAAGGTACCGGCTAACCCTGGGCGGATTTGCCTTCCCCAGGAAACCTTAGGCTTTCGGCGAACAGGATTCTCACCTGTTTTATCGTTACTCATTCCGGCATAATCACCCGATGACCCCGACACCGCTCGTTACCGTACGGCTCGTATCTGATCATCGGCGCTCTCCTACCACTCTAGATAAATCTAGAATCCGCTGCTTCGGTGTACCACTTACTCCCGTTCATTATCGGCGCAGAAATGCTCGACTGGTAAGCTGTTACGCACTTTTTAAATGGTGGCTGCTTCTAAGCCAACATCCCAGCTGTCACTGCACTTCAACTTCCTTAGTGACTAAGTGGTCCTTCGGGACCTTAGCAGGCGATCTGGGTTGTTTCCCTCTCGTCCCTGGAGCTTATCCCCCAGGGACTGACTGCCGAGGTACGGTTACCGGTATTCGGAGTTTGGTTCGGTGGGGTACCCCGGGAAGGGCCCCCATCCGATTCAGTCTCTCTACCCCCAGTAACTAATTTACTCGACGCTATCCCTCAAGATATTTCGGAGAGAACGAGCTATCTCCTGGTTTGATTACACTTTCAGTCCTCCCCACAAGTCATCCCCTCAGTTTTCAACCTAAGTGGGTTCGGTCCTCCACGCAGTTTAACCCGCGCTTCAACCTGCTCATGGGTAGATCACACAGGTTTCGCGTCTGCAGCATACGACCAACGCCCTATTCAGACTCGGTTTCCCTTGGGCTACGTTCCGTAAGAACTTAACCAAGCCGCATACCACAACTCGCCGGATCATTATGCAAAAGGCACGCCGTCACCCATTTTCTAGCAAGCTAGACCATAGGGCTCCGACCGCTTGTAGGCACATGGTTTCAGGTTCACATTCCTCCCCTAGCAGGGGTTCTTCTCACCGTTCACTCACGCTACTGGTTCGCTATCGGTCGTTGAAGAGTATTTAGCCTTACGGGATGGTCCCCGTCGATTCAATCCAGGTTTCACGTGACTGGACCTACTCAGGTGCTCCTACCGTGTGTGTTTATTTTCGTGTACGGGACTGTCACCCTCTGTGGTGGCCCTTTCCAAAGCCTTCCACTAACAACACACAATCAGATATTGGAGTCCTACAACCCCGGGAGGGAAACCCTCTCGGTTTGGGCTATTCCGATTTCGCTCGCCGCTACTGACGGAATCGATTTTTCTTTCTCTTCCTCTGGTTACTTAGATGTTTCAGTTCACCAGGTTGTTACTAACATACCTATGAATTCAGTATGCAGCAGTCGGGCACCTCGGGATCATTACTTGTTTGTCAGCTCCCCCAAGATTTTCGCAGACTTCCACGCCCTTCATTCTTTCAACGCCAAGACATCCCCCATGTGCCCTTAATAGATTGGCCATCGAAATCCCGAACTCACCTTGCCGAATCACAACCCGATCGAAACCGGACCACAACTCAACGCGATGAACTTGGATCTCGTTAGTTATCTACATTAACGATATCACATGTGCTTGATGCATCTCTTAGAAACAAGTCCGTGAAGACTTGCCAATGATGCCGCATCAAGCTCGCACAGATTCTATTGAATTCTATGGCCAGCAATTTCTTGCCAGCCGCGCTTCTTAAAGAACTATTTGCTAGACTTCGCTTCCCAAGCCGAACGGTTTCCCGAATCGAACTCGATCCACAAAGCTTCGCAGTTGCTTCTTATTTAGATGCCAACTACCAAACAACCAAATTGTCAAATATCAGTTTTCTGCGTCCGGCTTTTGACCGAAACAGCAGAAGTCGCTGTGCAAGACAGCCGCTCAACTTCCTCGCGGTGGAGGACGGTGGGCGGCTCATGTTGCGAGCGAGGGCGAAGAATACAGGTGCTCCTTCCCGGCGTCAACGACGTTGGAGGCACTTCTTGCAGAAATTGTGAATTTCGTTGGTAGCTTGCCCGCAAATCGAACTCAGAGGCGATAGGCCGAGGAGGCAACCGGAGCCAAAACACCCGTGTTTTACTGCAGTCTGCAAGCCCGAAGTGCAATCACGATGCCAATATCGCTGCTGCAAAGTTTCGCTAGCAAGATTCCCTGCAGCAGCCCGCAACGCAACCGAGCTGGGCGGTTGCGTAAGATAGGCGAACGGCTGTTGTGATTTACGTTGGGGTTCGGCCGCTCTACTTGCCTCTGATGCCAGCCTCTCACCGCTAACAACAAGAATGCCGGCAGAGATTCAGGCCAGCAAGGCTGAAGTTTTCGACACGCTGAAAAAGCAGCTGCGGCAACTGACTTGATGGCTAGCGGCAGAGATTTACAGCGGCAGAGATTTACAGTGGCATCGATTTTCAGTGGCATCAACGAACAAAGTCACATGCACAAGCGATCGACCAGGTTCGCCGAGACTTCAATGACAACGACAGCAATCGTTCGACCGAACGTTCTAGCCGATGGGTTGATGGCGACCAGCGAGAACATTGCTGCCTTTCCGGACAAGAACCCGCAGTAATTCACCGCCAGCGGCCCAGAAAGCCTGGCCTGTCGTAAAGACCCGACGTAACCAACGCCGAGGACCGGATCGCCGATCTCCCGCAGCGAGGCAACGAGCCTAAGACAAGCGAAGCCGACACGCGAATATTCGACAAGGCAGCGTTACCTGCATACCTCTCACGCGCCCCCCCTGCCCAAACAACCGTCCGAGTTCCCCGTCGACCACATTCGACGAATCCCGCAGATGCCGCCGCGTCGTCGGCGAAGAAGGGAATAACGGGGAAACACCCCGCCAATCGCTACTAGCTTGACCAACAGTTAACGACATCAGCTTGGCTGCATGAAATCACATGAATCATTCGTCAGATTTCGCGCCCACTGGATCGGCTTCGGTGCGAGAAAAGCCTACAATCACGCTCGAAACACTGTTCTACCTTCCTCGCCAATGCGATCGCCATGATCTTGCGTCGATCCGTCGTTGTTATTTCGAGTGGTCTCACCGTGATTGGCAATCGCGACCGAACGTTCGCGCAAAAGCTGTTTAACGTCTCGCCTTTTTGATTGTCTTTTGTAGGAATCCAGCAGACGTGCAGTTCAGCGGAGGCACGAAAGCATTAGGATTAAGGAAGGTTGGATTTCCCAAGCACTAATTTCGTTGTGAAAGAGAGAAAAATGTATCGACTTGCAGGATGGTTATTGTCGAGTTCGCTTGTTGTCTTCATCGTCGCTGGATGCGGAAGTTCCACGGAACCCAAAAACGTTGCCGATGGCGTGGAACAAGACAAGCTCGCCGAATATGAAGCGATGGTTGCAGCCGAAAGCACAGGAATGAGTGAAGCGGACGCGAAACCTTAGTCCTGAGCCACTTCTTTGATTCCATTAAAAAACCCAGGGCTTTTTCAAGTCCTGGGTTTTTCGTTGACTCAACGCGACTTCGTTTCAGACGCGATTACAGTTCCGTGTCGATCGACTCTTTCGCCCCACGAGTCCCGAGGGCACCCCAAAGGCCAAAGGGACTGGCGGCGCCCGGAACATTTCTGTTTGCTACCGTGCCGCCAGTGTAAACAACCGGATTTTGCTGATTTCCAGCTTCGATCGAGTCCGTGATGAATTTGATCGCACCGTCACCCATCAGGACATGAATACCGCCTTGGTGACGACTTGAGCCACCTGCATGAGACGGCCCATTGCTGTCGTGTGGCATGCAGACGGCACCATTAGGTGGCGCGATAGTGAATGCCATTGACTGCATCAATTGATCGTCCGCCCAGCGATAGCCTCGCCCCTTCGTAATCGCATCGAATTCATTGGCTGCTCCCGCAACCCAGAACTGAGGACGAAGAGGATCGATCATTCCCGATTCGTAACAAAGATGCGGGTTGTCGCGAATTTCAGTCTGTGCAGGTTGACCATTGGGATGCTTTTTCCCCTGAGTCCGTGTGTCCTTATCACCCAAGTCCGTCGTAATTTCCATCATGGCAATTGTGTTGGAGAGTCCGTCCAGCACGTCGCGGAACTTCATTGACTTGTGCCGAATGAATGTGCCACGATTTGCTGCGCGAGATTCTTGTGCATAACCGCTGTTTGTCGGCCCGACGTCGGGGTCCAATTCACCCTGTTGAGCGCGCCAATGCGAGTCCCCCATACATGATGCGTAATTGCTCCGGCCGAGTGACGGCAAACCTGTACCGGGATCGCTAGGGCAGCGAAGGGCTGGAATCTCGCTAGCCCAAGGAATGTACTGGATATTGTCGGGAGTTGGCCCCATCGCGGGCCAAGGGTTGGTGATCGTACCAATTCCCGCTCCAGTGTTACCGTCGGTTCGCTGCGCACTTGGGTTTGAGATTTGCTCCCAAAGTGCTTGCTGCTCCACGAACGGAGTCATCCCCACTAGCGCACTAAGGCGCCAGTGATTGTTGGTCGTATAGCCAGTCCACCAGTTCTGTCCGGCATTGTTTCCGTCATCTGTTCCGACGCCATGCATCGGCATTTGCTTGAATGCACTGTGGTAGTTGTGCATTGCCAAGCCAAGCTGCTTGAAATTATTGCTGCAGCTCATTCGTCGAGCCGCCTCGCGTGCTGCTTGAACTGCGGGCAGCAGCAAGCCCACCAGGACCCCAATGATGGCGATGACCACCAACAATTCCACCAGGGTGAAACCGCGGGCTGGATTTAAACGCTGTCTCATACTTCGAAACCTAAAAAGCTAAGGAAAACAAACCTTTTCATGACTCTGGAAAAGGTCACTTTCCATTGTTAGCGGAAACCAACATCAATTACCACCTAAAATTAGTTTCCAGTCTCATTTGCGTCAGTTTTCTGATTGCAAAACGTGCCCTCGGAAATTTGCAAAGTTGATGCTGACGCTCGCTCGAGAACCATTCTCAATCCCAACGGCCATCTTGCCAAAGAATCACATCCTGCAAAGGCTGATCTGCATCCGAAAACCAAGTAAGTGCAGGACAACGAGCGAGAGAAATCCGCTT
>NZ_SJPX01000007.1 GCF_007860175.1 Rubripirellula reticaptiva | reverse complement strand
TCGCAGGTTGTCGAGCTCCAGCAGGACGGCGGGTAACCAAGCCATGCAACGGAGCACGGCTTGCGCGATTTTTGGTAATGGACAATTATCTTTCCGTGCCCGCTGATGGCCACCGTTATCCGACTGAAATCCATCATGCATACACGACGCCTTCCAGGGCTACCACGCCCACGATCTACGAACTCAACGCGGCCTTGAACACTCCCAACGAGCAGACCGACTCAGCCCAAGCATGGCGTCAAGTTCTTGACGCCTTAGCATGCGACGATCTCGACGTTATCTCGGCTCACTACCAAGACAGGGATGGCAAGGACATTGGACTGCTTTGGCGGCATTCGCCAGATGCCAACCCGGTACCATGCGGGACGGACGCGATTGCGATCCGGGAGACGATGTGGGTTCGCGAAGATGACTGGATCAGCGAAGATATTGACGCTATCATGGACCGGCTAAACAACATCAACGGCCTTGAGCTCACGATCGAAGAACGACGCGAAAGTCGGTACCTCGTGGTACGGGTAAAGGGCGGATAACCATCCGATGCACCGGAGTCGGGCTTGCGGCCGTTTTCAAATGGAACATCAACTCTCCCGACCCGGTGATCGGTACCGTTCATCGACTCTCTTGCTCTGACGATTCGGTTGACGGATTCCGTGGGCTTCGATTGCGGTTCTTGCTCGGTCGGATTCCTTGCTCGGTCGGATTCCTTGTTCGGTCGGATTCCTTGTTCGGTCGGATTCCTTGTTCGGTCGGATTACTTGTTCGGTCGGCGTGCATCGATCTGCTCGCCCATGCTCATTGCTCTTGGCTTGGCGTCGCAAGAACATTGCTCGGCCCGTCGCTACGCAGTAGACTGAATCACAACATCACGATGGTGATTAGGCATTACCGAATGCGCAAACGTCGCGATGAACAATACGATGCACAACAGCGGCGGATCGCCTTTACTTTCAGAATCTAATCGCCCGCCGCCGCGATGTGATCGTCAACGTTATGGCAATTGAATCTCAGCTAGACCGAATTGCCGAGAAGTTTGAGCGTCTACGCGATTCAGACCCACGTTGTCGCGTGGGAAGCTCTGGTGAACATCAATACGAATTGAATGTCCCAATCAGCGAGCAGGAACTCGCCGAACTTGAACGGTCACACGGTGTTGAATTGCCGACTGACTACCGAGCGTTCATCACCACTTTCTCGAACGGCGGCGCTGGACCAATCTACGGACAATTCACGGTCCAAGATGCGTTTGCCGAATACCTGACGCCCAGCAAACCCTTTCCGTACGAAACTGGATGCCGCATTGAATACTCGCACTCGCATTCGGGTGATGATCTCAAACGACTTCGTGAATTCTACAAAGATCCCGCTAATCAATACGGCAAGATAGTGCTAGGCGAGATGGGCGACGGCATGATGACCGATTTGATCGTGACCGGGATGGCTCGCGGTCAGGTTTGGATCGATGATCGTACGACTGAATGGGGCGGTCTATACCCATGCGACACGTTCGGTAACAAAGAGCCGCTTTGTTTTGTAGACTGGTACGAGACGTGGCTCGACCGCGCAATCGCGAGGAAAGACGTGCCATAACCATGTCGTGAACCGAAGGACCGCATGACGCGTTTACAAATGGAAACCACATTGGCGGTCCTCGGTTACGACCGCCGTTATCCGATTGAAGTCATCACACAATTGACAGCGAAGCTTTGCGTCATCCCACGCCATCCGAATCGCTCGCTACGCTCACGTGGTTGCAAGCATTGCTACCCACGGCGTTCTCAATAGCGGGTTCAGTCGTTCTGATTGCGTGCGCACTTCATGTTCGGTCGGATCACACGAATCGCCAACCTGTGATTACTTATGCAGGACCACTCGCTGAATGGATGCCCGGGATTGCTTGGCTTGGCTGGCTGCTGTCTTTCATCGGCATTGGTTTCGCAATCGGACTTTTGGGGCATTCGCGCTCACGCAAACGCATCGCCATTTATGCCGGGATGTATCTCGCCATCGCAAACTTTGTTTGGGGTCTGATCTATGTAGCTGCGCTGCTTGAGGACTGATGTTTGCGTGTTTTGATTCTTGCTCGTCGGTTGCTGATGCACTAAGCTTTTTCGTATATCGGGTCGCTCAACGCTTCCCACAAGACGTCGGATAACCAAGTCGTGCACCTGAGGACGGCTTGCGTGGTTTCACGATTGAAAATCAATCGTCCGTCCCAGGTGACGGCAACCGTTATCCGACTGACGTTGCTCGACTTTTTCGTCTCCCTCAACATGAAACCAATAGCAAAATCTATCACGATCGTAGCCGGTGTCGCACTCTGGGTGCTCTTGGTCAAACTTAATTGGGGCCTTGCACTGTTCCTCGTTTCGCTCACTCCACTCGCCCTTGGTGTCGCACGTCTATCCCGTCGTCCGACGCCAAACCGCTGGGATACTTTTTGGTTGATCTCAGGTGGACTGCTACTTCTCTACGCACTTTCCCCTGGTCCGTACGCTGGCTGCGGGCAACTTTACTACCAATTCACCGGTTCGCCTGGCTTCTGGGGCGGTGCGTTCTCGCATGTCTACAGCCCTCACATGGCGTTATCGGTCGGCCGCTTCGGAAGCGAGCAATTCAACACCGGACTGTGGGATTACATCGTACAATGGCAAATCCTTTGTTCATCAACGTGACCCGAACTGCCATGGACTCAAGGCGGCGGATAACAATGTCGTGCACACGGAGCACGGCTTGCGCGTTTTCACAAATGGAAAGTTGTCTCTCCGTGCCCGGTGACGACCGCCGTTCGTTGGACTTGCACACTCGGAAGGACTCGATTTGTACTCGATTGATGACCAGGATCGACTGGTTCCTCTTGAAGAAATTCCCGCATGCGACATTGGCGCTCCGTTGCCGTCAATGGTTGCGACTGAACACTACACTGCAGTTTGCTACCTTGCCGCGGAACCGCCACCTGATGGCTGGCATGGCCAATACATCACTGTGGTTGATCATCGAAAGAACGAACGTATGGTTGTCGTTCTCGAATTTCGCATTTGCGCCGATGTTCGATTCGGCTGGTTTCCTGACGAGAACACGCTTCCCAATCATCCACTATCACCCATTGGGCTTGACACATATTCGGCTTACGAAGTTGAGAACTCGTCTTGGGTCCGCAAACTCACAAAACTCGAATCTGGGAATCGAGATCGCGAGCTGAGTACAAAGCGTCATTTCATTTTTACATTCCACGATAGCTCGATAGAATGCGTTGCTGACTCCTATGAATTTCGCATACAACCAGGGTCGATCCAATCGGCTCTAGCCGATCTGGTTGCCGTAATCGGCGATGGCAAGTAAATTCGCAAAATCGGATTGCGGTGGCCGACCGGTTAGCACGCCCAATCTGCCAACGAACAATGCGATGAACCGAAGTCGCGGTAGCCGGGCGATTTCGCAACGGACAATCAATTCCCGCGACTCGGTTATCGCCGCCGTTATCGCAACGACGCTTCTCAACTCAAGCTACAAGCCTTAGTGATCCTAGGGGCTTCATAGGCGTTTAACGACAAATGAAATGCACGGAATGCGGGAGGGTAACCCTCCGTCAAGACGCGATGAATTGCAGGGACTGCGGGCACCGCTTCGCTAACGCACC
Source organism: Rubripirellula reticaptiva (assembly GCF_007860175.1). NCBI lineage: Bacteria > Pseudomonadati > Planctomycetota > Planctomycetia > Pirellulales > Pirellulaceae > Rubripirellula > Rubripirellula reticaptiva. The sequence continues at coordinate 6,955 of NZ_SJPX01000007.1, read as the reverse complement.
TCGCGACGATCTTCTTACTGGCATTTCTAGTGCCCACTGCTCGCAACAGGTCTTTCTCCGGGATGCGTCAAATACGGGTTCGCTTCGGCCACGAAAATTCATTGCTGCCTTAACCATGCTTCAGGGTGTCATTGGCGTCTTCGGAGCCATTGTCGTCGCTGCACTTGCTTTCGCTTCGCCCCCGAGCCTGCTGACGATTTCTCTTTTAACAACAACGATTGTTTTTCGAGGTTTCTGTGGACTTGCCGGCGGCATTCTGCTGTGGCAAGGAAGACGGAAAGGCTACCAGTTCTCCGTGGGATGCTGGATGTACCTAACACTCGTTGGATTGCTCGCCCTGGTTCAACTGTTTTTCGTTGACCTGTCTGCCCCGTACATGATGCGGCACGTTGGCTCTACCATCGGCAAGCTGCTTTTTGGCTCCGCATTCACTTACGTTCTCTTAGCAGACCTATTAAACTCAAGTTCGTTGGCTTTTCGTAAGCCGCAGCAAATGTAAAACACTCTGCGAGAGGGTTCTTGCGATAACCATCGCATGCAACGGAGGACGGGTGGTTCGTTTTCAATTCTGCTTGCAAGCGGTTCGCCCGTCCCCGCTGATGCGTTACGTTATCCCACGTAAGAACACACACAACGCGAACTCCCGCCATTGAGATTCTCCCTCGCATTTTTGATTGCACTTGTTGCTTATGCTGCAATCGGTTTCGCTTCTGTATCTGCTCCTTCGCTAGTGTGGGCACAAGCAGTTCGGGTACTGGCCGGACTGCTCTGTGCGACTGCGATTCTCCTTGGGTACGACCGTCGTGCTAAACCGCTGCTTGGCTTCGGCGTATTCTGCATCGTCGCATCGGTCTTTTCCGGACGCCCTGAGGTAGCGGTTGACTCACCTTTCTTGCCCGCGTCGGTTCTTTCTGATCCAATGCTCGGAAACCATCTCGCAGAGATCACTCGATGCCACATCACAGTTGCTGCTGGCTTCATTGGCTACCTGATTGGGATCGTGCTTCAACGCGGATGCGTCCCGATGCAAAAGGGATAACCATGGCGTGCAACGGAGCGGCGGTGGTTAGCTTTTCCGTTTGCTTGCACGTCGTTCGCCGCCGCCCGCTGACGCCTACCGTTATCGGACTGACGTCTCAGGTGTTTGACGCTTGCACTAGCGATTACTGCAACGCTCGAGTGTAAATTTTTCGTTCTGCATTTGCGTTAGCGAATTTGCGATCCAAACGCCTTAATCCTCCGTTCGCGACTGCTACACCCCGCGCCGCTCGCAGTCCTTGATCGTGTTTGCTGTTGTCGTTTGCTGATCCAACGACAACGTTTTCGATCCTTCGCTTACCGTTAACAAGCGCCGTCGAAAGACAATGCCCGTTTACTTGCCGACCCGATCAACGCCCAATTGCTTGCCGCGTGAACCAACGCTCGCTAAACTGTGGCGGCGTGGCAACGACTGCCCGATGCTCGACCAACGCCCGTTCATAAATGCCGATAACCAACACATGCACCGGAGTGGCGGTGGTCACGTTTCTTTGAAATCACGTCAATCGCCGCCACCCGGTGATGTGAAACGTTATCCGACTGACTCCCTCAGGTGTCCGGCGTATTTCTTCGCACAAGCGATCGCCTCAACCTTCGATTGCGAATTGGTCGTTCGGCTTTTGCGTTAGTGAATCGACGCGTCAAACGTTTTGATCCTCCGTTGGCGTCGGCCGCAACGCTGGTTGATCGCTGACTGACTTCGGTCTTTACGGCTGGCGTTTGCCGATGGCATCACAACGGTTCTGATCCTTCGATGAACGGAATTGCTTGCCTGGAACTTTAGAGCCCGCTAGACTCTGGCGACTTGAAATCCACTGCCCAACACTCGATCAATGCCCGTCGATAAAGCGGATAACCATCGGTTGTACCGGAGCGGCGGTGGTCGCGCTGTTTTGAAATCACGGCACTCGCCGCCGCCCGGTAAACCGTAACGTTATCGGACTGACGTCTCAGGTGTTTGACGCTTGCACTAGCGATTACTGCAACGCTCGAGTGTAAATTTTTCGTTCTGCATTTGCGTTAGCGAATTTGCGATCCAAACGCCTTAATCCTCCGTTCGCGACTGCTACACCCCGCGCCGCTCGCAGTCCTTGATCGTGTTTGCTGTTGTCGTTTGCTGATCCAACGACAACGTTTTCGATCCTTCGCTTACCGTTAACAAGCGCCGTCGAAAGACAATGCCCGTTTACTTGCCGACCCGATCAACGCCCAATTGCTTGCCGCGTGAACCAACGCTCGCTAAACTGTGGCGGCGTGGCAACGACTGCCCGATGCTCGACCAACGCCCGTTCATAAATGCCGATAACCAACACATGCACCGGAGTGGCGGTGGTCACGTTTCTTTGAAATCACGTCAATCGCCGCCACCCGGTGATGTGAAACGTTATCGGACTGACTCCGCAGATGTTCCGCTTATTTGCTTGCACAAACGATTACTGCAACGCCCGATTGGAAAGTTGTCGTTCGGCATTTGCGTTAGCGAATCTGCGATTCAAACGTATTGATCCTCCGCTTGCGCTTTCCTCCCTCCAAGCCGCTCGCAATTCTTGAACGTGTTCGCTGTCTTCGTTTGCTGATCCAACGACAGCGTTTTCGATCCTTCGTTCACCGTCAACAAGCACCGTCGGACGATAATGCCCGTTTACTTGCCGACCCGGTCAACGCCCGATTGCTTGCCGCGCGAACCAATGCCCGTTAAGCTGTGGCGACGTGGTTGCCACTGCCCGGCACTCGATCAACGCCCGTCGATAAATGCCGATAACCATGCCATGCACCGGAGTGGCGGTGGTTACGTTTTTTTGAAATCACGTCAACCGCCGCCACCCGGTGATGGCCACCGTTATCCGACATACTCCCTCAGGTGTCCGGCGTATTTCTTCGCACAAGCGATCACTTCAACCTTCGATTGCGAATTGGTCGTTCGGCTTTTGCGTTAGTGAATCGACGCGTCAAACGTTTTGATCCTCCGTTGGCGTTGGCTGCAACGTTGGTTGATCGCTGACTGACTGCGGTCTTTACGGTTGGCGTTTGCCGATGGCATCACAACGGTTCCGATCCTTCGATGAACGGAATTGCTTGCCTGGGACTTTAGGGCCCGCTAGACTCTGGCGACTTGAAACCCACTGCCCAACACTCGATCAATGCCCGTCGATAAAGCGGATAACCATCGGTTGTACCGGAGCGGCGGTGGTCACGTCCTGTCGAAATCACGGCCTTCGCCGCCGCCCGGTAAACCGTAACGTTATCGCACCTTAGTTTTGACCCGCGAAGGTTTCGCCAGCGGCGATGGCTCATCTTTTTGATGGTTGCTGTCACCCAAGGGGCCGAAGGCTGTTCTGACCCAACGCTTTTGATCACTCCGCTTCAGCGTCGGTCGTGTGCTTGCAACGATACCTTTGTCATTCCATTCGGCGATCGACTCGATCACGCATCCACGCTCACGGCTTCCGCCAGAACTCACGCGGCCAAACCCGCTTCACCTTAAAGACTTGACCTCGGTCTTGGTGTTAGACTGTGTTTGCCGTGCGACCTGAGCAAATGGCTCTGATAAAAGCGATAACCAACGGATGCACACGGAGCGGCGGTGGTTGATTTTTACAAGTGGTTGCCGAACTCCCGCCGCCCGGTGATCCTAAACGTTATCCGACTGAATCATGAACGATGACCTGTGGCCACGCGAGAAGAAGTGGTCTGACCTTTATCTCCGCTCCGAAAAGCTGCACCGCGCGAAGCAGCTCGGCATGGAATACCCACGCGTGCAAGGGCATCACCAAATCGAACAACATGCTGTAAACGTCCTGTTCATCTGCTCAAAGAACCGCTGGCGTAGCCCAACCGCGGAGAAGATGTACGCTGACCACGACCTGTTTCGGGTGCGCTCGGCTGGCACCAGTCGGTCCGCAAATCGCGTTGTTCGGTCCGGAGACCTCAAATGGGCAGACGTTGTGATCGCCATGGAACCTAAGCATGTTTCACGCCTGCGGGCCGACTTCCCTGGCGAGACGCGATACTTGGACATACACTGTGCTGATATTCCCGACGACTACCGATTCATGGACCCGGAGCTGCAGGGCCTCATCGCTGATGCGGTCACCCGTATTCTCCCGGACCACGCAAACGGCGGATAACCATTCGATGCACCGGAGTCGGGCTTGCGGCCGTTTTCAAATGGAACATCAACACTCCCGACCCGGTGATCGGTAACGTTATCCGACTGAAATGTGAGGAGTTCACCGCTACCATGATCGCTGATGCCATACGCAATCTGTCCTAAGTGCGGCCAACGAATGCACTTGAACGTGGGTGCCGCTGATATGCGGCAATGGTACGCTGAGCACTACCCAGGCACTCCTTACGGCGACCCTGTTCCACGTGACTGCCACGATTGCTGGAGAGCGGAACGCGGCATACCAATTCCGGAGGACGAACTTGCTCATCGCGAATCCGTTGCTGCTGGTACGGCGCGATCGTATCCCGCAGATGGGCCGCCGTGTCCCAAATGTGGCGTCAATCTACGCACCGCGAGGTCAAGGCAATGCTTTTCGTGTGGTGCTGACTGGCACTGATTCTTCCCGTACAATACCACGTTCGGCTACTGACCATCCTGGCTTGCCGAGAACGGCGGATAACCATCCGATGCACCGGAGTCGGGCTTGCGGCCGTTTTCAACTGGAACGTCAACACTCCCGACCCGGTGATCGGTAACGTTATTCGACTTAAGACTGCATGACTAACGCATACCAAAAAGCGATGTCACGATCAGACCTCAGTCATTGGGTCGTTCATTTTGTCCGAACACATAACCTCATCTCCCCGGGCAGGTTGGGCACCGCTGCTGACGCCCTTCAGAGCATCTTCAAAGAGAACTTTGTCCGTCCATCTCTCCAAAACCATGTGACCAAGTACGTTCCGCAAGGGGCTGCCTGTTTTTATGACGCACCGCCAGCAATATGGCCGGAGATCATGGAAACAAACAACAAGAGGCAACCGCTTGGCATTATCTGCCACAAACACACTTTCTGGTGGTTGGGTGGACGACCTGTTATCTACTCCGAACACCAAGAACCTTCAATTTGGCCTGAATCGGAACGATTCAGGGTCGTGGAAACCAATCCGTTTCGGACTCCAGACCCGCTTGACTGGACACATGAACGTGAATGGCGAATCAAAGGGGGGTTGAGCTTAATTCAACCAACAATTCCAAATATTTGGTGGTGGCCCGTTGTTCCAGCCGAAAACTGGTTGCCATACTTATGGGAGAATTACCCCGGTATTACCGATGTATACGTCGTTGAATCGAAACGAGTCGTTCAACGTTCACCACAAAACGTCGAATAACAAAAAAATGCACCCGAGTCGCGAAGTCGGGCGTTTTGACAATGGAGAATCTCTCGTCGCGACCGGGTGATTTTAGACGTTCGTCGTGTGACTCCTCACAAAAGGATTGCGCAGACGAATCCAGGCTCGTGATGGGTGCGCTCAACGGCGGCGAGGGGACGCACGGGCGTGGCCTTGATCGACTCGCACGGCGCCGTCGAGCGAAGACATGCTCGGATTTGGTGGCGTTTGGCGGCACGATGGTGGAATGGCGCTGCTGATTGGTGCGCTGACGAACCCGCCCTCGAAATATTGCGATCGGAACTCAAGCTCGACCATTGGAGACACGCCTTTTGACTTGGGCCGCCTCGCTCCGGTAAACTACGACGAACCAATCGGTGCACGCGAGCACTCGAAAATGAGTTTGGCAGTGGTTGCCGATCCGCTCGTGCCGCGTGACCGTGGTCGTTATCCCACGTAAGAACACACACAACGCGAACTCCCGCCATTGAGATTCTCCCTCGCATTTTTGATTGCACTTGTTGCTTATGCTGCAATCGGTTTCGCTTCTGTATCTGCTCCTTCGCTAGTGTGGGCACAAGCAGTTCGGGTACTGGCCGGACTGCTCTGTGCGACTGCGATTCTCCTTGGGTACGACCGTCGTGCTAAACCGCTGCTTGGCTTCGGCGTATTCTGCATCGTCGCATCGGTCTTTTCCGGACGCCCTGAGGTAGCGGTTGACTCACCTTTCTTGCCCGCGTCGGTTCTTTCTGATCCAATGCTCGGAAACCATCTCGCAGAGATCACTCGATGCCACATCACAGTTGCTGCTGGCTTCATTGGCTACCTGATTGGGATCGTGCTTCAACGCGGATGCGTCCCGATGCAAAAGGGATAACCATGGCGTGCAACGGAGCGGCGGTGGTTAGCTTTTCCGTTTGCTTGCACGTCGTTCGCCGCCGCCCGCTGACGCCTACCGTTATCCGACTGAAATCCATCATGCATACACGACGCCTTCCAGGGCTACCACGCCCACGATCTACGAACTCAACGCGGCCTTGAACACTCCCAACGAGCAGACCGACTCAGCCCAAGCATGGCGTCAAGTTCTTGACGCCTTAGCATGCGACGATCTCGACGTTATCTCGGCTCACTACCAAGACAGGGATGGCAAGGACATTGGACTGCTTTGGCGGCATTCGCCAGATGCCAACCCGGTACCATGCGGGACGGACGCGATTGCGATCCGGGAGACGATGTGGGTTCGCGAAGATGACTGGATCAGCGAAGATATTGACGCTATCATGGACCGGCTAAACAACATCAACGGCCTTGAGCTCACGATCGAAGAACGACGCGAAAGTCGGTACCTCGTGGTACGGGTAAAGGGCGGATAACCATCCGATGCACCGGAGTCGGGCTTGCGGCCGTTTTCAAATGGAACATCAACTCTCCCGACCCGGTGATCGGTACCGTTACCCGACTGAAGAATCGTGTCTAAACGCACTCGCAATTTGAAGCCTGAGCGATTGCCGCGGGAACCTGATTTCAACCCGAACGGCAACGATCTTGACGCTGCATGTGCTTGGCGTAACTTCGG
>NZ_SJPX01000006.1:0-1973 GCF_007860175.1 Rubripirellula reticaptiva | reverse complement strand
AACCGAATTAGTCGCGCCGCAATCGCACGTGCAAGTCCCGCCAGCCTGCGCGGGCGTCACAGAAACCGATTCGCCGCAAGTACAGATGATTGAGTAGGTCAACGTTCTATTTTCGTCGGGTAACGCCAGCCGTAACCGGGCGGCGACGAAAGATTGTCCATTTCAAATCCGCCCAACTTCGCCGCTCCGGTTCACGGCATTGTTCGTCGGCGTTTATCGTCAAAGTCCACGCATCGACCCAGAACACAGACCGCATTCACATTGGATAGTTGCGCCATCGGCATTCGGGAAAGGCGTGACGGTCATTAGATTGTCGCATTGCGGACATCGCACATCAACAGGTAGACCATCGCAGTAAAGCAACCAAGCAAGAACATGTTCACGCATCCCCGGTTTTCGTTTTCCAGCAGTCAGCCGGTCAGCCTCACGTTCAATCTCGGATCGTTGCAGGTTTTCTTCGATCATTCGTCAACGCTCGGTTTGCGAATCTCGCCGCGGACGAAATAGTCGTCCTTGCCATCATCCAATTGCAAGTGGAATAGAGACCCGTCATCGGATGAGATGATGTTGAGTACGGTACAGGCTGCACCAACTGTCGCCCATTCGGGATGGTCGGTGAAGTGTGAACGAATCAGGACGCGCGAACCGATCGTGATGTCACCGAAGCAGAAGAAGCAAGCACCGGGAACGAGCGAGCCAAACGGGAGTTCAGGATAACGTTCGCGGTACCAAGACGCCGGGTCGGCAACGTTGAGATGTGAAACCGAGCCGCAGATTGGGCATTTCGAGTAAGGCATTGGTGTCTGCGATCAGGTGCCATTAGTCCGACGAACGGTAGAAATCACGGGGAACGGGCGAACGGCTTGCACAAAGAGGAAAACAGACCACCCGTTCTCCCGTGCATTTCTTGGTTCGTCGCTTCACAGTGGGCGACGGTTGGAACTTCAAACGTCTGCTACGCAATATACGCAACCAAGAAAGAGGAGTCAAAATCTTCCACAGCGATCGTCGCCCACACCGCTATCCTGCGATTCGCGATTTCGTTCAACACGATCCATGAGCCAGCCAATCCCGTAAGCAGCGGCAATGCCTAATGCATCGATGTGCAGATTGTTAGCGTCTTGCCGTGCAAGGCGAGAAACTCCAAAGGCAATAACAAGCACAAGAGACATTCGCTTAGCTGAGTTCATAGCGTCGGTCTCAAAGGTGATTGCTAATGGAAGCACGAAAAGCGGCGGAGAGTTCAATTTGTGCGACGAACGACCGCCGTCACCGGGCGGCGAAAGTAAAATTGACCATCAGGAAACGCGCTGACGCCGCTCCGGTGCACGGCATGGTTCCCCGCGACAATCGACTCACGAAGTAATGCCAGCATTTAGAACGCCTCTTGTCCCGCTATCACGTCGGTGAGTCGAGAATCAAATTGCTCAGGAACGTCGCGTTGCAAGTCGTGTGCAAATTTGGTGGGCAATACTGTAACGGCAACTGCGTCATCACCAAGTGTATCTGCCGCGATATAGACAGTAAATTCCGGCCCCAGAACTTCGTTGATCGCGAGCAAACCATGGAGCAAATCTTCCTTGCAGATCATGGTTTTGAAAGTGCTTCTTCGGCCATCGCAGTCGAATCGCGGGATTGCCCACTCGCCGGGCGACGCAGTATCGACAACCGAGAGAATCGGACTGGGTAAGAATTCATTCATTGCCGTGACCAACGCGTCAAAGTCAGCGGAGTCAAGCCAGTAAAACATGCTGGTGTCGTCAATGGCGTCTTCCGCGTCATCTTCGGAACCGCAAACGAAGTCGCGGAATGAATCAAGGTTCATGTTGTGGGCTACGCAATTCTCAGTCGGGGAACGGCGGACATCACCGAGGACGCGCGAAAGACTCAACCATTGCCAAACCGCTCGGCTCGCGTCCTTCGGTGGATGTCATGGTTCTGCGTCTTTCTCAGTCGTAGGTTGAGTTTGCCGC
>NZ_SJPX01000004.1:843780-1124872 GCF_007860175.1 Rubripirellula reticaptiva | reverse complement strand
TGGTGATACTCGTGCGACTTGCATGCCTAATCCATGCCGCCAACGTTCATTCTGAGCCAGGATCAAACCCTTCAATTTTGTATTGATTCACCAGCGAGCAAGCTCGCCGGGAGAAAGCAAAGTTAAAACCGATAGTTGATCTGGTCTGGAGCCTCGGTAAAGACTCCAGCGATTCGCCATTTTTTCATTCATCCGAACCAAACCACTCCGAAAAGTAACCCGATCCAGAATCACGAGAAATGACCTCGCAAATCTAAACTCAACAGAAGTTTCATCACCAAATTGTCAAAGATCAATTAACCAATGGGCTGACTTGTTGACTTCAAATGAAGTCGGCCAGCGGCCAAAGGTTGGTCCCGTAGTATCGGGCAGTTTTTATTTTCGTCAACCGGCCGGACACTTTAAAAACCGAAGAATTTTCGGCGGCCTTGCTGGCTGATTTCGCGTCGCGGGCTTGAACGTTTCCTTGCGGAAGATGTCGAACCCGTGTCAGCGAGGCGGAAAGATAGAGGGACTTGTTCCTGGTCGCAAGAGGCAATGATGCTATTCCAGAGAATTTTTTGAAAAGGCTGTTCCTGCACTCCGTTCGAATCATGCATCCGCGATGCCTACGGTGCTTAGCAAACGGCGTAATCACGATATTTGCGGAGATTTTGAGGTCTTCAGACGGCGTCAATTTGCTACCGCAAACCAGAGACCGAAGCGAGCGTTGTCGAAAGCTGGGTCCACAATACGGTCAACAGCCCGGCGTCGATTCCAAGCTTTTTGAAGACGCGGTCGCTCGGTGCGACGATGGAGTGTGCTGGCGTCGACCCCCAACCACTGCGACTGCACAGGTAGTTGGCAATTGCCACGCAGCCGACGGTGTCGGCATGTTCCGAGTCAAGGACGCGCTCGGGCGCGTGGTGATGACGGGCTGCCATGGTCACGGCGTCGGGCAATCCCCACTGGCCCAAAATGGCTTCACCTAACTGACAGTGATCCCAGCCTAGAATGTCTCTTTCTACTTCATGAGTCGGCGATAGCTCGTCGATCTGGCTGACCACTTCGGCAAACGACTCGGGATCCAGTCGCTCGCTAGCACAAAGCCCAACGTCATGCAGGGCGCCAGCAATGAACACCAAACCGGGATCGCCAACGTTGCACATCCGCGCGATCAAAGTCGCGACGGAACCGACGGCAATTGAGTGCCCCCAAAGGATTTCGCGACTGTAAACGTCAATCTGGACCTCCGGCAGAAACATGCCTCGAACCCACGCCAGCACGGCAAGACGCGCCAATTCACAGCGATCCATGACCTTGGCGGCTTGCTCAAGAGTCTGATAGGGCTGCGAAAGGTTGTACATCGGCGTGTTGCACCACAACAACAATCGCTTGGACAACGTGGGTTCGCCGCTAAGCCAACGAACCAGGGTTTCGTTGTCGCGCCCGTCGAAATCCCCCGATGCAATCAGTCGCCGCGCACCATCAGGAAGCGCAAGCGACCACTTCGCTTGGTCGATTCGCAGGCCCAGGCGGGCTGATGAGAGGTTGGACTTCGACATGAATGTTTGCATCGAGCGGTTGGCGACCACGGGCAAATGGCATCTCTTAGTTCCTAGGTCACCAAACGCAGCAGTGCGGTCGCAATGACGACGTGCGACGATATCGCCCCGCAAATTCAATCCGGCTTGGCGAAATGGGCGGTTCATAACGATCAGTCTGATCAGGGGGACCAAACGAGACGCTCGGGGCGGCTATCGATTTTGTGGAATATCGCGACTGCCTGGGCCGATGAACAACGGAACACACTTCCTTTGCATCCACCTCAATCCGAGGCAGTCATGAGCGGCGACGTCGACAGCAAGCTCGATTCATTGATCTCTCGCATCCAAACGCTAAGCGCCGGTGGCACGCCAGCGGCCAGCCTGGCGTCGCTCGCAACTAGCCAGCCGGAATCCAGCGCACCGCAACCCAACTCGCCTGCTCAGGCTGCGCGCCCGGCGCCGGCACCGGCGGCAGCCGAGGCCCAGCGGCCTTCCGGTTCACCATCCGGTCCCGCAATCGCTCGCCCGACCGGGGAACCGGCCCAACCTCGACCGGCTCGATCGCCAGAACCGCTCGGATTCAAACCGTCCCGCGACGAACCTTGGCGACCAGGCGAACCTGCCGACATGGTCGCCGCTGGCGTCAACGAAACGCTGCTCGAAGCCATTATCTATCGTTTCATTCGCAACATCGGCGAAGCGGCAGGACGCAGAATCGCGGACCAAGTGAAATTGCCCTTCGGCATGATCGAGCCGCTGCTGACTCGCTTGAAGGCAGAACAAAATGTTGCCTACAAGAACTCGACGTCGACCAACGACTATGTCTACATGCTGACCGAAAGCGGTCGCGCGATCGCACGCGGTCACATGCAAGACTGCACTTACTACGGCGCGTGCCCAGTTCCGCTGAAGGAATACATTGCCAGCGTCAAACGGCAAACGATCGAAGGCCAGTACCCCAAGAAACAAGACCTGCTGAACGCCTTCAAGGACTTGCTGATCAATCCTGCGATGCTGAACAAACTCGGCCCAGCCGTCGCCAGTGGCCGCGGTATGTTCCTGTTCGGGTTCCCCGGGAACGGCAAAACATCCATTGCTGAACGAGTCACCGGCGCGTTTGGAAAGTACGTCTGGATCCCCCGCGCGATCGATATCGATGGCGACGTCCTACGTGTGTTCGACCCGATGTGTCACGAACTCGCGATGCCCGAAGCCGGCAGCGGCTTGTTGGACATCGGCGGATTCGACAAACGCTGGGTCCGCATCCGTCGCCCAACCATCATCGCCGGCGGTGAATTGACGATGGACATGCTTGAAGTTCAAAGCAATTCGGAAAGCAATATCAGCGAGTCGCCCCTGCAACTGAAAAGCAATTGCGGCACGTTGGTCATCGATGACTTTGGACGTCAACGAATGCGGGTCGACGAACTGCTAAACCGCTGGATCGTCCCGCTTGAAAAACGCTATGACTTCTTGAACATGGCATCCGGAAAGAAAATCCAGGTGCCGTTCGATCAACTGGTCGTCTTCAGCACCAACCTTGAACCCAAGGACTTGGTCGACGACGCGTTCCTGCGACGAATCCCCTACAAAATCGAAGCGGAAAACCCACCGGAAGCCGACTTTCGCAAGCTGTTCGAAATCATGTGCAAGGTGGTCAAAATCCCCTATGAAGCGGACCCGATCAACTATCTGATCGAAAAGCACTACAAGGCAGTGGATCGGCCGATGCGCATGTGCCAACCCCGTGACTTGCTGCTGCAAGTCAAGAATTACTGCCTGTACAACGACCTGCCCATCGAACTCAAACACGAGTACATGGACTTCGCGTGCGAGAACTACTTCTCGGTGATGTAGGGGGAGCAGGTGTTAGGTACAAGCGTTTAGGTACAAGCGTTTAGGTACAAGCGTTTAGGTACAAGCGTTTAGGTACAAGCGTTTAGGTACAAGCGTTTAGGTATTTGGAAGACATAATTTTCCTAAAACCTAATCTCTAACACCTAATCCCTATTCACTCACGGACTTCGCAGCAGCGCACCGACGGCTTCTAGGTACTTGGCGACAATATCGATGTCGATCTTGTCCCACTTGTTGGACTTGTGACGCAGGATGGCGAGTTTCATCATTTCGATGGCGTCGGCCAAGTCTTCGGGCAGTTCCGGCAGTCCCGCAAACGGCTGCATCGGAGTTGGCGCGACCTCGACGTTTTCAGGTGCGACGCCCAATCCGCCCGGGTTGGGAAGTTCGGTGTTGCCAGCCAACGACTGCAGTTCTTCTTCATCACCAAAATCGGCATCTTCATAGGTCTTGCCCATCGCGGTACCAGGCTCGTCGCCGTATTCGCGAGTGCTGCCGCCACCCTGTGCGGGCTCGACGATGTCCTTGTCGATGTCCTCGTCCGTATCGACTTCGACGATCTGGCTGGACGTCGGACGCTGCGAATCAACGGCGCCGTGCGCTTGCCAACGCTGCTCTCGCATCCCGGAAACGCTCCATCCGGATTGCACCGCGCCTTCCAGCCACAATGCAGCGTCTTCCCAGTCCTGAGCCGCCAAAAAGTGGCTCCAGTAGAGCCCTTGGTACGACTCGTATTTCGATCCGAACTGATCGTAAACGCGGCGCAGACGCCCGACATGCGGTGCCGTGACTCCGCCAACGCGGCGAGCCCATGCTTCGTCGCTGTACTGGTCGGCTCCCACGCCCGATGCGATCAACGCCGCTCGCCATTCACTGATGATGCGGCCCTTTTCCCAATTCGTGGTGCTGATCAGTTCGTTCCAGCGGCCGACAAACGGCGTCGCCAAAACAGCAAGCTGCTCTTCACCATCGTCGGCTGCGGCGTCCTCGGAAACCGCCTCGGTCGTTAACTCGGCTGCGGCTACGGTCTCAACAACGTCTTCTAAGGCAGTCACAGCGTCGCTGGCGACTGATTCCGACACGTCATCGCTTACGTCATCGCTTACGTCATCGCTGACGTCTTCGTAGTCATCGTCATTGCTGTCGAAGGCCTCGCGAGCCTCCTCGACTTCGGGATCAACGCTAGCTTGAACCTCGGTGTTCGCGTCTGCTGATTGCTCAGCGGCTGATTCACCAGCAGTCAGTGCGTCTTGCGAGTCGACGCCATCCTCCATCGCAGTTTCGGCGTCAACCGATGTTGCGCTACGGGAGGTGGCTTCGTCAAACGGGGCTTCGTAGGAGTCGTCGGCGGTCATGTGCATCCATCGCGGAGAAAAAGAATCTTCAAACGAGCTACGCATTACGCTACCGACTGTCCCACCGACTCGTGAAGACTTGATGAGCCCAGATCAGCAATCCAAGGCAAATTGCGGGCCGATCAAGCCGCGTGCGGAAAATATGACGTGTGGAAAAGATGTCGGGTCGATGACTTTAACGACTGCAACACCCATAATCTCGCCACCGCCGTCTAGCCCACCATCGATTTGACGGCCGCCGCGATCTCGGCGATCTGAGATTCCGACAAGTCGCTTAGCATCGGCAACAACGGACCTGTCTTGGCGATTCCGGCTGCCTCAACGGCATGATGCAGCACACGAATCGGGTTGATCCCGTTCCGCAGGTCTTCCAGCGGACAGAACCATTTTCGAATCGATTCGGCGGTGGCGATATCGCCCGCATGGATCGCGTGCATCATCTCCATCGATTTGCCCGGCGCGACACAAACGCACCCGCTGGTGAACCCTGCCATGCCCACGTCGTGAACGTGAACGATCGCCGGTTGCTCGCCGATCCCCGACACCATCCGATCAGCCGGGAAGACCTGCATCACTTCTTTCATATAGGGATCGTCGGCCGGATCATCCAGCACGACGGCGTACTTGATCCACGAAATCACTCCGTCGGCCTCCAACGACTTGATGATCGACGGATCAAGCCAGCGATCAAACTTCAAGTACAACACAATCGGCTTGCCAAATTTTTCGGCGATGTGACGAACGCCGGATGCGATCCCGTTTTGATCGACGATGTCACGCGACGGCAACAACATCACCGTCGGAAAATCAAAGTCGGCAAGCACATCGACTTGATCCATCGACAAACCGTACGCCGGCCCCACCGACGGCACCACGACCGTATCGTCGCCCGCACTGTCGGCAAGCACTGAAAGCAACGACGCGTACTCAGATAACCGAGCGTGATAGAAGACCGCGTTACCGCCGTACAACAGCGAACGCACGCCACCGGCTTCGATGTGCCGAATGATTTTGGCATTTTCGGCCGCATCGATTTTAAAGTTCGCGTCCCGAGCAAGCGGGGGGACAGCGATCACGGATTCGCGAAGTTGGGCAACAGAGAATGGTTGTGTGTTCATAATTTGCGTTTAATGAGAATGATTACTTCATCGCCCAACCGAACGAAACGAAGGGGCGTTCAAGGTGTCGCGAAAGAGCTTAGTGGATGCTTGGTTCAGCCCCAGGACTGCGGCCGACTAGAAAGTCAAAGTCGCATCCTTTGTCGGCTTGAGTGACGTGTTTTGCATACAAGTGGCTGTAACCGCGCTCGGGCACCGGAATCGACGTTTGCATCGTTTTTCGCCGCAATTCGGCCTCTTCGTCCGACACGTGCCAGTGAATGGTTCGCTCGGGAACGTTGATTTCAATCTCGTCGCCGTTCTTCACTAGCGCCAGCGGACCGCCCGCAGCACTCTCCGGTGCAATGTGCAGCACGCATGTACCGTAACTCGTCCCACTCATCCGCGCGTCGCTGATCCGCAGCATGTCACGAACGCCTTTTTCAAGTAACTTTTTCGGCAACGGCAACATGCCCCACTCCGGAAAACCAGGTGCCCCGAGTGGCCCGGCTGATCGCAAGATCAAGACACTGTTTTCATCCACGTCCAGGTCCGGATCGTGAATCTGTTCCTTCATCGACGGATAGTTGTCGAACACAACCGCCTTGCCGCGATGGACCATCAATTTTGGATCCGCCGCGATTGACTTGATCACGCAGCCACTCGGTGCCAAGTTGCCTTTCAGCAAACACGTTCCGCCGACTGCAGCGACCGGATTTTCGCGAGTCCGGATGACTTCGTCATTGATCACTTCGGCGCCCGCGATCTGCTGACCCAGCGTTTTGCCCGTCACGGTCATGCACTCGGTGTTCAGCAGATCCGTCATCCGCGACAACATCGCTGGCAAGCCGCCCGCATCTTGAAAATCTTCCATCAAGAATCGGCCGCTCGGACGAATATCGGCCAGCACCGGCGTGATCCGCGACAGCTCGTCAAAACGATCAAGCGTCAACTCAATTCCCAACCGACCGGCGATTGCGATCAAGTGCACGATCGCATTGGTGCTGCCCCCGATCGCCAGCGAAGTCATCAAACCGTTATCGATCGACTCGGCCGTCATGAATGTCGACGGTTTCAGATTCTCCCAAGCCATCTCAACCGCTCGGCGGCCCGTTCGTGTTGCCAAGCGACAATGCTCGGCCATCACAGCCGGAATCGTCGCCGCGCCGGGCAAACTAAATCCCATCGCTTCGGTCACACAGGCCATCGTCGACGCCGTGCCCATCGTCATGCACGTGCCAGCCGACCGGGCGATGCAGTTTTCGATGCCTTTCCAGTCGCTGTCGCAAAGGTTGCCTGCCACCCGTTCGTCCCAGTACTTCCAGACATCTGATCCGCTGCCCAGCGTTACGTCCTTCCAGCGTCCCTTCAACATCGGGCCGGCCGGAAAGAAGATCGATGGGATGTCGGCGCTAATCGCGCCCATCAACATCGCTGGCACCGTCTTATCGCAACCGCCCATCAACACCGCCGCGTCGACCGGATGACAACGCAGGACTTCCTCGACCTCCATCGCCAACAGATTCCGGTACAGCATCGTCGTCGGCTTCATCATCATCTCGCCCAGCGACATGACAGGAATCTCGACAGGAAAACCGCCCGACTGCAAAATGCCACGCCGCACTTCTTCGGCGCGATTACGAAAGTGCGAATGACACGTGTTCATCTCGCTCCACGTGTTCAAAATCGCGACGACCGGTCGATCAGTGAAATCGATGTCGTCAAACCCCATCCCCTTCATCCGCGACCGATGCCCAAACGAACGCATGTCGTCCGGCGCTAACCAGCGATGAGAACGAAGCTTGGTCGGGTCGCGGTCGGGTGAGTTTGTCATGAAAGCGGCAATCGAGTGATCGGAGCGGGGTCTGCGAAGCCCAGTTTAACGGCCTCGCGACACAACCGCGATTGCCCGTCCAGATCACGACAACGCCAACTCCCAAACCAACCGAACAAGGTCCACGAGAAAAAAATTGACGCCGAGATGCAACCATCCCCAAAAAAGACACTGCGTCTGCCTTCCCTCCGCCGCCACTCTCGGGAGTCGTCTGATGAGCAGCTCCTACTTGCTGCTGCTTTTGCTGGCAAGCCTTGCTCTCCCTCAGCCTACATTTGCCAACGACGCCGCCATCGCAACGCTAAATTGACCGGACGATCTGCGTCCCCATCGACGCGAACTTCAACTCAAACTCAATCATTGGCAAAGATCGCAGACGATGCAATTGATCGCGTTGCAGCACTTCTTTGCAAGGATCGCAAAACAGATGGACGACATTGTTCGCCGGCTGCGCGTAGCCAAAGACCCACGTAATCCAGCCCTGCTTGCCGAAGCCTTTGCAGTTGCCGCCAAAGTGCTCGACAGCACCAGTGTCGCAAAAAAATCAACAAGGTGGAAAGCAAAAGCGGACGCCGAAGTCGCCAAGGCCAAGCGTTAACTTCGCTTTGGCTGACTTCGTGTCAGTCACGACGCACTCAAACGATCATTCGCCGATGCAAAATAAATGCTTGGCACCGCGAATGAAGATTTCGTCATCCGCAATCGCCGGCGTCGCATCGACACCTTCGCCAACCGAATTAACACTGACGACGTTGAACTTCGCCGCATCATCGATCACCACCGTCGTACCGCTTCGCCCCGTCAAGAACACGTGACCGCCGGCCGCCACGGGTGATGCGTACGTTGTGTTGATGTTGGGCAATCGCACGGTCTGAAAATTCGACTCGCCAGTGTCCGCATCCAAGCACGTCAGCAAGCCCGTTTTGGCTTTAAAAAAGTACAGCCGATCGCCCGATAACAACGGCGATGCGATGTCCGGCGTGTCACGATCAACCGACCAAACGATGGCATTGGTGCCTTCGACGTCGCCTCGCCCATCCGGCTTGAACGCGGCTAAGAACGAACCCCGATAGCCGCTGCCAACGTAAACGATGCCATTGCGATAAACCGGCGACGCAACGGGTCGCTGAGTCTGGCCGCCGCATGCCCACAGCTCTTTGCCGGTTTCCAAATCATACGCCCGAGCCATCGTTTGCCCGTTCATGATCACCTGAGGTCCCGAAGCTGACGGGATCACCATCGGCGTCGCCCAACAAGTGGGCTCGTCACGCGGCGTCTTCCAAATCGTCTCGCCCGTCGCTTTATTCAAGGCATACAGGAACGATGGTCCCTCATGATCCCACGGCACCAAAATCTTCTCGCCCACGATCGTCGGCGAACTTCCTTCGCCAAAATCGTTTCGCGTGATCATCTTGCCAAAGTCATCACGCTTCCAAACCAAATCACCATCCATCGTGTACGCATACAACCCTTGCGATCCAAAGTGCGCATAGACGTGTTCGCCATCGGTACATGGCGAAGCGGATGCGAATCCATTGGTTTCGTGAGTCGGCTGATGAGGCGTCGCCACGGTCGCGGTCTGTTTCCAAATCAGCTTGCCGTCACCACGATCAAAACAGAACGTTACAAACTCGAGCTCGGGCAAACGTCCAGTCGATTTCCCCGTCGGCACGCCCGACGTCACAAACACACGGTCCTCCCAAACCACGGGCGATCCCGATCCGTTGCCAGGCACGTCCACCTTCCACTTCACGTTTTCAGTCGCCGACCATTTCACCGGCGGCGCAGCGTCACTGGCAACTCCGTTCCCATCCGGACCCCGCCAATGTGGCCAATTATCAGCCGACGCCGAAACCGAATAAGCGACCATCAAGACGGTCACACCTGCCAAACTTCGCATATCTTTATTCCAAGAAAGAAACTCAAGACTTAAAACTCAAACGCCCGAATCGCTGGCAAGCCATTTACCCCAACGCAAACGTCATCATCGCCAAAACGCCCAGTATGGTTGCCATGATGTGATCCGTGTTCGGTGCGATTCTCGAGAAATGAACTGCTGCGACAAAACGCCAAGCCGACTGGAAGCGACTTTGCCCGTCGAAGCCCATTCTACGGCAAGGACGAACCCACTTACTGCAGTGCCAGCGCTATTCCCGGCTTTTCCGAGGCTCTCAGGTTCGAGCCCACCACGCGCCGCGAACTGGGATGAAGTAGCAGTCATTGGGGATCGAACTGCAAAGCTGTTCTGATTTCCAACCTCGTCGCGAACGGAGTTGCGGGGCGCAAGACCAAGGCGAGTACACCGTCATCATGGAATCCGGCACGTTGACGCATCAAGCTGGCAACATCCGACCGTCACAGTTGCTCGGCGCATCCCAATTGGAAACCGGCGTTGATTCCGCCCATCACGATTCCGGGACGCGGCAAGTCGCAGCGAACATATCTCAAAAATTCACTCCGCCGTTCGTCTCGCCACCACCAAATCCAGGTGCCCCCAGACCTCACCCTACCGAACGACTGCACTTACGGAAGCACTGAGGTCCCCACCGCTGCTAGCCACAACCATACCACCCGACCTGACCTAGATCGAATTCGTACCGGCACCGCCCATGTGCCACTCAAGAGCCTTGCTCAGCAAAATCGGCTTCGGCGTGCAAATGAAATTGCCCACAAAACGGCAGCCACCGAATGACGCTGCGAACTAGCGGTGGCAAACGAAGCAGTCGCCAACAACTTACTTTCTCCCCGAAAGAAGCACTTCCCAACCGAAACTGCCTGGTGTTCATCCAGACTTTTCGATCAGTCGCAACTCGGCTGTGCGTCGCGTTGGACGCTTGCAAGACACCGCGTTAGATCCATTTGGCCTACTTCCACGTCAACGGCAGGAACTAAACGATTTGCCGCGAGCAGAAAACCGTGAATAAACGATGAACATTTACGAAAGCTTTCGTTAACACGATGTCTCGATAAGGAACTTATCGGACAAGAAACGAAAACAAATACGAGGACCACCACCAAACGGCCCAGCGTGGGGGACGAAGCAAGATCATGAATTACGAGAGCCCATCACGACCATTAAACAAGCTTGCCGGCGACCAACCTTCCATTGAATTCACTTGCTATGTTTTCGCGACGGAGCCCACAGAACAAAATCTTTGAACTCAGCTCTGGCAACAACAAATGAACATCACCTCAAGTCGCGACGATCTTCATCGAACCCTAACGATCGACCGCTAACATACTGGTTCGCTAGCTCGCAGCCGACGCCGATACGATTCCAATGAATGAAATACTTTCGACTGGGAACGATCAATGGTCGCACTGAAGATCTCGCGAATAGCGATTGCTGTCGAACTCATTCGTTAGTTGGTTCGCATGCGAATGAAATTTCGCAGCCATCACAAATTTGAGAACGGATTATTTGCCCGAATGATCTGCTGAAGGCTTAGCAATTTCCATTGACACCTAAGCCAACAATCGCCTCGCTTTTACCCCTACTTGCCTTCCTACAAATCTGTTTTCATATCAACGACCGCGCGCAATTGTCGGGAATCCAGTTCGAAAATGCAATCGATGCATTGAAAACTCAAAGGAATCTTCATTTGTACTCGTTCGATTCGATGCCAGGGGATCGTCATTCAATACGGATTCCGAATCGCCAGACCGCGTCATACTCTGGCTAGGAGTCGGGCGTGCATCGCAACGGTGTGGAATCGTTTTTAAGGAATCAGAAAACTATGAAATTCAAATTGAACGTGAACTCTGTGGCGGCTGCTGTGTTGCTGATCATCCCAGCAATCTCGGCTGTAGGCTGCGGTGACGGAAGCGATTCCGTTGTGATTAAGCCAGGCGAACCTTACCAGCCAACGGCAGAAGAACAGGCAACGATCGACTTTGTAGAGAAGGAAATGGCGGGCCGAAGCGGACAGCAGCGATAACTCGCTGCACTCGGATATCTCAGCCGTACCGAGCACTTGATTTACAACTCAATCTTTCTTTCGATTTTTTCAGGACACAAGCGATGCCAAGACATTTAAAGAAGCCTGTTCACGGCTTCACTCTCGTTGAATTGTTGGTGGTGATTGCGATCATCGGCGTGTTGGTTGGGCTGCTGTTGCCGGCGGTTCAGGCCGCTCGCGAAGCTGCCCGTCGAATGAGCTGCAGCAACAATTTCAAACAGATCGGGCTGGCGATCCACAACTACCATTCAGCGTTCAAGCGGCTGCCCAGCCACATGGAGGGCACAAGCAAGCACAACCCTGCTGCCAATTGGTTCACGACCCAAGAGGTTTCCAATCAGCGTTCACTGAGCATCTTTGTTCCCTTGACGCCATTCTTTGAACAGCAAGCTTTGTGGGAACAAATCGCAAACCCAAACATGACAGACTTGTTGTCGGCGACCGGGCTTCGCCCGTCGGGCCAACCCTGGCCGGCAATGGGTCCAACCCCAACAGACGACACCAACCCAGGCGGAAGCGTAACGGCACGCAACTCTGGCTATCAACCATGGATGACCGAAGTACAAACACTAAGGTGCCCAAGCGATCCAGGGTCTGGACTGCCCGGAATGGGACGCACGAACTACGCAGCCTGCATCGGCGATGCGATGCACTACTTGGACACCGGCAAAGTGCTTTACAACCTAACGGGGACCTGGACCTACGGCCCCGAAAAGATCCTAGCCTCTGGCCGTGGCGTCTTCATTCCTCGCGAATCAATGAGATTCCGCGACATCCTCGATGGGACATCCAACACCATCATGGCGGGCGAGATCGCTACTTACTTGGGCGACAGAGCAAAAACCGGAATTGGAAAAACGATCTCCAGTTCACAGGCTAGCAGCTTACAAGCCAACCCAACTTTCTGCACAACGCTCTCACCATCGATCGATCCCCTACGTCCGCAGTTCTGGGCTTCCGGCGCGACCAACATCATGCCTGCGAACAAGGGACGTGGTATGCGATGGGCAAGCGGCATGCACCCCTACTCGGTGATGCAAACGATTCGCCCACCGAACAGCGAACTATGCCTATTATTCGGCGACACAGGAAGCGGTGCAGTTCCACCAAGCAGCTATCACCAGGGTGGCGTTCACGTGCTCATGTCTGACGGCGCAGTTCGATTTATAACGGACTCGATTGAGGCCGGCACTCAAACCAACGGCACGGTGATCGCGACATACGACGGCGGCACGGGATCACGCGCGCCGGGATCGCCAAGTCCTTATGGCCTATGGGGATCGCTAGGAACTCGCGCCAGCCATGAGGTCGTTGACTCGGAGCTTTAAACACAAATCTTTCGTTACAGCATCACTGTTCGAATCGTTAAACCCACCGCCGCGCAGACCTCTGCAAAATCGACGGTGGGTTTTCTATTGATGCATCGACGATCTCATAAAGCCAACCGATCAACAAACTGATCCGTCGCCTTACCAAACCGATAAACCTCCCAAAGTGAGCGGCTAGGCACCCCTGCCCCAGTGATACAAGCAGATGATATTAAGAATGCGAAAGCATTTTTTTATTGCAGGCAATGCCGCTTCAACTGACGAAACACGTCGACTAGGGAAATATCAACTACACAGTTGAACCTTCATAAAAAGCTCACGCAATCCGTTCAGTTTAGAGGGTTTGCGTAACTTGCATTACGTATAAATTGCATTGCCGCATCACTTGGATATGTCAATTCTTCATTCACTGCGAATTGAAGAACTGCCAACAGAGTGGATCCATCGTCGCAAGTCTTTGGTCCAGGTTCCTCAGGGATTTAAGGAATTTAGTTGACCAATGCATAAGGCGACTCGGCACCTTGATATTTTGCCTCGATAAGACTTCCACTTCATTAGCCAACGAGCAATCAGCATGGGTCGCATTTCAAGCTTCGTTTCTCAACTCGGTAATTCAAATCGATCTGCACGGGTGGGCTCTAAATTTCGCCGGTCCACGAAACTCCGAAATCGTAGATTTGAGCAACTCGAAACGCGGAAACTGCTCGCCAGTGACCTCTTCATCAGCGAATATTTGGAAGGCTCATCAAACAACAAAGCGTTAGAGTTCTACAACAACTCGCCAGCAGCAATTGACCTGAGCGGATATTCACTCGAGCGATTTACCAATGGGTCTCTAACCGCCTCAGCGACGCTGCCGTTCTCTGATTTTTTCTCATCGCCAGGTGAAGGATCGCTGGCTCCCGGAGCAACGTTTGTCATTGCTAACCCGAGTTCCAACACTCTAATTCTTGGCCTTGCTGATGTGACGAGCGGGGTCATCAACCACAACGGGGACGATGCATACCAACTTTTACAAGGCACAACGGTCGTTGATACATTCGGCGTCGTTGGAGTGGATCCAGGTAGCGCTTGGGAAGATGGGGCCGTAAGCACGGCCAATCAAACATTGCGACGCAAGCCGACCATCGTCGATGGTAACGTCGCCGGATTTGATCCGATAACCAACCTCGGCGATGAATGGGATTCGTTTCCGTCGGACACCTCAGACGGACTGGGTTCTCACAATGCAGGCAATGCAGGACTAACTCTGACTCAGTCCGATGGATCCACTTTTGTCGTCGAAGGCGGCACAACGGATACGTTTGAAGTGGTCCTTAACCTAGCCCCGACTGACGATGTGACGCTGACGTTGTCGACAACCGATGGTGAAACTTCGACGAACGTCCCAAGCCTAGTGTTCACCGCGGCAAACTGGGACCAACCACAGACGGTCACAGTCACAGCAGTAGACGATGGTGACTTTGAGGGCGCGCACAGTGGCATCGTTAGCTTTACCGCTTCGAGTTCTGATTTGGATTACAACGGCCTCGTCATCAACGACTTGACCGTCAGCATTGCAGACAATGACGCACCACCTGCGAACTCGTCATTCGTGATCAATGAGATTCGTGTCAACGCCGGAGGCTCGATCACTGACTTCGCAGAAATCGTTGGTGACCCTTCGACGTCAACTGCCGGCCTGTATTTGGTGTTCGTCAGCGGCGAATTCGAGCCAGGCCAGATCGATGCTGTTATCGATCTGTCGTCGGGCGTTTCGGATGCGAACGGGTTCTTGTTGGCAACAAACTCAACCACGAACGTCGCAACTGACTCGGGTGATGTTTTGCAGCCCGGTTTCAGCGTCTTCGGATCGCCACAAACCGTCTTTTTAGTCGAAGGGTTCACCGGTTTAGTGGGCGACGACCTGGACGCTACCAATGACGGATCGCTGGACACGACACCTTGGATCGGCACTCCGTTTGATTCGGTTTCGCTGGTCGACGGTGACCAAGCCCCCGACTTCAGCTACTCGGCGACAGTGTTTGGTCCAGACGGAAACTTCACGCCCAGCGGCGTCGCCCGTGATGTCGACGGTACAGGCAACTATGTTCAACTCGCGTTTGGCAACGACGACCTAGACACCCCCGGTTCAACCAATTCGGTAGTCACCATCGCCGCGACGACGGATGGCGACGAAGCCGGCCCGGTGGATGGCGTCTTCACCGTCTCCCAAATCGCAACAAAAGCAACGGACACGGTCATCAGCTATAGCGTCGGCGGAACGGCCACCAGCGGCGACGACTTCGTCGCACTTAGCGGAACGATCACGATCCTGGCTGGTAATTTGGACGCGACCATCACGGTTCCTGTCATCGATGATTTAGTCGTCGACATCGGCGAGTCCGTGACCGTCACTCTCACTGCGATCACCTCGGGCGACCCAAGTTTGGTACTCGGCAATGGTATCGAAGCAACCATCAACATCGCGGACAACGATTTCGTCAGCACTCTGTCGCCTGGTGACTTGGTGATCAATGAGATCATGCAAAACCCAAGTGCAGTATTCGACAGCAACGGTGAATACTTCGAGCTTTGGAATACCACCGCAGCCGACATCGACATCAACGGGTTTGTGATTTCGGATTTTGACGGCGAATCACACACGATCTCGAATGGCGGCAGCCTGATTGTTCCCGCGAACGGCTATTTGGTTCTCGCGATCAACTCAGACCCTGCCACAAACGGTGGAATCGTTGCCGGATATCAGTATTCGGGATTCAACCTTAGTAACGGGGCCGACGAAGTCGTTATCACTGATCCGGTCGGCACGGTAATCGACACAGTCGCCTATGACGGCGGCCCGACATTCCCTGACCCGGCCGGCGCTTCCATGGAGTTGATTCTTGGGGTGGCATCTCCAGGAACCGACAACGACACGGGATCCAACTGGCAAACCTCCACAGCCCCTATCGCTGGCAGTACCGATTTCGGAACGCCGGGAGCGGCTAATATCGTTCCCGTCGGCGACACAACGCCCCCGACGATTACGGATGTAAAAGTAGCTTCATCAGGTTGGTCGACGCTTTTCAAATCGACGATTGACACGACCTCCTCCGAAGGACTTTCGTTACCGGGTGCTGATCAATTGAAGAACCTGACTTGGTTCAACCTCAACACGATCATCGTTGAATTCAGCGAAGATGTTCAACAGTCCGGTGGAACAGACATTGACCTAACGAATCTGTCGATCGCAGGAGCAACCGTCGCTGATTATGAGGCGTCACCAGGCCTGACGGCAACCTATTCCGATGGTGGTGGCGCAGGCCCATTCAAACTGACCATCAGCTTGAACAGTGGATCATTTGGTCCCGAGAAACTGCTGGTGATTATCAACGATACCGTTCAAGACACTGCCGGAAATTTGCTTGACGGCGAATGGACCGATGCGTCAAGCACGACTTCAGGTGACACCGTCGCAGGCGGCAACTTTGCCTTCCGCATCGATGTCCTTCCCGGTGATGTGTCAAACGACGACTTCCTGCTTGGGAATGACACCGACACAGTATCCGGCGCGCAGTTCACTTTTGCCGGCGGCGCGGGCTACGATCCGTTCACCGACGCAAACGGTGACGGCTTCTTGTTAGGTGACGATACAGACAGCATTTCGGCTGCTCAGTTCACCTTCCTGCCATCCAATGAACCTGTAGCGCCATCCCCGACACCTGCTCCGCTGAGCCCGCCCGCGTTGGACCTTTTATCAGATTCAGACGCGGATGATTCTTGGGCGTATTTAATAGATGTTGCTCTAACCGAACTCATCTGATGTCCAAAGCGTTCTCACGTGATTCCCATCGCCAGAGAGATTGCTTGTGTGCTTTTGCCTCTATCAACGTCGATGAAGGCGATTTAATTCGTTTACTTTGGAGAAGATGATAATGATAAAGAACGCGATATTGGGAATTTCCCTAATGTTTGCGAGCGGACTAGGAAGCATCGCTCACGGCGCCATTGTCGTTTCGGGCGAAATCGTTCCAATCGCCGAAGGTTTTACTGGCGATGTTGGGATTGGTATTTTTGCGACCTCCGACGTCGCCACGACCATTTCGTCGTATAACTTGCCGACACTTTTCTCAAATCCGGCAGTTGCAAGCTACGCAAGTTTCGAAGCAACGAATTTTGGATTTGGAACGGAGTCGGCGCCAGCACTTCCTGCCAACTTTACTAGTGACGTTGGGTTCGCAGGCGGTGCAGGCGCGATTCCCGTACTCGCAATGGAACGCGTCAAAGTGGGCGAGATCGTCTTCTCGATTTCGAACGCACCGCTCGGGCTGACAGAAGTCGGTCAATTCATCGACACCGGTTTTGACAGGAACTTCTTTCAATTCGCCACTTCCGGCGGTGTCCAAAGTGGAGGCAACGGTGGTTTGACTCTTGGATCGCCGTCACTTGGTATTCAAGTGAGTGCAGTTCCCGAGCCATCGGTGTTCGCCCTTGCCGCCGTCTCTTTGACAGCCGTTGGGATGCGTCGCCGCAGAACCCAAAAGTAGACCTGATTTTTCAGCTTACTTCGTATGACTTGTCCGCCGAGGGCTTTGCTCTCGGCGGACGTTTTATTTCTTAATCTGCATTTTTCGCAGAATCGAATCTTTCGATCCTAATTCAGCAGCGCCTAATGATTCGCTTTCTTCGACTTGGACAAGGTTCTGCGATTCCCCAAAACCGTTACGTCAATCGCTGCAATAGGCGCCGAATTGTTCTGTTTGAATCACTCGAGTTTCGTCGTTTGCTGACCGCTCTTCGCGTGGTTAACTACAACGTTTTGCAAGGCGGCCCGACAGACGCAACAGCGGTGGGCCACTACAGCACGATCCTAAGTGCGATCGGCAACGAGACGAAGGCCGGCGTGACCCAGCCGATTGACTTGCTGGTATTGCAAGAGACCAATTCTAGCTCGATCAACAGTATCGAGAGCATCCTGGACTCGCTCTACACTGACGATTACGCGCGGTACCTATCCCCATCCTATGGCGGACTCGCTTTCGGGTTCGTTTACAACACGACAACTTTACAGTTGCTGGGAACAAAGAACTTAACAGGTTCGTTCACACGTCCTCCAATGCGAGGGCATTTTCAGCCTATCGCGGCCACATCCGAAGATTCAGATTTTTACATCTACTCGACCCACCTAAAAGCTGGTTCCGGCTCGAGCGACGCCAGCACTCGAGCCGTTGAGGCCAGCCTGATACGCACAGACGCGGACGCCTTGGGCGAAGGTGAAAACGTGTTGATCGTCGGTGACTTCAACCTGAAGAACAGCTTCGAGGGCGCGTACACGAACCTAACCGCTAGCGGCGCAGGTCAAGTATTCGACCCCATAAATTCGCCGGGTAACTGGACGAATAATAACGCGTTCAAGAGCATCCATACTCAGGATCCCAGCGGCGGCGGCGGAATGGACGATCGCTTCGACTTGCAACTCGCCAGCGGAGAACTCTTTGTGGCCGGCGGCCTCGATTACATCCCAGGATCTTATCGAGCGTTCGGCAACAACGGCACGCACTCTTTGAATGGAATTCTGACGGGATCCGGTGCGGCGGCCAATGTTCTAGAGGCGCTTCGCGGCGCTAGTGACCATCTGCCACTGGTCGTGGATTACGAGTTCGAAAATGTGCCCGCTGAAGTCGTCGTCAATGAAACCGACGGTGCCACCGATGTGATAGAAGGCGGGATTCCAGACAG
Organism: Rubripirellula reticaptiva; assembly: GCF_007860175.1. NCBI lineage: Bacteria > Pseudomonadati > Planctomycetota > Planctomycetia > Pirellulales > Pirellulaceae > Rubripirellula > Rubripirellula reticaptiva. The sequence goes on along the minus strand of NZ_SJPX01000004.1, from coordinate 1,106,195 downwards.
CTTTTCAATTACTCTCGTTGGCGTGCCGACGTCGGATGTCACGGTCACCTTGACTCCCAACGTTCAGCTGGATCTCGGCAACGGCCCTGGGATCGCGATCAATCGCACGTTCATTGCCGGTACCGCGACGACCCCGTTTCAGATTCTGGTCAATGCAGTCGATGACTTGGTTGCCGAAGGACTTCACTCGGGCGTGATTTCCATATCAACATCTAGCACTGACTTGGTTTTTAACAATCTGAGCATCGCCAATCTTCAAGTGAACATTACGGACAATGACAACGCAGGCGTAACGGTCGTCCAATCCGGTGGAATTACAAACGTAACTGAGGGTGGTGCCGCGGACGCCTTTACCGTGGTCTTGGACACGATTCCAAACGAAACCGTGACCGTCATAATCACCCCCGATAACGAATTGGATCTGGGAAACGGCCGAGGAACCGCGGTCACCCGTATTTTCACGCCAGCAAACGCATTGATCGCTCAGGTCGTCGACGTCACCGCATTCAACGATTCCTTGTTTGAGGGACCGCACAGTGGGCTGATATCGATCTCAGTCAGCTCCATCGACACGGCCTATAATGGGCTCACGCTTGCGAGCTTATCCTCTGCCATCATTGATGATGACACAAGCAAGACGCTGACACTGGCTGGCGAAGTAGAAGAGTTTTTCGGCCCAGGAACCTACAACTTCGATTTCTACGTCACCGCAACTGGTGGAACACAAGAATTAAGATCCTGGAACATTCCGTTTGCGTTTGATCTACCGGGTGCCACGTTTAGCGGGTCTCTCGCCGACTTCCAACCAAACGCCGCCTTTTCTCAAGAAGCCGTTGCACCGCTCAACTCTCCCTTCACTGCTGACTTCGGGCTAGCAGGATCCGTTGGCCAAATGTCCTTAGTCGAAGGGCAGCCTGTTAGCCTCTTCACGATCAGCTTGGTGGTCGACGAGACGGCATCGATAACATCGCTGACTGAAATTGGACAAGTGGTCAGCGGTGGATTCGATGCGAACTTCTTCGCTTTTTTTGACGAGAACAATCAACGGATACCGACCGAATCAATAATCGTCGGAAGTGGTTTCTCCCTCGCTCCTGATCTAATTCCGCCAACGATCACCGACGTAAAAATCGCGGGAAGCGGCTGGAGCTCCGCTTTCTTGCAGTTTAGCGACCCTGGATTCTCGGAAGGCGTATCATTGCCCGGCGCTGATCAATTGAAAAATCTCACTTGGTCAAATCTAGATACAATCGTTGTTGAATTCAGCGAAGAGGTCCAACAACAAGGCGGTACAGACGTTGGCTTGGGGAACCTCTCGTTGATGGGGCTTAACATCCCGGATTACAAATCAACCATTGGATTATCGACATCCTATTCCAACGGTGGTGGATCTGGTCCCTACCTACTAACCATCAGCCTTTTAGGTGGTGAGACGTTTGGGCCAGAAAAACTACTGCTTGCGATTGGCGATACTGTTCAAGATACGGCCGGTAACTCGCTCGACGGAGAATGGGTCGACTCGGCAAGTGCGGTTTCGGGTGATTCAACTGAAGGTGGGGACTTCAATTTCCGCATCGACCTGCTTCCTGGTGATGTTTCCAACGACGACTTCCTGTTGGGTGATGACATCGACTTGATCGCAGCTCAGCAATTCACGTTTGCCGGTGGACCTGAATACAATCCATTTTCGGATATCAACGGCGATGGATTCTTGTTGGGTGACGATACGGACTATGCCTCCGTGTCGCAGTTCACATTCTTACCTTTCGGCGTTCCGGCTCCACCGCCATCCACCAGTGCAAGTGCAGGCAGCCCGAAATCCGTGCTGCTTCCTTTGCTCGGCGACGAAAAAGTGGCTTGGTCCGAGATGGTGGATGAATTACTCGACACAACAGGAAAATTGTTTTAAGACATTGAGCTCCGCCGACCGGAGTGTTGCTGACTTCCACGGCCATCGTCAGGCAGTCGGGTGAAGTTCATTTCTTGTTGCAGTTTGAAGACAACGAAGCCAGGGTCCAGTGCGTAAAAACAGCCGTGACACTTTGGTGCTTCCACCGGGACCAGACGGCTACGTTTCCGACGAGTACTTTGTCACCGTCAACGACAACTAGATTGTCGACGTCGCCGGCAACGTTCTGCCGTCCCAATTACCGGGATCATTCCAGTTGCAAATCGAGATTGTTGACCAACGTCGAGGGGTCTAGACGGATCAGCGACCAGCAAAAACTTACCGGGATTGGAACCCCATTCCACCATCCATTCCGCCGTAACCCATTTCACCCCCGCCCCCATATCCTTCGTTGCCTTCGTTGCCACGTCCAACGCCCTGCAGATCGTCGAGTTGCAACAAACCTTCGGCGGCCAATTGAACGCTCTGAAGCTGCAGTTGCACAACACGGTCCTTCGCGGCCGTGCGGCGTTTCAGATCGCTTTCAAGTTCAGCCAAACTGTTACGCAGTCGTTCGATGTCTTTCTGACGCTGGCTCATCATCCGGTCGTAACGCTGCTCGAACGCTTCGCGAATGTAGCCCTGCAAGGTGCTCTTGTTTTCAGGCGTTTTGGCTTCCTTCAGTATCTGGATCGCACGCGGCAGATTGGCACGGAAAAGTTCATCTTGGCTCGGCTTCTGCTCAGCTCCCATTCCCATATCCATGCCCATCATGTCGTCCATCCCCATCTCCATCCCCATGCCGTAGTCGATCGGCTGGTCAAACGGATTGTAAATGGGCTGCATGGATGTGCCGGGTCGTTTTTTTGTTTCGGCGTGTGGCGTTTGTGACCAAGCGGTGGTAGCCGCGAAACACAAACACAAAACGAATAAACGTTGCATAGGTAGCTCCTAGTTTGAATCGAGTGAAGAGTTTGTTGTCATCTTTGCCGAGACATTTGAATCATGGTTTCCAAACGATCGACTTCATCCTGCCAATTTGAATTGCGCAATTGAGTAACGGGAACGGCAACGACGGAATCAGCTCGTTTCAACCGGTCAGCCAGTGCCTCGATCCGTTCGATACGGCTTTCCAATTGCCGAGAATCGAGCATAGCCGAGCTTTCAATTTGACTGGCTGCTTGCGCGATGTAGGGGCTAATCGAAATGTCCGCTGGCCGCTGGCCGCCGGACTGCGATTGCTGGTCGAGTAGATCAAGAGGCTCAACGAACCGAATCGCCCTGCCACTCGAATCGAGCATCAACCACGACGTCGCAAGACCGACGATGCCCACAAACACAACAAGACTGCACGCCATCAACAACCGGCGTGTACCCTTTTTCATCGGTTTTCTCGCTGTTTGCCCCGCTTCGACTTGGACTTGCGATGTCTTCAGCGCGTCAATCACGGCATCACAATCAGCGGGGCGTTTCGATCTTGGGCGACTTAGCAACCGCTGGACCAGCCCCACAAACGCAGGCGGCAGATCGTCACGATGGGTCGCCAATGAATCAGCATCATCGGTGACGATTCGGTGCAGTACCGCGAGCGTGTTTTCCGATTCAAACGGCGGTTGTCCGATCGCCAAAAAGTAAAGCAGACAACCGAGACTGAACAAATCGCTTTGGTGATCCACATTTTCGCCGCGAGCCTGCTCGGGGCTCATGTAATTGGGCGTCCCTGTAATGATGCCAGTCTGCGTTAACGTCACCGAGTCAGCCGCACGTGCCAATCCAAAATCAGTCAGCCAGATTCGGTCAACATTTTCACCCACCATCACATTGCCCGGCTTGATATCGCGATGAACAAGCCCCCGACGATGAGCAGCCGCCAAGCCTTCGGCCAATTGCCCAGCGATTCGCAAAATCGTCGCAACATCCGGTGGCCCGTTCGACGTAACCCATCGCTGCAACGTCATGCCGGGCACGTAACGCATCACCAAGTACGGCAATGTCGCATCGGCTTCGACGTTGTAAATCGGAATCACGTTTTCGTGCGCGACGCTGGCAGCGGACTGGGCTTCGCGGGCGAATCGCTGCCTTGCCGGTATCGACGCAGCCCACTCGGGTGCCAAGACCTTGATCGCGACCGTACGATGCAGATCACTGTCATGCGCCCTTAGCACAACGCCCATCCCGCCACGGCCAAGCACCGACTCGACTTCATAGCGACCGATCCGGCCAAGCATCTCGGGATGAGTCGGCGTATCCAAAAAACTTAGGTCGATGGGCGGCAAAGGATGTGACGCATCCAACATCGATGCGCCGTCGGCTGGAATCGACAACCATTCTTTGGCATCGTCCCACCAATGGGCTTCGCCGCCCAAGTCGGCCAGCGTTTGTTGGCAGCGAACGCAACCTTCAACATGGCTAGCGATCGATTCAACGTCGTCACCGGGATCAATGCTTTGCTGGACGAATGCGTGCAAAAGGGATTCATCACAGTTCATGACGACACCTCGCCTGAGGAATCCTGGTCAGCGAATTCCCTATCAGCGGTATCCGTCCACGCAGTGACTGCCTTACGCAGCCGTGACATCACTCGGCTGCGGGCGACGTAGATCATCCCTTCATGCATTCCCAAGTCGGCGGCAACCTGCTTGACGCTGTCGCCTTGGACATGAGTCCGATAGAAAGCCTGCCAGGTTGGATCACTCACCTGACAACGCACGTTCTCGGCCGCCCAAGCAAAGACCTGTCGTTTTTCATTCCAGTCCCAAAGACTGGCCGATGATGTGTCGTCGGCCTGTTGGTCCAACCATCGGTGAACGTCGGTATCGCCGCTGCCGGATTCTTGACGCGATCGACTGGCTAAATGATCAGCCAACTTGTTGCGAGTGATCGTGGACAGCCAGCGGCGAAAACTACTGCCTTGTCGATCATCCGAAAAGTTGTTGATCGATTTAGCGACCGCCAGCAAAGTTTCTTGGACCACTTCGCGCGCATCGGCTTCCTGCAGCCCCCAACGCGACGAGAGCCGAAATAGCATGGGTTCGTAAACCTGCAAAAATTCAGCCCAAGCCAAATCGTCGGCCGGGTCGCTCAATCGCAGGATCAAGCTCGCTCGTGTCTCTGGACTAATCACGTCAAGTAGGTCTCCTGGGGCTATCATCTTAAGCCACCGAGAAACCTTGCACGAAAAACCAAAACAATTTCGTTTTTGCGATGAGCGGAAAATAGCTCCGACATTCACAAGCTCAACATCACCTTCCCGCTTGCGGGAGGGTCGGACGCAGTAGCGGCCGGGGAGGGCCGTATAAAAATCTCTCCAACCGCTAGCGATTCGTGATCCACAGCGACTGATAGGGAGTCAATTCCAGGACACTCGTTTGCTCGTCAAACCGCAAACCGGATATCGCGTCGTACCAGACATCGGTAGAAATCAGATTCAAGTCCGACAGCCGTAGCTCTTGAACCTGATTCGTCATGTTGTAAACACAAAAGATGCTCTGGCTGCGATCTGTACTCTGACGCCAATAGGCAAAGAACGGTTCGCTTAATTGAAGCGTGAACTGCGTCGCGTTTGGGTGGAACGGAGCATGACGACGACGCAGTTGCATACGACGTGTCAGCTCGCGAAAGACCTGGGCGTGTACCGACCGATCATCGCCTAAATGTTCTTGCAGATCGGACCATCCCCACTTGTGCCGATTGATACTCCGGTTCTGATCCGTCGCCGCCACACCATCGAGGTCATTGCCCGTCGCTAGCAGGCTGTGAATGTAGAACGCAGGGATTCCCTCCAATCCCATCATCACGGTTTGCGAACACAGAAACCGTTCGACCTGCCACTGATCGGTTCCGGCAACCGTCCCCTGCAACGCATCGAACAACGCTACGTTCAGTTCGTAAACTCGTTCGCCGCCACCCTCGGTGCGACGTGTTGAAACCTTGCCACCAAAACTGCGTACCGTTTCGACAAGCTGCAGTTGCTCTTCGTCGGACAATAATCCTTCGGCCGGCCGCATCCCAATCCCGTCATGCGACGCAGTGAAGTTCAAATAGGTGCAACCCACCGGCGCCGGTGGCATGCTCATCATCCATCGCTTCAGATATTCCGTTTTCCCCGTCAATAGCGCGTGCACCAGTAGCGGCGCAAGGCTGAAGTTGTAGATCACGTGTGCTTCATTGCGATTGCCAAAGTAAGTCAGATTTTCGTGATTGGGAACATTGGTTTCGGTGATCAGTAACGTGCCCGGGGCAAACGAATCCGTGACCGTACGGATCAGCCTGACGACCTCGTGTGTCTGCGGAAGATGGATACAACTTGTCCCGGATTCCTTCCACAAAAACCCAATCGCGTCGAGCCGAAAGATGCTCACGCCTTGCTGCAAATACAGTCGCACGATTTTCAAAAACTCGAGCAAGACCTGCGGATTTCGGAAATCAAGATCGACTTGATCATGGCTAAACGTGCACCAAACATGCTTCAGCCCGTTGGCCGTTTTGGTCGGGCGAAGTAGTGGTGACGCACGAGGCCGAACGACCGCTGAAAGATCGTCACCCGCACTTGCTTCCATGAAATACGTCGCACCAGGTTCGACACCGTCACAGTAATTCTGGAACCACTGACTTTGCGACGAGCAGTGGTTGATGACAATGTCTGCCATCAAACGATAGCGATCGGAAATTGACGAAATCTGCGACCAATCGCCCAATTTTGAGTTGACCTGCGCATAGTCGATCACGGCAAAGCCATCATCCGAACTAAACGGACAGAACGGCAACACGTGCACGGCGGAGACAGCACCCTGCAAATGTTGACTTAGAAACTGATCAAGAGTTTCAAGTGGTGCCACATCACCATCGACGATCGAATCGCCATAAGTGATCAGCAAACAATCTTGCTCGGACCACAATTGATTCAGCGGAAGCGGAATCTGTGGTTGAAAATCATCAAAGATCGCAATGACCGAATCAGCAAGCTCCTCGGCGTTCGCTTCCGGATACAAAAAACGAAGGTGCTGACAAAGTTGCGAGCGGACGTTCGAGTCGTCTTGACTAGAAGGTGAAACCATCGGAATTACTACTCGATGCGGATTTGGTTACATTCGCTTGATCAACAAGTGCCAGTTGAGGAGATTGATCAAGCGTTGTCAGCTTCGACTGCACCTAGCAACATGTCATAGATGTCGGGCACAGCACTGGTCACACGCGACCAGTTGTGAATGAAAGGACTTTCATCGGGACGATTAAGGAACTCGTCACCTGCGGCCACGATCACTCGGCTAAACAGCTCGACGGTCGCTTCTTCCTGGTGACGATCCAAAGTCAAGCCGCTCATCACGGCGTCATTGTGATAGTGATCCACGACATCAAGCGCCGTGCGATAATAGCAAGCCTTCAGCGTTCGAATCATGCCGCTGCTGATCACCACACCTTCAACCGCTAACTTGCGAATGAACGCTTTACAGATGTCGTTGGCCATGCGATGAAGTCCACCGCTGCTGTCGTCTTCGGAAACCGTTTGATGCTTGTGGTCATAGGCGTCCGCAATATCGACTTGGCAAATGCTGTTCAGATTGCAGTTACGGTACATTTCCGAAAGCGTACCAATTTCCAGCCCCCAGTCACTTGGAAAACGCAGCGACGTTACGACTTCCGATCGCATCGAAAATTCACCGGACAGGGCGTAGCGAAAGCTACCCATGTAATCGAGATACTCGATACGTCCGAGCACCGTCTTCAGGGCTCGGATCAAAGGAATGACAAGCAACCGAAACACTCGACCGTTCAATTTCCCATCGGCCGCACGATAGTAGTATCCTTTGCAGAATTGATAGTGGAACGACGGATGCGCCAGCGGGTACAAAAGCCGCGCAGGAATCGAGCGGTCATAGGTCAGGATATCGCAGTCATGCAGTGCAATCGCTTTCGATTTTCCCGATGCTAAAAAGTAACCGAGACAGTACCAAACGTTGCGTCCTTTACCTGGCTCTGTCGGTGCGATCCCTTGGGCCTGCAGCGCCGCGTCCACATGTCGCAATCGCGTTCCATCGTTCCACAGCACGACGTAATTCTGCGGCAATCGGTCAAAGAATCGCTTGGCCGCTTCGAACTGTTTTTCGTTTGCGCGATCGAGCCCTATGATGATTTCGCTTAGATACGGAATCTTCGCCAACTCGTCGACAATCGGTCCCATCGCTGGACCTTCTAACTCGGAATACAAGCACGGCAACAACAGAGACATCGGCGTCTCTTTCGAATACTGAACCAATTCAGTTTCGAGTTCGTCGGTGGAACGATTCCGCAAATTGTGCAGCGTTCCGATGATTCCATTCTGCGCAAAGTCTGCCATTGTGTTCCGCCCAATTTAACAAGTGATGTATTCAGTTTTCAGTCAACGGGACTTCGATTCGCGAAAGCAACTTGGTTACCGCTTCGGCCCAGCCCACTGCACCTTGCCGTGTAGCAACGATTCCCCGCTTGCGGTCAACGGTAACGCCCAATCCATTCGCGGTTGGGATACCGATTGGAACGTCCGCCAAGTCCAGCATGCTTTGATCGATCGGGCTGTCACCGACGGCCGCGACAATCGTTGTGGACTCTGGCACGGACATGCGCTGGGCAACTCGCTGCATCGCTTTGCCCTTGGTCGTGTGGCCAGCAATATGCCAAAACCGCCCTCCCTTGGTAAGCGTCAACTGATGACGACTTAAGATGCTACCAAACTCGCTAAGATGTTCGTCCGTGTCGTCCCACAACAGAGGCTCCGTCGCCTGGCGATCAAACGCCAGACTCGCCTTTGCCTCGGACAATTGAGTTTGTTCCATGATGCCGGCGACGCCGAGATCCGCAAACGATCGAAACTGAAATCGCTGCTTCAATTCCTGCAGTACCAATAAAATGTCTTTGCGAGACGCGCCAATGATCTCCGATTCATCAACCGGTTCGCCCGTCCCCCACTGAGCGACGTCGACGCCCCAGCGGATGACCGCTCCGTTTTCTGAAATAAAGGTGCTGCCCTGAAGACCTAACTCGATCGCCAACTGAGTCATCTCTGGCACCGTCTTGCTGGAATTCATCACCACCGGAATCTTAGCCTTACGCAAAATTTCCAGAGTCGACGCAGCAGCCGACCAGTCGTAGTCGTGCTTGTTCAGCAAACAACCATCAAGGTCCGTGACCAGAATCAATCGTGTCGTAGTTGAAGACATGCGGGCAAGTCTACGCGAACATCAGTTGACTCGCCACAAAGCGATCGACAATCGCAATCTAAGGAACATAGTCCCAAACTAACGGGCAGCATAACTGCCTTTGACGGGATTGAAGTTACGCGATACAGCCGCTCGGCTGGACGCAAACCCCCGGCTTGCTATTGCCACCTCAAACGAAGCCCGTAGTCAAGGCAGACTTTCGACGCCCACTAGGTCCGATTCGACGACCGTGGCTGGTTTATAATGGCGGCCGATAGCGTCTGAACTGATCGCAATTTTGGCCGACGGAGAGTTTCGACGGTCGAGAAAACGGTTGCGAAAGATGGATCAGTGATGAATCACTCGTGCCCGTCATCGGGCCATAAAACTAGGCGGTGAGCTTGTGAATACTCTGGTTTCAAGGCTGCTAATTGTTGCCGCAACTGGCTGGGCTGCAACAATCTGGTTCGCCGACATTTCAACACAAGATTTGTGGGCTCAAGAGACCCCTGCGACGTCCGCGTCGCAGACTCGAATCATCGACGAGCAGATTGACCGTCTGGCCGACCGCAGCTTTCTTGCCCGCGAAGCCGCCGAACAAACGTTATGGCAAATGGGGCCGTCAATCGAGCCGATGTTAATCGAGCGATCAAAGACAGCTAGCTTGGAAGCAAAGATTCGAATCGCAAGCATCCGGCAGAAATTCGAACTCGGTCTAACGGCTGACATGCCCAAGGAAATCCAAAACCTAACTCGCTCATTAGTTTCCGAAATGAACTCGGCGAAGCGGACCGCAGGACTAATCACTCTGGCCAAGGAAGGCTTCATGAAACCGGTCATGCATCTGCTAAAACCAGCCGAGCCTCACGAACGCTACTCCGTCGTGATGTCCATTCTGAACGCGGCGGCCAAGCAACCGCCGTCGGAACAGATTGACGAACAAATTCTGAAACTGATCGAAATTGCAGTCACGACTTCGAGTAGAGAATCGATTGACATGACAAGCAGGATTTTTTCCTCGCCGCACGTCCGCAACCGCTCGGATGACGCCTGGCTAGAAAAGGTCATCGCTATCCTTTCCCGGTGTCCGCCCGACAATCGATTCGCGTTGTACTCGGTGGTGCGGTTTAATCAGCAAGCTATGGAAAGAATCACATCCAAAGCATTACTGCCACTTTGGATTTCGTTGATTGCTGGCGAGCCCAGTCACAGTCGGCAAAAACAATTGCTCGCGCAAACCTTGTCGCTGAATCGATTCGCGTCAAACACGACATACGGGTTATCGGTTAATCGGCCTGCAACGTTGGACATTGTAGAAACGATCAACAGTCTCGATTCCGCTGGGCAATTCACGTTGCTGGACTACATTCTGGATGCGCCGCCGATCTTTGAAACACTGCACAACAAATTGGGCGACGAGGGGATCCTGAAGATCTGTGCATCCACCGACGATCCAGTCCATGCGAATTATGTGATCGGACGGTCGGCTTCGCATCCCATTTGGGCAAGACAGAAAAACGAAAACGAAATCTTATCGTTGATCGAAAAGAACAAAGACACTGACCTACAGCAGCAACTCATCAATGGCTTCATCGACGGACTGAGCCAACGCTCGCGTAGCACTCGCGAATTGCCGCAACAGGCCATCGGCGCGATTTGGCAACAAATCACTCAGGGACCGCCCCAACCCTGGCACCTTCCGACCTTGCTCAAAACGTACAACGCTCCTTTGGCGTTCGGCAAGAAACACTCGCGCGAGTCCATGCAGCGCATCATTGACTTGGCAAAAGACACCGACGCAAATTTCCTACGCGAATTAACCTACGCACCAATACGGAACCAAACGTTTGCCGCACAACTTGCCGAGCAAGAACGGTTGATCGAATTCCTGCATACGATTCGCGACCATGCAAGTAGCACACAAGTCAACTCGACGCTGACATCATTGATGCGCTCGGCCTCATTCACGGACCAATTCGACACACCGGAATCACGTCGTTCGCTGATCAACTTCTGCCTCGCCCTCGACACCGATCCCGTCCGCTATTCGTTGACAAGCGGCATGGTCGGAAATCACGAATTGTTGCCCAAACTAATCGCCGACGGGCATTTTGAAACGATCATGGATTTGCTGATTGTCGGTCGTGATGGAATTAGCAGAGAAGATTCGAGCTACGCCAAACTGCTGGGCGAGTATCTTTCGTCCAAGGCTGTGGTCGATCACTTGATTGCCGGGAACCGCGTCGACCTGATTTTAAACCTTAAATCGAAAGGCATCTCGTCAAGATTGTTCGACCAAATCATGGAACAAATCTTGCGCAGCGATGACGCCATCTCGGCAATCTTCAACAGCGGACGATGGGACGCACTCAACGATCTGATCGATTCGTTTGAAAGCGAGGATCTGCGTACATCGTCTCGTCAAACGCTGATGACACGAAAGGCGTTCGCCGAAAACCTGTCCCGCAACAAGGAAGTCGCCGTAGCACTCAAACGGCTAGCCGAAGACAAGGCCTGGATGGACCGCAACCTCTACCTTTCACTGATCGAAAACTTGCCTGCCGACGTGGTCGAAAACGAACCCAGCGCCGCAATCGAATTTTGGGACTTTGCTCAGAAACTTGAAGGCTACGACCGCGATCGCTGCGTCAGCGGCCTGATCACAAGCCGCTGGTTTGCCGAATCTTTGGTGAAACAAAACAAATGGAAGGCGGTCGCGAAATCGATTCGCGAGTTGCTGAAGGAATCACGAATCGTCTCGGCGCTGAGAACGAAATCAACCAGCCAACAACTCGCGGACGATATCGCCGCAGGCGGACTGCCGTCCCTGCTACTGCTAAGCGACCTGCTGTTGGACGACGAAGCTCGCTTGCAGTTTCATCGACAGCTTGGCGAATCGCATGTGGTCGGGCAGTGGCTTCAAGCAGACGGACAACCCGAACCGTTTTTGCATGCGTTAGGCGGTGTTACCAATGAAAACCATCGCAGAGACTTCGCGTTCGCGTGTTTTTCTAGCCGCAGTTGGAATGACCTTGCCGACCCGACATCCACCGCTGAGAAGATCGTTGACTTTGTCGCTAGCCAACCGCCGACGACGGCAACACGAATGACGTTGGGGCTGCTGTCGAATGAAAAACTGGGACCTGCGGTTGCCGCCCAAGACCTGACAAATTGTTTGCGATCCGACATTGCCGATGCCACCAGCATTTTGATGAAAGATGTTGCCTGGCGTCGCGAACGCCGCAACTGGGTCAGCTTGGTCAAAAACTTGCCGCCCTCCGTCGCACTCAAACAACCTGAACTGGGCTGGAATCTGTTTGACATAATCTCCACGGACAAAAAGAATCCAACCAGCGACACGCTTGAAGAACTTTTGAAGACGCCCTGGTTCATCTCGCAACTGAGTCAGCAACAGAAACTGTCAACGTTTCTGGCCCGGCTGAAATCAGATTTCCGAACCTGGGACCTGAGAGGTTTCGCAACGCAGTATGCTCAGGGTCCCGCAATCGTCAAGGAACTAGAATACGGATCGATCGAAGTCTTCCTTGGCCTGTGCGACACCATGCCGACGGACGAAGCCGACCGAGTCACTCGATACATTGGCAGCTATGCAAACATCGAGGCTTGGTTTGCAACCTCGAAGCAGCCCGAAAAAATCATTCGCGTGTTTGATTCGATCAAAGATCAAGATCGCCGCGAACGCTTCGCGATTGCGTTTTTGAGCACGGGAATCTTGGGCAAGCAACCCGGAAACCCAACGATTGTTCCGCAAATGATCTTGTATAGCCGTAAACACTCAGACGACTTCCAAATCAAAATTGCGGCCACACTGCTGAGCCAGTACGCGACCGATGACGCCGCAATGAAGACCGACTTGCCGACTTTCTTAATCGATCAACTGGAAAAACATACCGACGATCTGGAAATCATTTCGCTCGCGATCCGATCGTCCAACTTAAGCAAGCTGGTCCTGAGAAAGAACCTGCAACGAACCGTGATCGATCGCATTCTCGCAGCCAACGATGTTCCGTCACGTTCAAGCTGCATCAGCGTCCTGTTGGGTTCAAGAACATGGCAGACTCTGTTGACCGATGACGATCTGAAAACAATTTTTTCGCTCGCGCAACAGCAAGGCCCAGAATCGCTTTCGACGCTCATTCGCAAGCGACCGTACTTTGCCGAGCGAATGATCGAGATGGGCCAATTCGATGTGGTCCAACGATTCGCAACCATGCGTTTCGACAACGTCGACATCGCGTCCCAGCAGTGGGCGTTTTACGTCAACGATGCCGTCGTGCGGTATCAACGCAGCAATCCGCGTTCCAGCCAGCGTTCACCAGCGACATTGGTAAAACTGTTGGAGGCGCGCGACCCAGCAGTCGTCCAACAGCGGCTAATCGACATCAGCAAGAACGGCGAAGCGGCTCGATGGATTCTAGATTCGTATGGTTGGAAACCGATGGCAGAAGCGTTGCAGCGGATTCCTGACTTCCAGCGGCGTTCCGTCGTGTCGCAGATGTTCAACCAAGGAAAACTGCTCGCCGAACTGGCACAAGCCGAACAGTTCGGGAAGCTCGTCCAGCAAGGCGAATTGCATGACTTCATCGTCGATCAAGAAGGATACGTTTACTTGCTCCGGTCAGCCGAAGTTCGTAAACACTTGGATCCAAAGCAATGGATGGACTTGATCCAAGAAGGGTACGAACAGTCACATCCGAACCTGAAGCGAGTAGCTCGGATGATGCTGAAAAACCCTACGCTGTGGGAGGTTGCGATCGAAAGTGGTCAAGGAAAATGGCTGCTCGAAACGCTCAATCAACCAGACACAAATCGACTGCCCGAGGAGGATAGAAAGCGGCGGCGCGAGAGCCTGACAAGTTCACGCGGACTATTGTGGTTGGCCATTCGAACAGGCCAGTTCGAGGTCGCCGAAGCATTGCTGGCGGAATTCGTCGACGATGACGAAGGACGACTTCGATTGATTCGTTTTCAAATGCATCGGCAATTGATCGAACAAGCCGCCGGCAAACCAGCTGAATTGTCGGATCGATTCGAAGACTTGCTAGCAAGCGACAGGCGTTTGGCCGTCTACTGGGCCCGCTGCCAGCAAGACATTACGAAAGCCATCAAACTTGCCAAGGAAGTCGGTGACGCCGGCCTGGTCTGGTCTCTGGTTTTAGAGTCGCGGGACTGGGATGCTTTGCGCGACCTACCGGTATGCAAGACGAAAGAGCTGCCGGTTCCGCCGATCACGGTCGATATCAGTCCAGTCCATCGGCGCATCGAACAACTCGCAGTGCTGACGTTCCTTGGTCAAGCGAGCGGGCAATCGGATCAGTCGACCGAGCCACTAGAATCCTGGATTGCGCAACATGCCACAACACCCAACACGCCGCGTTATGGTGCGGACGCGTTGCTTTCCGTTGGCAAGATCGGTGCGGCTCGCCAATTGCTCAATGACCAATCGCCGCGCCGCTTGTTCTACTGGCACCGTTTCCAGCTCGATTACGCCAGCGCGTTGGAATGCTTGAACTGGGATGCCACAACCCCGAGCAAGTTCTTTGAACAGTTGTCCGGCAAAGCGATCGGTACCGAACCGCTCCGCGTAAACGCAGCATTGTTCCTGATCCAAGTCGCGATGACGATGCGAGACGCGGGCAAAGACGGCGAAGTCACGGCAATCATGAACGTACTGCGCGACCATGCCGATCATCCAAAGCTGGATCAGCAAGCCAAGACAAAGTACCTGCGCGACGTAGCAGTGATGATGCATGATCGTGGCTTTCCCGCCGAGAGTCGCCAAACGATTTCTAGGTGTGACGACACGGATGCGCTTCGCCACTATTTTTACAATGCGTACGCGGACCCCAGCTTGCCGGCGGCTGCGGCTGACGCGTCTGTTTGGCTCAGTGAATTTGCATCGCGGCACCCTGAGGAATCACAACGACAACTTCTCGACCGCGTTGACGGCGCCATGTTGGCCAAGACGCCGATTGAACAACTGCGGCCGTTTCCGGACTTTGACGGATCGACCGTTTCCAGCGGCACTGCAACGACGCTCTTTCGTTACGGTCGCTTCGATCCAGTCATTTCGATGATCGAAAATGCGACTGATCCACGGCCGGACGACTTTACTCTGCTCGGGCAAACTTACCTGGCGCAAGAAAACTACCAATCGGCCGCCGCCGCATTCTTCAAAGCTTTCCAATCCAACCCCACCGACCTGACTCGCCTGTATTTGGCCGGCGATTGCTGGGGCAAAGTTGGCGAGAACCAAAGAGCAACTGAACTAAAACTGCTTGCACGAAGTCTGGCCGTTTCTCAGCAGCAAAACATGGGACTCGCTGTCGGCATCGCTCGTGTCGGCTTGAAAACCGACGCAGGTGACATTTATCAGACGTTGATCCTGAACTCACCACCGAGCCGTCCGACTCGAATTCACTCGGTGCGCGAACTGGCACTGAATGAATCCGACCCCGCGAAACGACTCGCCTACTGGGACGAGTTCGTGCTGTATCACTTGCGTCCAATCAGGTTTTACGCCGACCTGAATGTCTGGCTGCAATCGGAAACGGCTAGACGCGAAACGCAGTGCATCCTCGCGATACAGCAACAGCGATTCGACGATGCGTATGGGCATTGGCAACAACTTTTGAACATCAACCCAGCCGACGTGCCAGCCGCAAAACGGATCGCAAACGCGTTCCGTGAACACGGTCGAGGCGACCGAGCCGCCGAAGTCATCAGCGCACACCAAACTCACCTAGAGGACCGCTTAAAACAGTTTGGCAATTCGCCAATCATCCAGCAGAGTCTCGAATCACTCGCTGACTAGCAGTCGGAAAATGCAAAACAGGCTGGCAGTCTGCGCTACGAAATCACGGCATTCGTTCACTCGTCTTTCTTGAGTCGCTCGACAAGCGCGCTGATTTCATCTTCCGACATCGTGATCTTAGTATCGAGCAGCATTTTCTTAAAATGCGTTTGCCCGTGTTGGCTTGAGGGGAAACCAATGTTGTCACCCGATTCAAAGTGATTGGACGTCGCCAATTTTTCGCCATTCGCGTCAAGGATCGCGAACCAGGGAATGCCACCATTCGAGCCGTCACGCAGGTCCACCATGATTTCGCGTGCGCCGGTGAAGCGATGATCCATCTTGATCCAAAGGTAGTCCGCCTCCCACGCCCGATTTCCGTCCAAGTAATCCGACAGCAAGTGGCAGGGACCACACCATGCCGCAGTCTCCTGAACCAGAACACGCTTGTTTTCCTTCTTTGCCTTTGCCAACGTGTCGCTGAGCAATTTTTTGGCGTCGATCGGTTCGTCGAGATGCGAACGCAGCCACTCGATCACCGCGTCTTTGGATAGCTCGTCTTGTTCGATCAAGTCGACTTCGGAACTGTGCGCAATCAGGTCGCCGTCTGCATCAACCAAGGCCAGGGAAAAAGACATCGATTCCTCGTCGACTCTGGCGTCAAATCCCTCGAAAAGCTTCTCAACGTCCGCAGCCATTGCTGGATCTTCGGTGGACAATGCCATGATCAAAAAGTCGTCACGAATTTTACGGAAATCACTGTCCTCGTATCGCAATCCCATGAATTGACGAACTTGCGGTTCATCGGGTTTGCCAAGCACTATCAACAACTTTTGCTTGTTGATTCTGCACCGCGGTATTGCACGATCGAAACGTTCCTGAGCCGATCCCTTCACCCCCATCGCCCCGGCAATGCGTTCGTCTAGCGTCGGTGGCACATAAGGTTTGCGCGGCGCCGGAATGTTCATGGCTCCCATGTCGACTTGTAGGACCGAGACGATGGTAATGCTTTTCAGGCTCGGGATGGACCCGTCGGGCCGAGACTCCAAGTTGAGGTCGTACTCCCAACCCGGGACCAACCCCTCGAGACGAAACCGACCTTCTGAATCCGTTACCGCCAAGCCACCAAATCGATTGCTCCAGGTTTGATTGTTTTCGTCCGGAATTCGAATTCCAAAACGAATCTTTTCTGCGGCAGCCGGTTCCGCTGAGTCGGTTTTGTGCAGAACTCCGAACGCCGAACCGGTTTTTTCCAGTTTCATTTCCAGCGTGCTTTGGTCACCCGGCAAAATAGAAACCGCGCCTAGCGACTTGTCGTCGTTCATCGCTAAAACATAAGTCGGCTCACCCAATCGCTCGACCGCGAACGTTCCGTCCTTGTCCGTTAACGCTTGCCAATCATCACCACGGAAACGCTGCGAAACTGCACTCAATCGAATCCCCGACAACGGCCGATCGTCTTCTTGATGCCGCACGACTCCGGTCAGCTTGATTTTCGCTTGAATCTCGGTCGTCACATCGATGGTCAGCGCTGCCTCGCCGGACACATCGAACTCTTCAGCCTTCTCTTGGCGTGGTGGACGAATGTCGTAAGAACCATTCCCCAGCAAGAACTCAAAACGACCATCGTAATCCGTCTTGGTGACGTTCACGGCCATCGGTCGCACATAGCGACGTGAATTCTCTGGATTGGCGATCGAGGCTCCTGTGATGGACCCGAGGTCATCGCCAAATTGATAGACAATCACGCGTTCGTTCTTGAGCGCTTCACCCGATGGTTCTGCGGTCAGCAGCCCGGTCAAGCGAGTCGGCTTGCGCAGCGTCAAATCGATGCCCTCGACTGGCTTGCCGGAGTTGACGACGAAACTTGGAACTGCGTCCGCCACCCAATCATCATTCGACGCGGTGACCATGTAAACCTGTTCCGGTGGAACCTGTAACTCGTACGTTCCATCATCGGCGGACTTGGTCACGTCGCGTCCGCCATCCCAACCGTATCCTTCACCAGTCGCATGAACGGCGATTCCCCCGGCCGGTTCACCCGCCGGATCAAGCACTCGGCCTCGGATCGTGACCAACTGGTCGAGCGTGACAGTCAACTCGCCAACATCAACGGCCGGATCGTAGTTGGCTCGAGTCCGCGTGTAACCATCGGCAGTCGGCCAGATCGTGACGCCGGAAGTTTGCCATTTGGGCATCCACGCAAACGTCGTGGCACCTGACGCATCGGTCGACTGAGACATCGCGTCAGTGAAGTAGCTGAGGTTCAACTCGCGGTTGGCCGATTCTTTGCGAAGTATCCACGGATACAAGCGAACACCTTCGATCGGTTCGCCTGCCGTATCAACGACATTCACGGTTACCGGCGAGGCACCGTCAAGTCGCAACGTTTCCCCATCACCGGGAAACTCAGGCACGGCCGTCTTTAGGTCCGACTTTTGATCTCGACCGAGTGCATAGACTTCGTAGTCAAACCCAACGCCATCCTTCCACGCAATCACCGCATCGACACGTTCGGACTTTGCGGCGTACACGGAAATTTTCCCGTCCGCATCCGTTCTCAGGCCGTCCACTAAATGCGGATAGCCAAACTGGATAGCCACTTGCGCGTCAGCGACAGGTTTCGAATCGGCGACCACCACATTGATGGTGTACGCCTTCGTTGGCTCGACCTTGATTTCGATTTTCGAGTCAACCGTTGCCTCTTTCAACCCGCTGTATCGAAAGAAACCGGCTTGGCTGCCATCGCTAGTGTTAGCAACGATTTTCCACTGCTGAAAAGCGATCGGATTGCCACTCACTTCAACCGTGAAACCACCACTGACATCGGTAGTCACCTGAACGGTCGCAGTCGAAACCGAGGCTGGCAGCCTCGATTGCACTGTCACGGTTGCTTGCGATACCGCTTTACCGTCGACATCGACGACTCGCCCGACCACCGTTGTTGGGCCAACGTCATCGATGGCGGGCCCCCGAGAGAACGAAGGCATTGCGACTACCGCCATCGCCCCCAACAGCACAAGCAAACAAGTCACCAAGTGAAACTGAAACCGTGATCGCATCTGCCTGTCTCCGACTACGAATTTGCAAGTTTTGCAAATTTCAGTGTATCGCAGCCGAGCGGAGGATGCCCGACTTCAGTCCGAGACCATTTCCTGCCGAAGCCAGTTCAAAACTCTCAGTGACTGTTTACTGCTGCATTACGATGCCAAAGCTAAGAAAGTCTGCCGACATTTCGGTCGTGACCGACGAACCAGGCACTGCACCGATTCCTGGTAACACGAAAGGACCGCTACGAGAGTTTTCGATGTAGTGCGAGTACGCCGCGCTAACGGCAAGCTTTTCGTTGAAGTTATAGGATCCGCCGACGCTTAGCATGTGTTCGTAAATCAAAGGCGAAGCCATGTTAAAAAATGTTTCACTGTCTTTGATCGGGTTCGTGTTGTAATTGTATCCCGCACGCAGAAAAACTCGTTCGTTCAGTTGACGCTGTGCACCAAGGGCTAGCGAAAAAACGCTGCTCCAATCAAGTCCGCCAAGCGCGCCGGTTGCATCATAGACCGCATCATCACCAAACCCATCCGCATTCTTGTAGTCGATGAATCTGGCGTCCGCTGCGAATAGCCAGTTTTCGCGACCAGCATAGCCAGCGCCCAGCGAAACGATCATCGGAAGATCAATCTCGGCGGTCATTTTGCGAGGAAGCCCGTTTTCGTCCTGTCCAAAGTACTCAAACGTATCCATCCACGCAGGGCTTTTGATGGACGCCCCTAAACGCCAATCTTCGCTGGGAATGAAGTACACGCCGGCCTGAACTCCGCCGCCCCATTGGTACTTGGTCGACCTGCCCGACGAATACGTTCCGTCCGCGTTTGCAGAATCAAAAACGAATGGCTCGATACCGACTTGGGCACTCGTGATGATCGGGCCAGCGGCGAAAGAAATCCGTTCCGAAACCGCCATCGATAGGACTGGCGAAATTTGCAAAAAGGTCGCTTCTGAACTGACGCGTCCCAAACCGAACGGCTGCGGCGCAAGAACTGGATTGGTCGGGTCAGCCTGTAGGTTTGTTTTAAAACCAGCAACGGCGTTGACGCCAAGTCCGAGTGTAAAACGTGAATCTTCGAGGCGATGGACCCAAGCAAAGTTCGGCACCGGAAAGGTGCCCGGGTCCGCGACCGTTTCTCCGCTCGAACCGCCAAAACTAGAGGTCACTCGGTGGTCGGTCGAGAGCACATCGACGCCGACCTCTAACTCAGAGTGTTCCAGGCCGCTGATCGTGGCTGGGTTCCAGTACAGTGCCCCCAACGCGCTGATCGGTGCGGCGGTAGAAGCACCGCCCATCCCGCGGTGCACCGGACCACCAGCCGAAACAATGGCGCCTTGAGCCAACGCCTTGCTGGAAATCGTGTTGAAAGTCGTAACGACAAAGAGGATGGCCAATGCCATCAAAAAAACTTTTTTCATGTGCCCCGCCAATTGAATCGGCCTGTAATCGTTAGGCCGGGTTTTCCGGTATCTCTTCCAGTGTCGGCACGAACGACCAAAAAAGTTTTGCTAAAGCGAATCTGCCCTCAAAGTCCAATGGGTAAACCAGCACCCCCCACACCTGTCCGGCAGAACCTGCTTGCATCGACGTTTGAATTCGAAAAACACGTCACATCAACCCGAAGCGATCCGTTGCTACGCCACTGAAAAAAAGCCGTTCCCCTTCCTGCGTCGCAATCAAGGGAACGGCTGATACGCCGGTCAAAGCGATGCAAAGATCAACATATTTACTTCGAAGCGACGCTGAACTGATATGTCCCCAACACCGGATCGTTGGACTTCAAGTGTGCACCGGCGGACGTCGTCTCGGTGTTGTTAAACCCACAACGCAGCAAGAAATCGGCTGGTCGATCACAACCAAAGATGAATCTCTCGCCCATCTCTTCCATGCCATCTAAAAATTTTGTGATCTCTGGAATTTGATGAGAACCGTTGACCACACCCTCAGCAACCATGTCCGACCACAATCGGCTGGACGGGTTTTGCATCACTCGTCCAGCCCTGGTCAAAATCTCCTCATTCTCGTCGGCCGTGAAGTACATCGAACACCCTTCGTACACAACGACAGTCGCGGCGTGGGGATCAAAATCCGGGTGGCTGAGCAACAATTCGGAAACATCATCGGTTTTAAAATCAGCGGCAATCATCCGTCGATTCACGTCGTGGCCGCGGGCCATTTTCGAAATCACTCGCATGCGTTCTTCCAGCATTTCGGGTAGATCAAGTTCGAAGAAAGTCGGCCCACCCAAGGACTGTGACAACCGAAACGGACGCATGTCCAAACCGACGCCAAGAATGACGACTTGTTGCAAGCCTGAGACACTCTTGACTGTCCGATCGATGTGACTTGTCCGGGCCAGCACCATGTCTCGTAGTTGTGGCAAGACACCGTTAAGTCGATCGGCCAGCAATTCGCCATGCGGCCCGGCGGCTTGTCGTTCGTGGCTTTGATCGAACCGCGTTAGATGAGCTTCGGACGATGCCCGAACTCCCGCGATCATTCGAGCAGACGCTTTGAGTTTCTGCTTGAACAACGGCGAAATCTTGGGGTTTTCCTTCGTCGGTTTGAGCTGGATCGACGGCTGCGCAAAATATTTCATCTCGGCCTCCGCAACCAACTCGTCGTTGGACGTAAAGATCACCGGCAAAGTCACTAGTACTCGCTTTCCAGCAAAGTATCGCTGACGAACCATTTTGGCGACATCCGCTGGAATGTCACACGAGGCTTGCAAGTGACCGGTGCTAGGGTTTCGATACTTGACATCCATGGATGCCAGCCAAAGCGATGCTGATGTCTCATCTTTACAGCGATGAATGCCCGAAAGAGGAATGCCGCGCAGTAGTGTGGCCAGGGCGAGTCCGCCTGTGTAGTCAGCCGATAGCGAGACCAGCGCAGCTTGGTGAGTCCCGTGCTGGTTGGTCGACGATGTCGCCAGCGGAAGCTCCGATCGACACCCCCCCTCGCTAACGGTTGTCACACGCCAACCCACGGCTTTCAATACCGGAACTGCGTTGTGCAGTAACCTGGTCATCAAGTCCGGATTGACCCGGTTCTCGTAATCTTCTTGCCAACCGACTTCGGACTCTTGTTGAATCAAAGTAACCATCATTTTTCCTATAACTGATTTGACTGCCCGCAAATTAGTAATCCGCTAAGTAACTTCTGTGCCCGAAACCACTAGCGAAGGACCTTTTGTATCAGGCACGAAAGTCACATCGATCACAATCGCGACAGGAAAATCGACTTTTACCATTTTCGCGCTGAAAAATTCGGTAGCGCAAACTTTATCGGGTTACGTTTCAGCGAGTGCGCGATCTCGATCGCGTTTCGATCCAACCGTTTCCAATTTCCCAATTGCGTCTGCTGCCCCGTCAGACGCGCCCACTGGCAAGCGAATTCAATTCGCTTGCTCAATCATCGAGGCATCGCTTGTCTGCTAACGAACCGAA
This sequence comes from Rubripirellula reticaptiva, assembly GCF_007860175.1. Lineage (NCBI taxonomy): Bacteria > Pseudomonadati > Planctomycetota > Planctomycetia > Pirellulales > Pirellulaceae > Rubripirellula > Rubripirellula reticaptiva. Next base: position 1,083,820 of record NZ_SJPX01000004.1, on the reverse strand, counting down.
CGACCTCACCGGCAACGCAACAGACGTGTACGAAATCGATCGGCAACTTTCCGACGACTCGATGGTTTCGTGCTTCTTAGCGAAGGATCGCCGAACGGGTGAGTTGGTTATTCTGCGTCAAGTTCCTAAGAAGCTATTCGCAGAGAGTGGGTTCTATCGCTTTAACAATGAAGCTCGCCTGACGTCTGGTATTCGCTGTGAAACGTATTCGCAGCCGATTAGCTTTGACGCATCCGAACATCACCTACGAGTGGTCTATCACTACATCGACGGCGATTCGCTGGCGTCGAAGTTTCGCAAGCAACGTTTCACATCGCAACAGACGATGCGATTGGCATGTGACCTTCTAGACGCACTTGGTTGCATCCATGAGATAGGTTGCATCCACCGAGACATACGCCCCTCCAATATCATCATTCGAAAAGACAATCGTGCGGTCCTTTGCGGCTATGTGCCGTTGTGGTGCCCCGACGTTTTCTCCAATGAAGGCCGACTTGCGCAAGAATCCGCTTCGTACACGTCGCCAGAACTTTCCGGAATCATCGATCACGATATTTGCGAATCTTCTGATCTCTATTCCGTTGGATACATACTCAACGCCGCTCTGACCGGTGGTGCAGCGTTTGGCGGAGACGTCAACGACATCCTGTATCAGCACATGACAGCAGATCCGGACCCCAGACGGTATTCGGACGAGACGCCCAAGTTGGTGATTCAGTTCATTGACAAACTGATTGCCAAAGAACCTCGCGATCGTTACCAATGCGCAAGCGCCGCGAAACTTGATGCGCAAAGAATCCTGGGGTTGTTAGACAGCGATGCGAAGTTGCCCGACTTTGTACTTGGCATAGCCGACCGGCGCACGGCGTTAATCGACGCGGCCTTCGTTGGGAGAAACGAACCGCTCGAGACGCTCGAGCGAGGCTTGAACGAAGTACAGTCTGGAGGCATGAAGCAAGTTTCGATGTGCGCCGAATCGGGGATGGGAAAAACCCGGTTGCTTAACGAAATCTCACGAATGGCGGCTCGCAAGAAGTTCTTGATCCTGCGCGGACGAGCGTCACAACACGCGTCCCAACAGCCCAACGCAGTGTGGCTACAAATGGTGGATCAATTGGCGCGGATGTTGCCAACCGACCCAATTCTAGTGCAAAAAATCACGCACGAGATGCGAGATTATCATCAAGAAGTCATTACAGCGATGCCAGTGCTGGCCAGTGCGTTGGGCTGGCACGGCGAGCATTTATTGGGGCCAGCGGAACTAGGACAAGGTCGAGTTGTTTCGGCAATTTGTGCTCTGATGACCAGTTTAGGCACAGACGATCGCAGCGTCATGATCACGGTCGATGATTGCCAGTGGATGGACGACCAGTCGATGCGCGTGATGCTGGCGATCGGCGACACACAGCCAAAGCACTTTCTGCTGTTTTCGATCATGCGACCGGATGAAGGTATCAGCCGGGCGCTCGTCGAAAAACTAACGATCACCGATCGCTTGACGCTTGACCCTTTGACGGATCACGACATCCAGCAACTCGCCGAGTCGATGGCTGGGCCATTGCCAGACACCGCCGTCGAAGTCGTCCAACGATTCGCAAGCGGCAGCCCGTTTATGGCCGCGGCCGTGCTTCGTGGGTTGGTCGAGTCGAACGTGCTGATTGCTCAGGAACAGGGATGGATCGTTGACGAACCAAAACTATCAACATTTCAGACCGCTGAGGGCGCCAATGAAATTTTGATCGATCGCCTTTCTCACTTACCCGATGATGCCAAAAAACTGCTTGCCGCAGCAGCAGTCATCGGCCGAGACTTCAACCTGGATACGGCCGCTGAACTGGTCGACATGGGGTCGGAAGAGGCGCACGCTGCAATGCTGCCCGCTCGCGCGCACCGACTGGTTTGGAGTCGTCCCGACCGAGCACTTTCGTTTGTCCACGACAAAGTACGCGAAGCGGTCTTAAGTGAACTGTCCGACGAGACCATCAAGTTGATGCATGGTCAAATTGGACGCTACCTTGAAAAGAACGATCCCACGCATTACTTCGAACTGGCATACCATTTCGATGCTGCCCAATTGCACGAAAAGGCGCTTCCCAGTGCGCTGAAAGCCGCCAAAATCGCTCGAGGAAGTTTCTCGTTGGCGAGTGCTGAAGTTCAACTAAAAATCGCAGTACGATCTCTGCATCTTGCCCAACGGGATACCCGCCACTTCGTCGAAATGATGATGAATGAAGTGCTGACTTTGCAGGGCCGGTACGACGAAGCGCAGAATTGGCTTGATCGTGCCGCAGACAGCGCGGATACGGTCATGGAGCAGGCCAAAGTTTCGTTCAAACAAGGCGATCTACATTTTAAACGTGGAAGCAAAGACCAAGCCGCCGCCAGCTTCGAAGCGTCACTTCAAAAACTCGGCCAACCGGTTTGCTACACCACACCGCAATTGTTTTGGAACTTGGGCATCGAAGGAATCCGCCAGCTTCGCCATTCGCTCTTTCCAGCGACCTGCGGACAGAAAAGCGGCGAGCCCAGCGAGGCAGAAAAAATGGCGTTTTCGATCTATAGCGAGATCGCGCACACCTATTGGTACACTCGAAACAAGTACTTTACCCTGTGGGCCCATTTGCGAGGCATGAACGCCGCCGAATGTTATGGACCGACCCGATTCTTGGCCCAATCGTATTCAGATCATGCGCCCGCGATGACGTTGCTGCGATGGCAATCTCGTGGGACCAACTACGGACGACGTTCGCTCGCGATACGCAAGCTGCTGGGTGATGTGTGGGGCCAAGGTCAATCGCGCAACTTCCTTAGCATCCTTTTGTACTCGTTCTCGGAGTTCATGGAATGCATTGATCAGGCACGACAGGCCGTTGCGATTCTGGAACGTACGGGTGACTACTGGGAAGTGCATATCGCCAGATACCAATTGGCGGCGTCGCTGTACCGAACAGGCAAGTTCGATGAGGCGGTCCAACTCGCAAGGCTAAATTACGAATCAGCGATTCAACTTGGCGATTTCCAAGCAACCGGAAATATTGTCGACGTGTGGGCGCGAGCATCAATCGGCCGCGTTCCCGACGACGTGATTGCGACCGAATTGAATCGCGATGTGATCGACGAGCAACGGAAATGTCAGGTTTTATTAGCGAAGGGCGTTCAGGAGTTTTACCAAGGACGGTTCGTCGCAGCGGCGAAAGTTCTCGGAGCAGCAGTAGCATCCGCAGACGAGTCCAAGGTCGGTAACACTTACGTCAGCCCCTGCTATCCGTGGCTCTGCACGGCCCTGCGTCGACAAATTGAAACCGCGCCGGCGAAGATCAAACAGGTTCACGACGCGAAGTTAAAGGAGCTAATCAAGTCAGCCCAAAAAGCGGTTTCCGTTGGCAAGCGTTTTACCAATGAATTGCCTCATGCGCTTCGCGAACTCGCTGCCGCATCCGCGATGGCGGGAAAACGCCGAAGAGCAGAAATACTGTTCCGACAAAGTCTTAGCGAAGCAAACCGGCAACAGGCGGTTGTCGAACACGCCCAAACAGTTGTTCTGCATGCCGAATTTTCGGACGATTTGGGATGGACAGTTGACCAATCCGAAGTCGACCGAGCAAACGAGTTGCTTGCCAAATTGCTCCATGCGGGAGAGCGCATCAACGAAACGAGTTCGATTTCACTGTTGGACCGCTTCGAATCGCTTCTCGCATCAGGAAGACGAATTGCGACCAGTGATTTGCCCGCAGAGATCTTCGACGAAGTTCGAACCGCTGCGGTCAAGATTCTGCGAGGCGAACATGTTTTCTTGATCCGTCTGGACAACGAACAGAACTTAGTCACGATGCCCGGGAATCAGCCCTTTGATGATTCATTCGTTGCCGAGGTTAGCGTTTGTCAACAAACCATCGTTCGTGACCGCGAACACTGCGTCATCCGTGGTATTCCAAACGATCGTGACGGCACGTTCCTTTGCAGCCCGATCGTCGTCAATGGTCAGACCACGGCATTCTTGTATGTGACCAACAAACGGTTCAGCGGTCTTTACGGCAAGGATGAGATCAAGATCGCTGACTATTTGACGTCGGCTGCCGGTGCAGCACTCGAAAAAGCAGATAGCTTCGAGCAACTACACGATCTGAACCAGAACCTGGAACGAAAAGTCGATGAGCGTACGGCGGCGATTGTCGAGCATTCTCGACAGCTGGAAATGACGGCACGAAAACTTGCCGTGACTCGCGAAAAATTGCAACTCGCCAAGAACGCTGCCGAATCAGCCAATGCAGCTAAGAGTGATTTCTTGGCACGAATGAGCCACGAGATCCGCACACCAATCACCGGTATTCTTGGGTTCACCGAATTGTTGCTTCGTGGCGTGATAACCGATGAGGAAGATCGTACGTCCCACCTGCAAACCATCCATTCCAACGGATTCCATCTGCTGCACTTGCTGAACGACATTCTCGACATTTCGAAAATCGAAGCCGGCAAGATTGAATCCGAATCCATCCCATGCAATCCGACACTCGTGGCTGGTGATGTGGTCGCGTCGCTTCGTTCCAAGGCGATTCAAAAAGGAATCAAGCTGCGTTTGCGAATTGACGGTTGCATTCCCGAGATCATCCAAAGCGATCCAACACGGCTGCGGCAAATTTTGACAAACCTAGTTGGCAACGCAATCAAGTTCACACAACAGGGCGATGTCACGATGGTGATTCGCGCATCCGGTCCAGACACGTTTCCGAATGAGCTGGAAATCGTGGTCGAAGATACCGGCATCGGAATGACATCCCATGAGATGTCGACGATTTTCGAACCGTTCATTCAAGCCGACACCTCAACTACTCGAAATTTTGGCGGAACGGGACTCGGTTTGTCGATCAGCAAGCGACTCGCCGAAGCGTTGGGCGGTTGCCTTAGCGTGTCGAGCGAAAAAAATTCGGGTACACAAATGAGCTTGAAGCTGGCAATCCAATGTCCCACAAGCACGAAGATGCTAAGCCAGGATCAAGCGATGGCCCTTACCAGCGGTAAACGGGCCAGCGACTTTCAAAACGTCGATTTGCGAGGCGTTCGCGTGTTGGTGGTCGACGACAGCCAAACCAATCGAAAACTGCTAACACTCTTGCTTTCCGATTCAGGCGCGGAAGTCCGCACCGCTTCGAATGGAAAGAACGCCGTTGAGACGCTGGCCGACCAGTCGTTAGCAGTGGACATCATCTTGATGGACATGCAAATGCCGGTCATGGATGGCTATGAAGCGACCAAGATGCTGCGCCAACGCGGATTTGACCTGCCGATCGTTGCCTTGACCGCGAACGCGATGGAAGGTGACGAAGCACGTTGTCGCGATGCCGGCTGCTCGCAATACCTGACAAAACCTCTGGACCTAGACCGTCTGCTTCGAATTGTTTCCGACCATTCTTTGCGTGGTGCGATTTCGAAAAATTCGACGCAGTCACATTCCTCGACGGCAGCCGCTACCGATGCTCCGAACTTGATACCAGCAAGACTCGACCGAGTCGATCAACTTTCGATGATCTCGGACGACTGGCTCCAAATGTTTGCGAGTGAATTGATCGAACAAGTTGACACCACGTTGCCGTCAATCATGGCAGCGTATGAGAACGGCGATCTTCAAACCGTGTCAAAGCACCTGCACCAAATCAAAGGATCGGGCGGGACGGTCGGATTGGATGAACTTTCGGAGATCGCAGAACAGGGCGAGTGCGCCCTCCACGACGTGGACTTGAACCGCGTTCTTGAGTCGTTGTTGGAACTGCAGGATTTTGTCGATCAAAAGAAAGTTGATTTAGCAAACTCTAGCCAGTCTCACTAAGTTCTTTGGGATTCACTGAGCTTTCGCATTGGAGACGACTACATCGGGGCGATTCGTGGCGAACCCATGTCGGTGGTTAGGACGACGTGCGCGTCGAAGGCTTCGCGAATCAAGCGATGCTTGATGTCTTGGTGGTCGGCGGCGTCCCACAGATCGTTGAACTCCCAGGGGTCTTCCTGCAGGTCATACAGCTCGCCCAAGTTTTTGTTGTGGTACATGCACAGCTTGTGACGTTCGGTCCGGTACATGGTTCCGAACGTTCCCGTTCCGCCCGTGAACTGAGGATCCAGAGCGTCGAAGTATTCGCTGCGGACCGACGTTCGCAAGTGGTTGGGATCAGCTTCACCACGCAGCACCGGCAGCAAGCTTCTGCCCTGCATCGTGTCTGGGCACGATAGGCCACAGAGGTCCATCAACGTCGAGGTCAGATCCAACAGCTCTACCAGCCCACTACCGATCACGCCACGTTGGAACCGAGCCGGACACGAAAAGATCAGGGGAACGCGAACGAGGCCCTCGTAAAAGCGACAGCCTTTGAACATCAAGCCGTGATCGCCCAACGACTCGCCATGATCACTGGTGAAGATGATCACGGTGTTGTCTCGCTGGCCTATTTGATCGAGCAAGTCAAGAATGCGCGCAAACTGATCATCGATTTGAGCGATCATCGCGTAATAGTGTGCTTGTACCTGTTTTGCGTTGTGCTGTTCGGGTGTCTTCAGCTCGTCTTGAAAATCGAGCGATGCGAGCTTGGTTTGATGCGCAATGTCGGATTGACGAAAGTGTGGTCCAGGCATCGCGTCACGATCGAACCGGTCCGCATAAACCTTGGGCGGGACGAAGGGCGGATGGGGATCGTAGATATTGACGTTCAGCAACCAGGGCTGGTCCGATGTTCGTTGCTTGGAAATGAAGTCGATCGCGCACTCGGTACCCCAAGTCGTTTGATGGAACTCGGGCGGGACTCGCTGGTCACTTTGCCGCATCGCATCGAGGTCGCCGCCCCGCTCGCGAACCCACTCGGCATAGTCGTGACCTTCCGACCAGTCATCGCGCGGTGCATGCGAAAACTTCCAGTACGAAAACCCATCATCAATACGCGGCTCGGTCCGATGTCCGGCACTTTGCAAATGAAACTTGCCCACCATTCCACAGTCGTATCCCGATTCCGCGATCAACTTGGTCACCACCGGCGGCTCACTCGGAAACGACTCGTTACCATTGCGAGTGTTGTGTACTCGTGACGGGTACATGCCTGTCATGAAGCTGGAACGACTTGGCGTGCAAATCGGGCTTTGGCAATACGCGTGAGTGAACGCGACACCGTCAGCCACCAACTGGTCAAGCGTTGGTGTGATGACGTGCGGGTTTCCGAGCGCACCGATGGTGTCAAAACGTTGTTGGTCCGTGCAGTACCACAGAATGTTGGGACGATTGTCAGTCATGGGGCGTTCGAGTGGGTGGAATCATTGCGATGAAAGCGTTGCCATAGTGTCCATGAGAAGATAGCTGCTGCAACCACACACAGGGTCATCGAAATCGGCCGTTGGATTAGCGGCAGCCAGCTTCCGCCGCTTTGCATCAATCCAGCGCTGAGGTGTTCTTCGCCGATCGGAGCGAGCACAAATCCGATCACTAGTGGCGCCAGCGGGATGCGGGCTCGTTCAAGCAGATATCCGGCAACACCAAACCCCAGCATCACCCAGACATCGAACATTCGATTGGCCAGTGCGAACGAGCCGATCACACAAAAGATCATCACGACAGGCAACAAAACGTATCGCGGAATGCTGGCGACTCGAACCATCGATCGGGCGCCCACTAACAGGAACAGAAGCGTGAACACGTTGGCCAGCAACAGCGCGCCCATGATCGTTTGCACGGCCAACGGATTCTGCTGCATCAGCATTGGTCCTGGTTGCAGACCATGGATCACAAACGCACCTAATAGAATGGCGTCGATCACACTGCCGGGGATGCCCATCGAAACCAGCGGGATCAACGCACCGCCGATCGTTGCGTTGTTCGCGGACTCGGACGCAACCACGCCTTCCTCGCTGCCGTGGCCAAACTGTTCGGGATGCTTGGATGACTTCTTTGCCGCCGCATAGGCGATCACCGATCCGATATTGGCACCAATACCGGGCAGAATTCCAATCCAAGTGCCGATCAACGACGAACGTAGCAAATTGGGACCGTGAGTTCGCAGGTCCCGTCGATGAAACAGCAACGCATCGCCCGAATCGATGACGCTAGTAGACTCTGCACTCGCATGGCTAACGTTACCGCCTTCGTCATTGAGGTCGTGAAGTTTTACTTCACCCTCCTTTTCAAGGAGGGTCGAGCCTAAGCGAGGGGAGGACTCCAGCACTCGGCCCTCTCCTCGCTTAGGCTCGACTCTCCCAGAGGGAGAGTGAAGGATTCGACGATTCAATGACAACTTAGAATCCACACCTCCTTCATTGCCGGAGCAAAGCAATTGGCGGATGACTTGGTTGACCGCGAACAATCCGATCAAGACGGGCAACAGCTTGAAACCATCATCGAGTTCGTGTAATCCGAGCGTCCATCGCGACACACCCGTCGCAGGCGAACTGCCCGGCATCGCGATCAGGACACCGATCGCACCGGCCAGCACACCTAGACTTAGCGATCGACCGCTGACTGACATGATCAACACCATTGCGACCAACACGAGTGCGGTGAACTCGAACGGGCCAAATGACAACGACCAAATGGCCATCGGTTCGGCAAGGCAAACTAAAAATCCCCATGAGATCATTCCGCCAACAAACGAAGCGCCGATCCCGAGTGCGAGTGCTCGTCCCGACTTGCCTTGTTGAGCCATCGGGTATCCGTCGAGCGTGGTCATGATCGACGCGGGAGTCCCTGGCATGCGCAATAGCGTTGCGGTCACCAGCCCACCGCTGACCGAACCGACGTACATCGACACCAACAAGACAAGCGCAAGCTCGCCGCCCATCGAAAACGTCAGCGGCAAAGCCAAAGCGATCAACATCGCGCCGGTCAGTCCGGGGATGGCGCCCACGATGATTCCGAGAAACGAGCCTATTGCCACCAACATCAACGAAGTTGGCGAGAACAACAGTTCGGCAGCAGTGCCCAGATCAGTAAACAAAACGACTCCTAGGAATCCCCTTACGGAAGATCAACGACCAAGACTTTGGTGAACAAAAAATGCATCCCGAAACTCATGGTCGTCGTGACGATCAAGATGCTTGCCACCACTCGAGGCTGAATCGGCCGACGCAAAGCTCCCGAAGCTTTAGCGAGTGTGCCGCTGAGGGCAAATGCATAGACGGCCGTGCAGGGAATGAAACCCAAAACACCTGAATGGAGACTGATCGCATAAGCAATCGTCATGATCCCGACGAGCGTGAAGCATTCGAATGACGACCAATTAGCAATAAGCGGAGGACAAGTAGCCTCGGTCGCACGCGAACGTGACCGAGCACGCACTAGCGACACACCTGCGATGACAATCGTCAAGACGAGAGCGATCATTGGAAAATTGGGCAGGTCAGCGTTTTGCCGAGGTGCCACCGCAGTGATGCGCCGACTGCGACGGTCAAGTTCTTGCTCTAGCGCCTCGCCACGCAAGGCCACCGGAGCAATCTTCATCGCGGAAAGTTGCTTCTCAACCGATGGGCTGTTCATTGCCGAGCAGACGGCCGCAGCGACCGTCTCGACACGATCAACCGGCGTGCCCAGCGGAGCCCACCAAAACTGCATGTTCTGACTGATCACATCAAAGCCCTGTTCTTGGGCTGTCGGAACATCCGGCAAGTCAGCGTTTCGATCGGGCCCTAACAGAGCGAGCGCCCGCATGCCGGAAGGAGCAAATTGAACGTACTCGGCGATCGAGAAGGCCGAGACGTCGACGTGACCACCTTGAAGGGCTGCAAAACGTTTCGCTCCGCCACCGGTCTGAGTGTAGCGAAAACTTGCCCCCGGTTTTTCGGCTTCCAACATCAAGCCAGCAAAGTGACTCGGGGCGCCAACGTTGGCAGAGAAGACAACGGTATCCGGCGTGCTGAGTGCCGAGTCCATCAATGCCGACAAGTTTTCGATTGGCGAGTCGCCCGCGACCGCGATCACCTGCGTCGCATCACTCGTGCCCGCAATGGGCGTGAAAGCTTCAGGGCCATAGCTCGCTTGTCCCGAGTGCTTGGCCGTCAAAATCCCCTCATGCAATAACAGCACCGTGTAGCCATCCGGCCGAGCATTTTTCACTCGGCGGCTTCCGATCGTGCCGCCAGCGCCGGGAACGTTGATGATGACCAGCGGTTCGCTGAGCAATCCTTGCTCTTCCACCGCCGTGGAAATGATCCGAGCAAACGTGTCGCTGCCACCACCGGCCGCGAACGGCACGATGACTTTGATCGCACGTTGCGGGTAAGCCAGATCGCTACCAGATCGTGATGAGTCACAGCCCAGTACGAAGAAGGCGAATCCCCATCCCAAAACGACAACCTGGCGGGCTACTGTTTGATGCACCGCAGAGGTAAGGATCCTCATTTCATGGGTGACCCAGTGACGGGTTGCCCATTGGTTGTCAAAATTTGGAAATGGTGGACGCGATTAGGGCCTTCATAAGTCCAAGCAATCTTTTTGTCGGCCGTCACTTCCAACAGTTTGACGCCAACCTTCGCGTGATACGACGCGATCACGGTGTTGCCGTTGGGTAAACGTTGACCACCGCACGCATCATCGATCGGATTCCCGGGAAGATCTTCATTGGTAACCGACCAAACGACCTTGCCCTGATCGTCGACTTCGATGACTTTGTTTCCGTTGGTCAAACAAATCACCGTGTTGCCGTTTTCCAGCCGAATCGCCGTGAATGGCCAGTTTTTAGCCGCTTGTCCGCCCAGCGATTCTAAGTCGGTGGCAAAGGACTGCACGACTTCGCCCGACGGCGTGTATTCTTTGACTTGAAACGCCAACAGGTGAGGAACCAGATAGTTGCCGCTGGCAAGTTTGCGAGCCATCCGAGTCTGCATGTGAGCATTCTTGGTTTCGGGTTGCAACGGAAACTCGGTTTGAATCTTGCCCTCCGAATCCAGTTCCATCAACCGCGGCTTGGCGCCGAGTTCAGTGACCAACGTCAGCCCCGACGGCAAACGTTGGACGGTTCCGATTTCCTTGTTGGTTTTGTCGAGGTTGTACTGCCAGACGATTGTCTTTTGAGAGTTCTTCCCTGAAGCCGCGTCTATCTTGAACTCTTTGACAACGTCGTTCCATGCGATCAGGACGTTGCCGTTTGGTAACACCCAACCATCACGGGCGCCTGCCCGCCCCGAGTCCCAGACCGTTTCGCCATCTTCGCCGACAATTCCGGTGAACACTGGCCCGGCGACGAAGAACGAGTGCTTGATGGCGGTCTCTTCCGCGACCCCGGAAGTCGACTGAATGATCGCGGCCAGTCCAATCAGCAAAAATACGAAGCGGGGCAGTGGGCAGATCATTCTGTCAAACCGTGTGAAGGAAAGTTGGGAGTTGGGATTTGGTGGGGACCGAAGACTAGAAGGTAGCAGCTTCGACTCGGTGGCGTTGGCGTTGGTGCTTCGGCACCGTATCAATTAGCCGGGCCGATTCAGTCCGCGAACTCCGGCCGCGGTGCTGGATCCGAACTGATCAATTTCGACTCCCATCCGCTGTGCAAATTCGACGTACAAGTTCGAAAGCGGCGTGTTGTCAGTCGCGTCGTGAGCCACGTACGCGCCGTGCGCATAGCCACCGCCGGCAACGACGAGCGGCAAGTTATGCCAATCGTGGGCACTCGCATTGCCCAGATTCGATCCGAACATCACGGCGGTGTGATCCAACAACGACTTGCCGTTCTCCTCGATCGCACGAAGCTTTGTCAGAAATTCACCCAGGACTTCGAACTCGGCTTGTTCGATTTTTTGCAACTCGGAAATCTTTTCCGGGTCTTTCCCGTGATGCGAAAGACCATGCCAGTCATTGCTGACCCCAGGTATCGCAGGGACCGCATTCATCCCGCTCAATTGATAAGTGATCGTGCGAGTCGAATCGGTCTGCAGCGCCATCACGATCAGATCGTACAACAATCGTTGTTTGGCAATCGCATCGTTTTTATCGGCCACGTCGGTCGGTCGCTGTGCATCGACGTGCGGTTTGGGCCGGCGCACCCAGTCCTCGGACTGCAACAGCCGTTTTTCCAACGACCGGACCGCCGTCAAGTATTCGTCAACCTTTTCTTGGTCACGCCGTCCAACCGTCCGCTGCAATTCGCGAGCGCGACCGCCGATCGTATCCAGAATACTCTTCCCACGACGAAGACCGTTCATCTCGGCCTCAATCTCGTCGGCCGTGCCGTCAATGAACAGAGCCGCGAACAATTTCGACGGCGACGTCATTCCCGGAATTTCCACACCGTTGGAAGTCCACGACATGCTGCGTCCGCTAGTCGATAGTGCCAAATACGGATAGCGAGTCTGAACGCCGATTTGCTGGGCAATCAATTGGTCTAGCGATACGGTGTTCTTGAATCCGGCCAGCCCAGGACGCTGCGCCGCGGTCAACCAAGTCAGCTCGGATGCGTGACCGTTGTTCCCTTGCTGTTGCGGATGCGAAAGACCGGACAGCAACGTGATTTGGTCGCGGTGGTCGGCCAGTTTTTCCAAATAGGGAGTCAACTCAAAATCGCGTCCCTCTGTTTCCGGGAACAACGACGGCGTATGAAATCCCAGCGTTGCACACATGGCAACGAACCGTTTCGGGGACTGCTGCTGTTCCGCAGCCACAGCCAACGCTCGTTGCCCGATCGACGGCGACATCGCTTCCAACAATGGCAGCCCGATCGATGCGATACCCGTTCCCGCCAAAAACGTCCGTCGACTCAGCGGACGTGACTTGGCGATGTGCACAAGCGGAAAGGCCGACACGCCAGACGCACGTGCTTGGCGATTCAATTTCAGTTGATCAGTCATGATCGCTCGGATGCTTTTGTAGTGGTGGCGGTGATTTGGAAGATGAAATGTGACCCGGCGAACTTCTCGTGCTCGGCAAACTACTTGTAATGGAACAGCTCGCTGGCGACGATCGTTTCGATCAGACCGCGGACGCCGTGCCCGTTCCGTTTCGATTGAGCGACAATTTCTTCGATCGCGTCTCGGTCACTGAACCCCATTTCTCGACCCGACGCAAACGTCAGCAGTTTGGTGGCGAAGGCACGCGTCAGCCGGTCTTCGTCACGCGCCAGCAGATCACGGAACTGAAGAAACCCGGTGAATTTCTCGCCGCCTACCAATTGCCCCGTCGCATCGACCGGCGGCCCAAGTCGGTAGCGGACCTTGCGGCCGTCGATGACCTTATCCACCTTCTCGCCCTCACCGAGTCGACGAAAACGATCACGCCAACCGCCCACTGGGTTGAAACTTTCCAGAGCGAACCCAGGCGGATCAATCAAATGGTGACAGGCCATACACTGATCAAGGTTGCGATGCTTGTCCAGCAATTCACGCAATGTCGACGCGCCGCGAACATCGGGTTCAACACCGGGGATCCCGGGTGGCGGCGGTGGCGGATGGACGCCCAGGATCCGCTCCATCACCCAAACGCCGCGAACCACCGGCGACGTGTTGGTTCCGTTCGCTGAAACTTTCAAGACGCTGGCCTGGGTCAACACGCCGCCACGCACGCTGTCGTCCACCAATCGAACACTTCGCACTTGAGGGCCATCGACACCATCAATCTCGTAGTGCAAACCCAATCGATTGTTTAGCATTGCAAAGTCTGATTTGACCAAGTTCACGACGCTAAGATTTTGGGCGATCAGCGTGCTAAAAAACTGGCGAGATTCCTGCAGGATCGAATGTTGTAGGAACGAATCGTATTCGGGAAAGAGAGACTGGTCGGGACTGGTGAAATCGATCTCACGCAGATTCAGCCAAGCGTCTGTAAAGTCGATTACAAATCGCTGATGCTTGGGATCCGCTAGCAGTCGACGCGTGTGCTTCAACAAGACGTCGCGATCGGTCGTCAGATCACCCGACGCAGCAGCGGCCAGCAATTCCGCATCCGGTGCCGTTCGCGTCAAGAAATACGAAAGCCGCGATGCCAACGCGTAGTCATCCAGCCTGCCAGCGGGTTCTTGCAAATACAAGAAATCGGGCGAACACAGGATCGCTGCGACCGCGGTCTTCAAACTCGGTTCGGCGGGAAGTCCGTCGGCGCGTTGATCCTGATAAAGCTGGACATACCGGTCGACGGATTCTTGGTTCGCAGGTCGCCGAAACACAGTCGTCGCGATCTCGCGCAATCGATCGGGAACCAAGTCGTCGGCATCGTCACGAAGTGTGAATTGGGGAACGTACCACGGCTTGTCTTTCAGTTCGGGATTGCGAGGCGGGATCTCGTTGCGGCCCAGACCGGTGAACATCAGGCGATGTCCGCGACTGGGAAATTCATCAACTAGCGGACCAATCAGTTCGACTTGGCTGATAGCCAATCCCGGTCCCTGGTACGCATCGAGTCCGTGTTTCTTGATTAGATAGTCCGGGTCGCTAATCCCCCAAGGCGTCAGTTCGATCATGTATCGTTCTTCGATCCAGGCTTCAACCTCGACCGTCATCGGGCCGCCTGGATTCATCTCGCGATAGGCGAACGTCGGTCGCTCAGCCCCACGCTGGAACGTCGTCGCGCCGATTGCAAACGTGATCGGTTTGTCGGACTGGTAGGCGTACCCCGTGACTCGGATCTTGTAACGTCCCGCCGTCTGAACATCCGCCGTTCGCAACATGCCGGTCGGGTAGCTCAGGTCACGAAAGAACACGACTGAACCATCGTCGAGCTGTTTCCAAGCCGTCCCGATATGCTTTTCTCCCTCGCGAGTGTCGGCGTAGTTAGCAAGTTTCACTTTTGCTGCGGGCTTAGCGACCGTCTTTGCAATCGCCGTATCCATCACCAAATCAGCCGCTTCCAAATAACGCTGCAACTGGACCATCGATACGTTCAGTGATGCGCCAACATTGTCAAACTCGCCCGTCCGCCCGTCTTCCGGTAGCAGCCCCTGCAGATCTAAATTCGTGCCGAACAGATCGTTCATCGTGTTTTGATATTCACGCCGATTCAGACGCCGGTAGACCGTCCCCTTGGCGTTCCGATGCGCGGCTTGCAGTTGACCGTCGATCAAGCGCCGAAACAAATCCAAATCGGCGGTCGCGACGGGCGACGAATCCTTGGGCGGCATCTCGCCAAACATCACGCGGTCAAACAATCGTTCCCAGCGAGCAAATGTCTCGGCGTCACTCAAGTCGTCGCCCAAGACATCCAGATCGAGCCCACCCTCGTCAGCTCCGCCGGCGTGACAGTCGCTGCAGTATTTAGCGAACAGTGGCTCGATCTGATCACGAAGATCCCCGGCGACCACGACCGAATCTGCGGTCACGCAGACCACAAGCATCAAGAGTGAAAGAAGAACGAATCGGCAGCCAGAATGAATTGGCATTTCGCAGAGCTCAGGCGTCAAAGGCAGGCGGCCGTTCGAGACAGCCGGGTATTACTAGCGTCAGCGTGGCTAGACCGCAGTTAGGTAGGAATCGCAAGGAAATAAGATCCGGATATCACTCTCCTCCGGGAGGGTGATTTTGAGTTTGTCAATGCTGGAGTTGCTTCCGAACTCATCCCTAAACGCACACCGCTGTCGTCTAGTTTAGCCGAAGTCGGCCACCGTTTCACTGAATTTGGCGCAACTAATCATAAACGGCAGCCCTCAATCGGCTGGTTCAAATCGGTATCCCACGTCACGAATCGTGTGGATGAACTGAGGGCGACTCGGTTCGCTTTCCAACTTTGCTCGCAGCGTGGCCACACAGCGGTCGACACTTCGGGTGGTGACGATCGGCGAACGCCCCCAAACGTTATCCAGAATGTTGCTGCGGGTCAGAGCGCGGTGGGGATGCGAGACGAAATATTCAAGCAACTGATATTCCTTCGCCGTCAACCCAATCGTTTGACCTTGTCGCACTAGCCTGCGAGCGCTGCGATCGAATCGGACGTCGCCAAGCGTGACCGAATCTTGTGCCTGACCTGGGTGCGAGCGGAGTAAACGTTGGGCTCGGGCTAGCAGTTCGCGGATGCCAAACGGTTTGGTCATGTAGTCGTCGGCGCCCAATTCCAAGCCTCGTACGATCTCCTCTTCCTGCCCCTTCGCCGTCAACATCAAGATCGGCAGGTCCAAGTTTGCTTTTCGCACGCGACGGCAAAGATCGTATCCGTTCAAGTGTGGCAGCATGATGTCCAACAGCAGCAACTGGGGCGGTGCGGCCAGCACCTGAGACAGTCCCGATTGTCCGTCAGTCGCGGTCTCTACCACGAATCCGGCGCCGCGAAAATTGTCGCTCAGGCCACGAAGCAGCGTGGCGTCGTCCTCGACGATCAATACGCGTGGTGAGTTTGTCATTCGGTCCTCGTCATTAACTTTGGCAGGCACACAGTAAAACGGCTACCCACACCTAGTTCGCTTTCGACCCGAACGCTGCCGCCGTGTGACTGGGCGATCGCCTTGACGATACCGAGCCCCAGACCGCATCCACCGCGCGTTCGCGACACGCGTTGATCGACTTGATAAAAGCGATCGAACGCTCGGTCGATCTCACGGGCACTCATTCCAATTCCGTTGTCGCGCACCGCCAGTCTCACGTGCTGCTGATCTGCATCCGTCGTCACCGTAATTTTTCTCGGATCTTCGCTATACTTCCACGCGTTTTCCAACAGGTTGACCACGGCAGTGACCAGCGAATCCAAGTCGCCAGAGACCGATAATTCGGGCACTTCGTCGACTTGCAATGAATCGTCGTCGATTCCGCTGCGCTCGCGAAAAACCGTCACGGCTTGATTCACCAAATCGCCTACGTCGACGGTTCGAAAATCTAGAATCGCCTTGTCTTGATCCATTCGCGAGAACGTTAGGAAGTTGTCGATCAATCGCGTCAACCTTGCGTTCTCGTGGCTGATCAACTGCAGGTACTCGCGAGTTTGTTTCGCATTGGCTTGACTGTCGTCGTTTTCGTCGGCGCTAAGCAACGTATCAACGAGCAACCGAGTCGAGGCGAGCGGTGTTTTCAGCTCGTGAGAGACGGTGGCGACTAAGTCGTTCTTTAGTTGTGCCAACCGCAATCGTTGCCTGAGCGAGGTTGCCAGCAGCCAAGCCAGTACGCAAGTCACGGCAATCACCAGCAAGCCGATCCAAAGATGAACGGCCCGCCGTTGCTTGGAAACATCATCGAATGGGTCGCCGCCGGTCATCGCAAGACCCAATCGCCATCGGCCCATGTCGTCGCCCAGCGAAGTGTCCATCAAATGGTCGGACGTTTCCGTTGGCGCCGTCACTGCAAAAGCGACACCACTGGGCAGCAACGATCCGTCGGTCAATTGCAACAGTGTTTTGCGCAGTGTCGCGGTTCGGTACAGTTCGATCAACCGATCGTCGGACGAGGCTCGAGCCCACAGTCCAGGCAAACTGGTTGGTTGCAAACTCGCATCGGCTTGAGTGATCCCCTTAGTCGCGGCAGCCTGCGCTGCCAAGACTTCGGCGTCCTGCATCGGCCAATCGATGGGTTGATCGGTGAACTGCGGCAACTGGTTCATCAAAAAGCGCCGCTGCGCCGAAGTCATCGTAACGTCGTCGTAGTTTCCCAATCGCTGATGCAACGATTCGCGCACCTCGACCCAAGCCGCCGTTTGAGGCGGCATGATTTCTAGCAAACGCAGTTCGGCTGCGGCGGCCAACGATCGGCCATCAGCGTCGTAAAGCGCCGAATAGGTTCGCTGCGACTGCAAGACTTCGATTGCTGCCGCGTTATCATTGGCCGCTATCAGGCACCGTACCTGGGCTTGTCGCGCTCGCGCGCTGACCACCGCGTCGTCGCTACGCGCGGCCAGTTCGGTGTAGGCCTGGGCAGCTTCGGCGAACAGCCGATCGGTGAACTCGAGTTTCTCGGCTTGCAGCCAAAGCGGATCGATTGATTCGGTGCGTCGTCGAAGCGAACGTGGCGGGTCGGGGTAGAGGATATCTCCCTGGCCATCGGTGATTAACACACTGTCCAAGCCGCCACGCGAGACGAGGTCGGCAAACAACCGGGCAGGCGATCTGGCATCATTATTTTGCGATAGTGCCTGACTTGCCGACGCATGACTTGACCAACGCTCTCGCACGGCCTGGCCGGCAGCCTCCAGTTGAATCTGGTACGCCTCACGCAATCGTTGATTGGACGCCAGCCGTTCGTTGCGAACCGCCTCGCGCATCATCCAAACGACTCCCGCTGACGGCACGAGTACCGTCATCAGCAGCAACAGGATCGGCCACGCGAGGCGTTCACTTTTGGGCATTCGGGCTGTCCTACTTCACCTTCATACTGTCGACAATGGTTTGAAACGGCTTTGCCAGACTTTGGAATTTGTCCGTTTCGGCCATGTAGCCGATGTTGGCCGCGGTCGACTCGCCAAACACACAGATCCGCCGGCCTTTCATCTTGCGCTTGCCATCAACAAACTCAATCTCGGCAACCGCAGCATCAAGGTCGCCGATTTTCATCGTCCGGATGCCATCTTTACCGATCGTAAATCCCTGCATGTGTTCTTTGTATTCATCTAACGCGTTTTGCATCCACGCACTGGGCGAGTCGTGCTTGGACTTGATCGACGACAAGGGGCCGACTTCGATGCGAGTGTCACCTACGCACTCGGGATCGATCAGGTACATCTTTTTCGTTTTGCTTGCGCCGGAATTCGACGGCGAGTAAGAAAACCATCCGGCCGGCACAACAGCCGTGACACCCTCGAAGTCCAGCTTGGTGGCTTCGCCTTTATCCAGTTTGGAGGCACGTATCAGATCTCCCGAAGCACCGCCCGCTTCGAAACGCACGATATAGCGATGGGCGTC
Source organism: Rubripirellula reticaptiva (assembly GCF_007860175.1). NCBI lineage: Bacteria > Pseudomonadati > Planctomycetota > Planctomycetia > Pirellulales > Pirellulaceae > Rubripirellula > Rubripirellula reticaptiva. The sequence continues at coordinate 1,065,065 of NZ_SJPX01000004.1, read as the reverse complement.
GTTGGAGATCCAGAAGGTTTGCCCAATGTCGATTTGCATTCGAAAACACTCGAACTTGCCCGCCGGAACTTCAATCGTTTCGAGTTTGGTGACTTCAATTCCGAGCGATACCTTCGCTGATCCTAACGATGAGACGACGCTCATGCTGGTCTTGTATCCGACGGACAAAGGAAGTCGGCGAAACACTTCCGAGCCTTGCTCGTTGTCAAAATTCGTACCGTCGATTTTCAACGTTGTCGGTTCATCCTTGCCGGCCATTCGGATCGTCACTTCGCCTTTGCCGTAGTCGGCTTTTGCTTTGCCTAGCAACGTGTGTGACCAAGTGCTCTCGATTGGCGCAAACGTTTTTGGATCGGCGAACACTTGACTGATGTGCTTTTGACCATTGATGGAAATGACTTGCCAAGTATTGCATTCCCAAACCGGATTTCCATTCAATTGACTCTTCGCCACTCGCCAAATCTGCGTGCCGATTCCCATTCCGTTTTGCAACTTCAACTCGTACTGAGTTTCATCTCCGTCGCCCCATGGCACCGCCAACAGCTCGGGGTCTCCTGGCAATCGACTCTTTGCCTGGCTAACAAACTCAGTCGCGGTCGGAAAGTTGTCGATGACGGCCTGAAATGCTTTGGCGGCCAAGTCAGCTTTCCCTTGCTTTTCGAAACAGACGCCGATTCGAAATTGAGCCTCGGCGGCGGCTTTGATGGAATCCTTCCCCTGCCCAACGACTTTCTCGTATACCTGGATCGCTGCCTCTAAATCGCCGACCGTTTCTTCGGTATAGATCCCCTTTTCGAGCATCTCCGTTGCCGTCGCAGCCGGCGCCGGCGAGGCGAAACCGACAAAGATCATGAAGGCGACCGCGGTCAGGAATGACCATCGACCTCGGCTACACTGTGTTTTACGCATCTGAGTCTTCCTGTGCTTGTGGCTTAAAAAGCTGTGAACATCACGAGGCCAGAATAGGAAGCCAATGTTACCGTTGTGTTACCTGGTCACATTTTCTTTCTCGCTTTTTGCGAAACTCAATAACGAGACAGCCTTACCAAGGCACGCGACCAACCGACCGTACGCCAGCGATATCCCCAGCGATATCCATTGCAAAACCGAATCAATTGCTTGGCATTGCCGCTAGGGTTCCCGACCGCATGTGCCCGGCTACTCGTTGCGCAGCAGGTGCATTCCTTCTCTGCCGCGATACGTCAGCAGCAGTGCTCCTTTGGCGGCGCTGGCCTCGAAGATGGCTTCAAAAAAGCTGTGCTCGCCGGGCCAAGGGAATGCGAAGATCAGGTCGAAGTCGTCAACTTCCATTCCGATCTCGTCGTACACGTCGCCCTCTTCACCATCGACATGGTCCACGTCGCTGGCCAGATCCGGCAAACCTTCGATGCCTCGGGGGATAAAGCTGCCGCAGTAGATCTTTGCATCGCTGCCGAGTTCTTCGATCACGCGAGTCGAGTGCTCGACCAATCGCGGCTCGATCTCGATCCCCACCGATTCCATGCCACGCATCGACGCCAACATCGACCCGACACCAAAACCGGATCCGAATTCAAGGAAACGATTGCCGGTCAGCAAATGCTCGTCAAGGATCCATGTCAGAACTTGATCGAACAAGTGGAAGTCACAGTTGACGAAGTTTTCAATCACGTCCTCGTCTTCCAGCATGAACGCTTCGATCGCTTCGTTCGCTGAATCAATCAGCTCCTCGGCCCCATCGAAATAGGCCAGTTGTTTGATGGAGTCGGGAACTTTGATGGGTCGCAGAGGCATCGTCTTGATACACCTTGTCGATCAAACAGCACGGATGCGGGAACCGTCTTCGCTGAGCGCAAAAATCGGCGGCTCATGGCCGGCAACGACCTGTTGAACCTGTTCGCGAGTGATCGATTTTCCGGTGGCGTTGGACTTCCCCACCAATTCGTCAACGTTCAAATAGCCTTCGGCATCCAGTTTCAATCCAATCGATTGAGGTTCATGACGCAAAATGAACGCCAAATACTTGCTAATTTTTGTGAGTCGTTTATTCATCCGAGAAGTTTAATCCAAGAATCCACAACAGTCGCGGGGACACCGGCCATCCCGCGTCCATTCCTGACCCCAACCCCGCTAACGGTTCATTGACCCGATCATTGCGGTGAGCCCGGCATCGTCGGTCCACGCCGCGATTTTTCGGGTTTCCGAGTCGGAAGTTAGGGTCAACTTCAACCATAACGTTTCGTCTGGCAGGCAGGTTCTTACTCGGTCGGCCCATTCGACGACGGTCCAGGCGTTGTCTTCGTCGAAGAGTTCTTCCACGCCCAGTTCGATGAACTCGTCGTCGTCGGTGACTCGGTAGGCGTCTAGATGGTGCAGTTTGATTGGCTGGCTGTCTGCGGCTCGGGTGCCTTGATGCGACTGCAGCAATGTGAAGGTGGGGCTGGTGACGTCGGCCGAGTCGATTCCGATCGCTCGGGCGATGGCCTGGGTCAGCGATGTTTTGCCGGCGCCTAACGTGCCGACCAAACCGATCGTGACGTTGGTCGGTAAAATAGCCGCCAACCGATTGGCGAAGGTTTGCAGTTCCTCGAGACTTGCGATTTGGAATTCGATCATTCGTTGTTACTTTTGGGTTTCGCGAATCGCACCAGCATGGCTGGCAAAAAGACGAGGTCGGCGAACAGTGCGCTGCCGATCGTTAGGATACCCATCGCGGCAAAGATGCGGTGGTCCCGCGCATCACTGATCAGTGCGGTCGCAAAACCAACGATCAATACGATCGTCGTCATCACCAGCGCCGTGCCAACGCCGATGAAGGCGCGGCGAATGGCGGCGGCTTCGTCTTCGCCGGATGACGTTTCCTCTTGATACCGAGTCAGAAAATGGATCGTGTCGTCGACTGCAATGCCCAAGCAAACTGTGAAGGCACAGACGCTGACAATTTCCAAATTCATACCGACCAGCCACAACAGGCTGCCCGTCATGGCTAGCGGAAAAAGATTTGGCACCATCGAAATCAGCCCCAGTCGCAGCGAGCGATAAACGACCGACAAGACGCCAAAAATGATCAAGCTTGCTGTGCCCAAACTGAGCGCTAAGTCGACGACGATTTGATACAGATTCTTCCACCGCCAAACCGCACCGCCGTCAAGGGTGATCTCTAATTTAGGATGGCGACTTTGAATCTCGGCTAACTGAACTTCGATCCTTTCGAAGACTTCTCCGTACGCAGCGATGCCTAAGTCTTGCAATCGAAACCGAACCGTGGCCTGATTGTCGACGGGGCGATAGTACGCCTGCTTGAGCGGCGGCGGCAATAGTTCAAGCATCGACATGCGAGCCGACGTTTTGCCTTCGCCAGGCAGTGCGGCGATCAAGTTGACAATCGACAATGGGTTTCCGATCAGCGGTTCACCTCGCAGAACTTCGTTGACTTCATCGGCGACTTGGCCGATTTCCGGATCGCCGGCGGAAACTGATTTCCCCCAGGCAATGCTAACTTCGGCGGTCTCCATGCCGCCAAAGTCGCGGTCGATCTGGGCGAGGGCCCGAGTCGCTTCGCTGCCGGCCGACAGATTGCTGGTCAAACGTTCGTCGGGACGAAGCTGTAACGTGACCAAACTAAGTATCGCGGTCGTTGCAATTGCGATCATGCTGACGCTGCGTGACCGAGCCAGCACGAAGTCGATGATCACTGAAATGCGGCTGAGATTGCGGTCGATCAAATTCTTACCATAGCCCGAATGCACTCGCCGCCCGAGCGGCGTTGCACAGGCAAGCGGAATCACGGTGATCACGGACACGAACGTCATCAACACGCCGATCACACAGCAATACCCGAACTCGCGAACGGTTTCGTGATGGGCCAGTGCCAACGAACCGAAACCAATCGCGGTGGTCAGCGAGGTCAACCAGCACGCTAAGCCGACTTCGCGAATGGAAAGCTTGGCTGCATCGCCGGCCGACATTCCTTCGGCACGGTGGCGACGAATTTGCACCATCATGTGAACGCCATCGGTGAATCCGACCATGCACAACAACACCGGCACAATGACGCTGTTGAACGGGTTGTCGTCGAGCCCGATGAAGTGCAACAGGCCAAGAGTCCAGAATACGCCCATCGTCGGAGCCAACGCAACGATGATGACGCTGGACAAACCACGAAACAGAATGAACGCGATCAACAGCGCGATCGAGTAGCCGATCGCTTGATACTTGCGTTCGTTCGACCGAGTGCTGGCGGCACGGCTGACACGGATCGGCACCTCACCTGTCACCGCGAACGACATTTTTGCACCGGGGTACTTTGCCGCGGCCGCCGCGGCGACGTCGCGCAGCCGATCGGTGGCGTCGCTGTCTTGCGTGACGAACAGCCAATCGATCGACACCATCAACAACAACGTCTTCCCGTCGCGTGACATCAACTGACCGGCCACCAAGGGATGCTGCAGCGCCCGATCGCGTGCGTCTGCGTACCGAGTTGCCGACGCGTTTCGGCCGGGCAAAATTGGTTCTGGCAAGCCAAAGATGTTCAGCGGCGGCGCGTCGTCCATCCAAAACACGCTGTCCACATGATCAAGCGACTCGATTGCCACGACCGCATCACGGATCGCGTCCGCTCCGTCAGGCGTAAAAAAGTCGTCGCTATGAGCCACCACGATCACATCGCCGCTGGCCACACGCACAGGATTCACGTTGGATCCCACCGACGCAGGCAGCGGAGCGGATTCCGATTGCGTCTGACGCAGCGCCGGTTCGAATTTCGGCTCTGGCAAGATCAGGCGAGGATCGTAGTGCCCGATCGCCATCAACACGGTCCAAGCGACAAGCAACACTGCCGCAATCCAGCGGTGGTCAACGATCCAGTTAGCTAAACGAGAAAACAAGGGAAGGAAGTAGGTGTTAGGGTTTAGGTGTTAGGTATGAGGAAGCGAAGATTGGGCCGATGGCCCCGTGCGCTGCAATGCTGAGCGGCGTCCTCAAAGATTAGTGTTCGATTAGTGAAGATTAGTGTTCCCCCAAAACGCCTCTCAAAAAAGGATGCAATGTGATGTTAAAGCAAGAAGGATACGATCTGATGGGGGCCGCTTTCGAGGTCTATAACGAGCTTGGCTACGGTATGGCTGAAGATGTTTACCAATCGGCACTGGAGTTTGAACTGGGGCTTCGAAAATTTGGATTTGTTGCACAGACGGAACTCGACATCTACTTTAAGGGACATCTTCTCAATGCAAAGTACCGACCTGATCTGCTGGTATTTGGTGAAATTGTGGTCGAGTTGAAAGCTATGAATGAGTTGTGCTCGGATCATGAAGCCCAACTGTTCAATTACATGCGAATCGCCCGCAAGCGGGTTGGCTATCTCATCAACTTTGGAAAGAAGGGTGAACCGGAATGGAAACGCTTTGTTATTGACGATCTTCACGTCCCCAAGAATCGTTAAAAGTAGAATTCTGGAACACTCATCAGCACTAATCGCACACTAATTCAATCCAACTTGAACAAACCGATATGACTACAGCCCCATATCTCCAGCGTACCGGCGAGCGAATTTCGCGATGCAATTTCCGCGATGTCGATCATTGATTTCGCCAGTAGGCTTGCGATTCGATTTCGTCTTTGGTGATTCGTTGGTCGCGGTTTTCGTCGAAGGATCGGAAGGCGAAGATCCGAACACTGTGTGGCAGTTCGTCTTCGTCGATTGAATCGTCTTGGTTTTTGTCAAAGCGAGCGAAGTACTCGGCGGCGAACCGCTTTGCTTTTTCGCGGCGTTGGGTTTCCTGAGGCGACTTGACATTGTCTGCATCCGCACTGACATCAACTGCCACGGTCTTCGCTACCTCACGTTCATGCGGAACGGCAACGGCTACAAAGGTTACCGCCATTTCTTGCCACGTTTGGTCGCCCCACGTCACGTACTCGGACGGGTCAGGGTTGGTCGGATTGTCGTCCGAGTTATCGAACGTGGCGACGAACGACAAGTCATCGACATCGGCGAGATTGACGGGATCGGCGAGCGCGTAATTGTGCTGCCAATTGAAGTCATAGTGGGGGACTTCCAACAGCGTTTCCTTCTTTCCGTCGCGGACGGTCGTGAACTCGAACGATTTGCCTCGCAAGTGCATGTGAGGCATGATCGACAACAGGATGCCATCGCGAGGAAAGTACCCGATGTCGCCATCGACTTGATAGCTGGCATCACCGGGCGGAATTTCAAACTGCTGCTGGATCCCGCCGAGTGTGACGACTTCATGAGTCACTTCGGACTCGTCGGTAAAGACCAAACCGATGCGAGTGATATCGGTTTCCGGCTTTCCGGTCGGCGTGTAGTGCATTTGAAAGACGATTCGCGAACCCGCCGGAATTCGCTGGGCATAACCATCGGGCAGTTCGCTGCGGCGTTGCCCGGGGACGTAGGCCGACAACAATCCGATGGACCGAAAGTCGCCACCATCGGGTGGCCGAATGAAAGCGATCGAATGATGCACGGCCGCACGGTTGCCCGGAACCACTTCGGCAGCCTTGACCCAGCGGTCGGTTTCGAATCCCGGGTCGACGACATAGTACTGGTACTCGACTGTTTCGTCCGCCGGAATCTCGAACGGCGTCGTGGACATCGCCAGTTCTAAATCTGGTTGCTTTGGCAACTGCCATCCGTCCACGTACTTGATGGGCTCTGGCAATTCTTTGGCGTCGCCGTAGGGCATGCCGGCATCGACCCAGTCCCGCAGTTGTTGCTTGTCCGATTCGGGCATCAAACGCGCGTTGGCAATTTCCGCGTGGCCGTCGGCGGCGTGCCAGGGAGGCATGCGGTGATTGTCGATGACTTCGATCGACATGTCGGCCCAACCAACGACTTCGTCAAAGTCGTCGAGCGCGAATGGGCCGATCTCGCCCTCGCGATGGCACTCGACACAGTGTCGCTGCAGCAGACTGGCGATCTGGCCACAGTACGTTACCGGTGCATCGATCGGCAACTCGCTTTTCTGCATCGCACTTTTCGGCAAGGGATTCGACAGCGATGCTTGATTTGTTATGCGAGGCAACGCGATCAGGCATCCGACGGGCGTCGTGACAGGATTGGCGACAGGCTTGCCGGCCACCAGCGCGGCGATCGCGTCGGCGAGATCATGCTGAGTGGCTTCGGATCGGGCGATGCCGGGTTCATATTGGTCATCGATTCGCCCGCGGTACCGGACCGCGCCGACTCGATCAACCACGACGACTTCGGGAGTACGTGTTGCGCCCGCGGAAAGTGCAACGGACCGTTCGTAATCTTTGGTGATAGGGAAAGTGAGCGAGTGATCGATGGCGTACTGCTTTAGTTCTTCCATCGAGTCTTGCACGTTACTGTTGATGCCGATGAAGCGAACGCCATCGGTATCGAACCGGTCCGCCAACGCTTGCAATCTTGGGCCGTACAGTCGGGCCAGCGGGCACTCGGTCCCCAAGAAACACAACACCGTGATGTCGGCGCGATCGCTGACCGAGTAGGTGACGGCTTCACCGGTGACACTGGGCAGCGTGAACGGAGGCACATTGCTGGGGTACGACGGGTTCGGTTCGCTTGCCAATCCGGTGGAAAATGCCAGCAGCAACAAGCCAAGGCTTCCGAGCATTCGATTCATGTTCTCTTGCCGCGAGTCGTAGGACGTTGAATTGCCAGACGCATAAAAGCACAGCAGCAGAGCTTGCTGATGCCAGCGAAGTGTACCGCGAACGACGATGGGTCATGGCGACGATAGGTCATGGCGGGTCGTAGCCGCCGGGGTTCCAGGGGTGGCATCGCATGATCCGGCGTGTGCCGCGATAGATTCCTCGCACGACGCCGTATTTGCGAATCGACTCGATCGTGTACTGGCTGCAGGTGGGCGAAAACCGACAGTTCGGCCCCAACATTGGGCTGATCGCCATCTGGTAAAACCGAATCGGAGCGATGAAGACAGCGGCGAGCCCTCGTTTGATCATCGCTGGATGCTCGCGTGTAAAATTTGCTTGCCTTGGACGCCAACCCGGTGCTGACGCAGTTATCGTATGTTAGCCGAGGTTCGGCGAATTGATCACCGTACCACGCTCGGGCAGCGGTCAACTACAATCGTCGCGAAGCCGACTTGGTTTCAGAGATCATGCCTCAGAACTTGTTCAGCGATAACTCCGGAATTCACAATCTCAACATTACCTTCCCGCTTGCGGGAGGGTCGGACGCCGTAGCGGCCGGGGAGGGACTCATGCAAAACCCTCTCCGGCCGCTACGGCGTCCGACTCTCCCATAGGGAGAGTAAAATCCCGAATTTGTTTCCGCACGATCCCTCCCTTAGTACTCCCGCCCTGAATCCTCCACCCTGGAACCTTCGATGAAGACGATGAGACTTCCATTTGGCCGATCGGTCACGACCTTGGTCGCTTGTTTTGTGTTGGCTAGCCCAGCGTTTGCTGAAACTCCCGCATCTGGCGACACAGCTCGCGGGTTTACGCCGATTTTCGACGGTGAAACACTGGACGGGTGGAACGCTCGACCCCACTTCAACCCGAATGACTTTGCGGCTTTGTCAGATGACGAGCGCAGCGAGAAACTTGATCAGTGGATGGGCGAAGCGAAACAGCATTGGACGATCGAAAATGGCGAACTGGTCAACGACGGCAAAGGCCCGTACCTGACCACGGCCAAGGACTACGGCGACTACGAATTGATGCTGGAATACAAGACCGTTCCGGGCGCCGACAGCGGAATCTATTTGAAAGGAACGCCCCAGGTTCAGATTTGGGACTACACCGATCCTGCCAAATTTAAGATTGGATCGGATCTCGGCAGCGGCGGACTTTGGAATAACAGCGAAGGTGCGGCGGGCAAAAACCCGTTTGTCCTGGCCGATGCACCACTAGGCAGTTGGAACCAAGTTCGCATTGTCCAAGTCGGTGCGCGAACGACGGTTTACTTGAATGATCTGTTGGTGGTCGATCACGCGATCATGGAAAACTACTGGGACCGCGCGGCACCGCTGCTGAAGTCGGGGCCGATTGAATTGCAAACTCATGGCGGCGAGATCCGTTGGCGAAAATTGGCGGTCAAAGAACTATCGCCCGAAGAAGCCAACGCTGTTCTTCAAAACCATCACTCGCAAGCGTTCAAGTCGCTGTTCAACGGCGACGACTTGTCGGGATGGCAGGGCGCAACGGACAATTACGAAGTCGTCAACAACGCAATCGTGTGCAAAAAAGGATCGGGCGGGTTGCTGTTGACCGAAGACGAGTACGCCAACTTCATCGCACGCGTCGAGTTCCGCTTGCCGCCAGGCGGCAACAACGGCTTGGCGATCCGGTCGGGCGGCGAAGGCGACGCAGCCTACGCAGCGATGACCGAGTTGCAGGTACTCGATTCCGAGCATCCCAAGTATGCCAAGCTTGACGCTCGCCAGTATCACGGCAGTGCCTACGGGATGGCAGCGGCGGTTCGCGGCTACCTGCGTCCCACTGGCGAGTGGAATTTCCAAGAAGTCACCGTTGACGGGTCGAAAATCAAGGTCGAACTGAACGGCAACGTGATCCTGGACACGGACCTGTCCGAGGCAAAAGACTTTTTGGCTGACAAGAAGCACCCGGGACTGACGCGGACAAGCGGCTTCTTTGGATTTGCAGGGCACAACGATCCGGTTGAGTTCCGCAAGGTGTCGATCAAGCGATTGCCGGAAACTGCGGCAAAATAGCGGCCCCTCGGCCCCCGCTGCTGATTGCAAGACGCGGCTACGGAACCACTTGCCTACTTACCTACGTGCTGGTTCCGTAGCTTCGTTTTCGTGTCCTGGTCAGGCTGACCGGATCATGGATACTTAGTGATCCCATACCTAGGACTTGTTCGGAAAAAACACCGGCATTCACGAGGCTCAACCATACACTCTCCCGCCCCGCGGGAGGGTCGGACGCAGTCGCGGCCGGGGAGGGCCGTATGCCAAACCCTCTCCGGCCGCTACTGCGTCCGATTCTTCCAGAGGGAGAGTGATGCCCAGTACTTATTTCCGCACGATCCGTTAGCGAATTCCGTTCGTTGATCCCTGCATTCCTGATACCAGATCCATGGCCACCGACATATCCAAGCTCCGTAACATCGGCATCATCGCGCACATCGATGCCGGTAAAACCACCGTCACCGAGCGGATGCTGTTTCTAAGCGGAGCCAAACACCGGGTCGGTCGCGTCGACCACGGCACGACGGATACCGACGATGATCCGGAAGAACAGGAACGTGGCATCACAATCTTTTCAGCGTGTGTGAAGTACCGCTGGCAAGAATACAACATCAACTTGCTGGACACGCCTGGCCACGTTGACTTTACCGCTGAAGTCGAGCGATGTCTGCGAGTGCTCGACGGCGCGGTTACCGTCTTTTCGGCTCGCGAGGGTGTCGAGGCACAAAGCGAAACGGTTTGGCGACAAGCCGATCGTTACGAAGTTCCGCGGATCGTGTTCATCAACAAAATGGACCGCGAAGGCGCCAATTTCGAATCCGTCCTCAACGATATCCAGCCGCGTCTGGGCGGCAACCCGGTCGCGATCGAATTGCCGGTCGGCCAAGGTCCGCCGCACGTGTCGGATCCTTTCCGCGGCGTGATCGACTTGATCGACATGAAGATGCTGGAATTCGATCCCGAAACCGATGGCAAGCAGATCAAAGAAACCGAGGTTCCCGCCGAACTTCGCGACGATGCACTGCTGTGGCGTGAACAGATGCTTGACGCTGTCTATGACCTCAGCGAAGAAGCAGCCAACTTGGCGCTCGAAGACAAAGAAGTCCCTCGCGACCTGATCATCGCCGCACTTCGCGACGGCGTTATCCAGCGCAAGATCCAGGTCGTCTTGTGCGGATCGGCGCTGCACGGAATGGGCATCCAGCCGTTGATGACGGCCGTTGGCAATTTCCTACCCAGCCCGCTGGACCGGCCACCGGTCGAAGGCGTTGATCCCAAGAACCATGACAAAGTCCTCATTCGCAAACCAGATGCGAAAGAACCGTTCTGCGGATTGGTCTTCAAAATTTTGCCCGCCAAGACCGGCGACAATTATTGGATCCGCGTTTACAGCGGCGAACTATCCCAGAACTCTCGCGTGCAGTGCCCCAATCGCGACAAAAAAGAAAACATCGCCCAGATCTGGCAGATCCACGCCACCAAGAAAGATCGCGACGGCCAAGTCGAAGTCGTTTCGGCGGGCGACATCGCGTGCGTGATCGGGCCCCGTTTCGCGATCACGGGCGACACGGTCTGTGACAGTCAGAATGCCATCGAATTGCCAAGCATCAAGTTTGCCGAAACCGTGATCTCGATGGCGATCGAACCCGAGAGCACATCCGACAAAAAGAAGCTCGAAGAAACGCTCGACATGATCCGTCGCCAAGACCCAACCTTCCGCGCGGTGGAGAACGAAGAATCGGGACAAACCTTGATCAGCGGCATGGGCGAACTGCACCTCGAAGTGATCCAGCACCGTTTGACTCGCGACTTTGGGCTGAACGTCAAGTTCTATAAGCCGCGTGTGAATTACCGCGAAACGATCGGCGGCAGTGCGGACGTTGTCGGAATCTGCAATCGGCAAATGGGTGGTACTCAAATGTTTGCTCGCATGAGCATCAAGGTTTCGCCGCTCGAAGACACGGCGGCTCCGGTGCAAGTGTTTGATCGACTGCCGCCCGACGCACCGCTTGCCAACAATGTACGCCAAGCGGCAATGGACGAAATTCGCGAACGGGCCGCTGGTGGTGGTTTGTTAGCAGGGTTCCCATTGTCGGGTGTCCGGATCGAAGTCTACGCAGTCGAAACCGCCGAAGAAGGCTCGGACGAAATTGCTTTCCGCATCGCCGCCGGCGACGCATTCGACAAAGGACTCGAAAAGGCAGGGCCAGTCCTACTGGAACCAGTGATGCGTGTGGAAGTGACAACGCCCGACGAATACATGGGCGAATTGGTAGGTGACCTGCAACAGCGCCGGGCCATCATCGCGCTAACCGAAACGCGAGGTCAGATGACAGTCATCACCGCTCACGCGCCCCTGAAGGAAATGTTCGGCTACAGCGGCGCCGTTCGCAGTCTGAGCCAAGGCCGCGCCGGCAGCAGCATGGAACCACTGAATTATCAACCGGCCCCCAAGGCGGATGCAGACGCGTTCCTGATGTAAATCGCACGCGTGCCGCACGCGGCAATCCGATCCGTGCAATCGTTACAACCGCGACGTTTTTCAATCCAGTCGCATGTCACCGCATTTTTGCCTGGCTTCGGCCCGGCCTGTCGGGTCGGCGTAGGCTAATCGTTGATGTCTTGAAGAACCGCTTCGAGTTTTCATTCATGCCGCTGTTATGTCGATTGCAACTTCTCCCTCTCAATTCGGCGTCCGACTTCGGTCGATGAGCGTTGCGTTTGCAGGCACGATGATGATCGGATTTTCCGTTTACACATCGGTGAGCTGGTATTTTCAGTCGCGACAAGCAAGCGAAGCGATGGTTGCGAGGGACTTCCTTCACGATCTGCGCAGCGCGCAATCACAGTATTTCGACCAACATGGCGAATTCGCAACGTCTGTCGATCAGCTTGACCTTTCGCGCCCAATCCCGCCCTATTTCGCCTGCGGTTCAATCAACGTCGACACACCGACGCAGTGGACACTGCCGCTAACACGGGTCGGTTCGTTCTTTGGACAGGGGACTCGATCGATGGTTTTCACCGGTGAACGTCACCACGAAAACTGACCCGGCGGAAAAGCTTCCAGGACGAAGTGCAACCGCAACTGGTTGGTCGCTCCACTGCGTTGAATGTGGGTTTCGGATCAACGACCATCGGGAGGAACGTAAGTTCAACAGGGTTCACTGAGGCCCGATCCGGTGACGTCCAAATTCGCAGCACGGAAGACTGACGGCGATGGCGTTTATTACAATTGCGTCAGCGACAATCGATGGACATGTCCGATCGACCGCATCACGAGCGGTAGAGAGAGTTCGTTGCAAAAGTCGTCAGCGGTTTGTCGATTTAGGCACAAACGAGCAGTAACGGACTGCTGATGAATCCGCTTCAGACTACTGCTGATATTTCTGTTTGTACTTTTCGAACAGCATCGTGTGGCGACTGGTCAAGTCGACGGTACGACCTTGAATCCAGGCCTTACTGACATGAGTCTCCGTTTCCAGCACATCGCCATCACACAGAATTAGCGTTGCGTCTTTACCGGCGGTGACGGATCCGATTTGCTGATCCACACCTAGGATCGTTGCCGCCGACAACGTGATCGCGCGGATCGCTTCATCACGATCCAGCCCATAGGCAACCGCGTTGGCTGCATGATACGGCAAGTTTCGTGCGTTCGATGAACCACCGGGATACCCGGGCCCTTCACCACAGATGGCGAACTTCACCCCTGCTTTCCAAAGCCGCTCGGGAAGCGTGTAGGGTGCGTCATACGCATCGCCGCGACGCAGCGGCAACCGATACGTTCCGGCAACGATCACCGGAATGTCAAAACGTTTCAACAGATCAGCACACTCGGCCGCATCATAGCCACCACAGATCACCAATCGAATCTTGCGGCCGACGGCATAAGCAACCGCAGACTCGATCGTTGATTGACGATTGGCTTCGACAAACAACGGTCGCTCGCCCTTGATCACCGGCAGCAACGATTCCAGTCTTAGATCAGTCGCGACTGCAATCGTGCCAGCAGCACGTGCTTCGCCATAACGAGTCGCCTGGTCGAACCAATCATCTAACTCAGCAAGCTTCTCGTCTCGCTTTTCGGCAACCTTGGCTGCGTCTTTGTCGCTCGGCTGCATCGACTCCCAGTTCACGCTCAAGCCGGCCGGTGCCAACAGATTCATCTCACTTGTCATCCAGCCGTCTAACTGCATGACCGAAGTTTGACCGCGAACGAAGCTGCCACCGGGCGAAACGTGGGCAATCAGAACGCCGCCGGCCCGCGCCACCGGGATCAGTTCGCTGTCCGGATTCACCGCAACCCAGGAACGCACATTGGGATTGCGATCCCCACGTTCGCGACTGTCAACAGATTCATCGACTGACAGAATTTCGCGAAGCCCCAGATCTGTCATCGATTCGATCAGTCCGGGGTAAACGTGTTTGCCCGTCCCGTCAACAACGATACAGTTGTCGGGCGAGTCAACTGTTTTGCCAACCGCGACAATCTTGCCATCGTCAAACAATACTGAACCTTTCTGAATCGTCGGCTCATCAACACGATGGATCGTCGCGTCTTGGATCAAGATCGGCTGCGTTTGCTTGGGTCCAGGAATCTGGTCGCTAGCCACTAACAAAGTCGCCAGTAAACCAGTCGTCAGTGAACCAGTCGCCAGCGAACCAGTCGCGATGGCGAGCGAGGCCATCATTGGGATCATTCGTTTCATCGGTTGTCTCCTCGGTTTTGTCCAGCATTGCAAAAGATGTCGAACCGAAACCATCGATCCTCTTCATCCGGATCCTGATCTTTCACTTCATCTTTCTTGTCACTGTCGTTCTTGTCGCTGACATCCTTTGATGTCGCCAAGCGAATCAGTTCCGTCAGAGTCTTCTGATCGCGTTCCCGCATCTTTCGATCGGTTGCAATCGAGAAGTACTGCTGGCCATCGATCCACGTCTGTTCGCACCGCGTTGTGGTTGACAGCGGACGCCCGCTCCAGACGACCAAGTCGGCGTCTTTGCCGACTTCGATTGAGCCAACACGATCATCGATCCGTAGCTGTTTTGCTGGATTTAGCGTCACAAACTTCAACGCCTCTTGTTCCGGAACGCCACCGTACTTGGTCGCTTTGGCGGCTTCGGTATTCAGGTGCCGAGCCAGTTCAGCATCATCGCTGTTGAACGATACCGTCACGCCGGCGTTGTGCAACAAGACGCCGTTATAGGGAATCGCGTCAAAGACTTCGAACTTGTAGGCCCACCAGTCCGCAAACGACGACGCCATCGCGCCATGCGACGCGATACGATCAGCGACTTTATAGCCTTCCAAAATGTGCTGCAGCGTTCCAATTTGAATATTGAATTCTTCCAACACATCCAAGGTCGCAACGATTTCGTCTTGCCGGTAACTATGACAGTGAACCCACCGCTCGCCCTGTTGAATTTCAACCAATGCGTCCAACTGCAAGTCACGGCGAGGTGGCAAGGCCGAACGATCGCCTGACCTCCAAGCTTTCCAAGCCGCATCGTATTGGCGTGCAGCCAGAAACTGATCTCGCAAGATCTGTTCGACGCCCATGCGTGTGTTGGGATAACGGCTTTCAGATCGTTTGACGTTCTCGCCAAGTGCAAACTTGATTCCTGCTGGTGCCTGCGAAAACTTCATCCCCGACATTGATTCGCCCCAACGAAATTTGATCGTCTGGCTTTGACCGCCGATCGGATTCGCCGATCCATGCAGCACGTTCGCGGTCGTGACTCCACCAGCGAGTTGTCGATAAATGGAGATGTCACTGTTGTCGATAAAATCACCGATTCGCACCTCGGCAGTGACGTCTTGCCCCGATTCGTTGATGCCGCCATCGGTGGCGGCGTGAGAATGACAATCAATCAATCCCGGGGTGATGTGTTTGCCTTTGGCATCGACAATGTGAGTTCCCGCCGGAGCCTTCAAATCCATTCCAACGTCAACGATCTTGCCGTCTTTCACTAAGACATCGCCACGTTCAAGTTTGCCCATCGGTCCACAGGTCCAAACGGTGGCATCACGAAACAGGACCGAATCATGCACCGCCGGTGGCTCGGTAAGCCCAAACGATCCCAGGGGATAAGTCACCGCGATCGATTCAGTGCTGGGTTTCGTCTCGTCACTTTTCTCGTCACTGTCTTTGTTGCGTTCTTCCTTCTTCCCTTCCTCTTCTTTCTCGTCGTCTTCTTTCTCGTCGTCTTCTTTGACAACTCTTTTCAAATTCAGGGTACGTCGTTCACCGCTGGGGCCAACCAGCGTTGCAAAGATAGTGGGTTCGTTCGAATCGCTGCCGGCGGGCTGAATTGTGACGAGAGTCAAACGCGACAATCCGTCAACAAATCGCAAACCGAGGTCATCTTTGAACGATGCCAACTCCACCGACGCTGACAGACGTTCTCGTTGGCGAATGAGATTGGCAAGTTCAATTTCAACCGACTTGGGCGTTTCGTCTTCGACTTCCTTTTCATCGCTCTGCTGACCTTCCTCGTCATCGCTAGCGACGACCACATCAACTTGCAACTTTGCAGCAAAAGTCTTGCCTTTGTTGCGAATAAGAAGTGTTGCTGGAAGTGATCCATCCTTGGTCGGCAAGTTCAGTCGCCATTGACCAATCAGTGGATCGTCTGTTTTCATCGATTCACTTTCGACCGGAAACCTTTGGCCAGCGACCCAAGTATCCATCACCTTTGTTTTTTCGCTAAACAAATCGCCGTCGGTGACCACCAAGTTCGCCAACATTCCTGCGCGAACTCGGCCAACTTGGTCCTCGATGCCCAACAATCGCGCGGGCGTCGTCGTGATCGATGCGTGAGCAACCGTCGGATCCAAACCACGTGCCACGGCGGTGCGTACGTTCTTTAAGAATTTTCCCGGGTCATCCAATCCGTCCGTCGTCAAACAAAACTCGACACCAGCGGCAGCCAACTTGGCAGGATTTTCGGGTGCCAGTCGCCAGTGCATCCAATCGACCAACGGGGCTTCGCGAATCGATTCAGCGGTTGCCGCATCTGGCGTGTCGGGAAAGTTTACTGGCACCAACACCGTCGACACGCGGTTTGCGATTTCTTCGATCGCACGGTATTCGCGTCCACTGCCGCGGACGATCAGGGAGACCGAAAACTCGTCGCAAACATCGGCCGCGCGGATCGCCATTCGCTCATTGGCTGCATCAATCACCAACGATTGTGACTGGAAGACTTGTGCGAGTGCTTCCAAAGCCACATTGCGCTCGGGACGTGGCAAGTCGTCACGAAGTCCGTAAGCATGAACTGCATCGCGATACCAAATCGTGTCATAGAGTGATTGACGAACCAGCGCCGTGGCCCCCATCGGCGAATTTGGATTTCGCCCGCGATTCGATCCGCGTGGCACCGTCAACGTCGCATGCTGGAACACTTGATCGCGAAGCAATCGCTGAGGACTTTCGGGATCAACCGTTAAAACAACGCAACTGGTTCCTTTGATGATGCCGTCTTTCGGCGCCAGAAGTTCTGCAGTGATTCCTTGATCCCGACGCTTCTTCAGATCGCTGCCCGCCGCGGTAACTGCCGACGCCGCTTGATCTTGGGGCGTGACATTGGCGTTCCAATATCCAGCCGGATCGTCGCCGCCGTTTCGCGGCAGTTCGACGTCGTGCATCGCATCGATCAGGCCCGCATGAACCCGTTGGCCGGCGATGTCGATCGTTTGCGTGCCCGGCGGCGGATCAATTTCGGGCGCGACACGAACGATCACGTTCCCCTGGATCAGAACATCCATCCGAGAGGGATCCTGGCCAGGCTCGGTCACGACATCGCCGCCACTTAGCAGAATCGGTGACGCATCGGCTGACCGAAGGCCTACCACGGGACGCGTTGACGTTGATTGCTGAGCCGCCACGTTTGGCGACATCAACGCTGTGCCGATGACTGCACCGAACAACGCAAAAACCTGAAAACGTTTCATTTGTGAACTCGACCCGAACCTTGGCAAACCAGTGATCGCCCCAGGATACTCGAATGTCGCCGAAACGCAGACGGCTTAACCGGCCCAGACGTCCGAAGCGGCCAAAATAGAATAGACCGGCCCAGGCTTACCGCCACTGACAGTATGGTTGCCGATCCGATTGGCGAACCAAACGCCCGTATCTGTCCCCATCAACAACACCTCGTCAGCACCGACGACACGATCTGGTGAAAGTCTCTCACGCCGCCACGGGATACTGTTTCGGCTGGCGATCCGTTCAACGACCGATTGAGTGATCCCGCCCAAGACTTGTTCGGATGGTGGCGACGTGATGCTTCCTGATTCGACGATCGCAAAGTTCGCGATGCTGGATTCGGTCACCGAACCATCGTCATCGACCAGCATCCCCATGGCATCGTCGGCAAACTTTCTCGCGACACTGTCGGCTCGAAAATAGTGCAGCCGACAACGGACCTTGATCGATCGCGCCCAAACGTCCGCGTGAGGCTGGCGAACATTGGTGATTACCACTGGTTGCCCCAACGTTTGACGTCGACCAATCGTCGTCACATCAAGCGAATTCAGATGGATCCCCAACGTTGCATCCGAACCGCCACTAATTCCGGGCGTCGCGAACAGCGTGACTCCGAACTCTTTGCGTTTTGCGAGCCACGAAAGATTGCGTCGTTGCAATTCGTCCATCAACGCGTTAATACCGACCGGATCGATACCCAGGTTCAATCCGAGATAGTCGAGCGAAGTCTGCCACCGCACTAAGTGAGCATCGACTTCGAACAAGACACCTCCATAGGTGCGTAGTCTTTCAACGACCGTGACCCCTTGCCGAAATCCGGCATCGTCAACCGAGATTCGCATTTGATCATGTTCCACCCAGCAACCGGACAGGTATCCGATGCGATGGTCCGATAGATCATTCATACACGTATAACTAGGATCATCAAAGGCTTACATTCCGAGCAACGACAATTCATCAGCATTTATCAATTCGGCCATTCCTCGGCCTGCACGGCAGGGTGCTTGATAGTAATCCAGTTCGACATGCTGTGACCCGACAAATGGGGCACAGTCTTTAGAAACAACCTCCAACTTTGAACCGTCAAAACGAGGCGCGAACGAACGAGGTCCAGAATACCCAAGTGCCAGTTGGCCTCGAACTCGATCGATCAACCAATAACGTTTCAGCACGGCGTCGCGTTGGTTGTAAAACAAAGTCAATTGCTGCAGGTTCTTTGTTGCTAACTGATGATACCCGTTTTGGTTCATCCAATTACTTGCGATGGCCGGCGCGACCAAACCCGCTTCGATCGGCATGCCCATCACCGGCGGTCCCGACAGCGACCGACCGCCGAGCGAACCACCGGCGAGTGCGTGCAACGATCCAGTCACAATTCGCCCACCGAAACTGTATCCGAGCAACGTGGTGGGAGTAGCGAATTCCGCATGCTTCCGCAAAACCGATGCAAGATACAGTCCTTGGGCGTCGGTTCGCTCGGCTTTCAAGCGAGCGTCTTTTGCCAAGATCCCCACTTGTTCGCTAGGCCAACTGTAAACGACCCAATCAAGCGGCACTGGATCGCGAAACGGCAGAATCTTTCGATAGACGGCCAAGCCACGATCAATTGCATCACAGTTATTCTCGATGCGATTGCCATGAACATAGATTACCGTTCGTCGTCCTTCGGGTCTTGTCAGCAAGTATTCATCCATCGACGACGCGGCCGTATTCCCACAAACATCTAATGCGCGAACATCAAAGTGGGGCGAGTCGACATCAGCACAGCAAACGTCACTACTGATGTGCCGCGTATTGAACAGCCACAAGCGATCCGCTGAACTCGCAGGCACTGTTGAACCGGCATGCACTGTTGAACGGGCATGCACTGACGCGGAGTGTGTTGACCCAATATCTGCGAAGACATCTTCGCCATTGGACTCGGCCGCCACTGAGACTGACGCGGCGACCACCACACCACATATCAAAAAGAAACTATTTCGAAAATTCTTAAAATCGGTAGGCATTGTGTCAGCTTGTGAAGGAATTCTAGCGTGATGTTGCACTCTGTCATCAAAATGTTGCCCAAAAATAACGATGTTGCGTTTGCACAACACGTCCTACGTCGTATTTTTGTCTGGTCTCGCATCCGAGATCACCGAATACGCTCTCTATGCATGTCAAGGAAACTATGATGAATAGTCGGATTGCTTCGATTATGACAGCAGCGACACTAGTCGTTCTAACCACAGGCTGTTCCGGGACCAGAAACTTTCTGTTTGGTCGTGGTGCGCGATGTGGACTTTGCACAAAGTTGGGCAGTTGTCTGCCCACGCCAAATTTTGGAAACATGATGCCGTCGCCATGCGCAACAGGCACCTGTGGATTGGCACCGACGGTGTCACCATCTTACGCGCCGCCATTCGCGCCAACCTACCAGGCCCCTCAAAGCGTGGTCACGGCACCACCGTGTGGTTGCCAACAATACGCCGACAACTCGTGCCCATCGGACGTCTATTCCAGCGGTACTTGCGGATGCGGTAACCCCATCGGCGGCTACAGTTCAGACAGCTACGGCCCCAGCAACTACGCACCAAGCGTTTCGGATCCCTACCTCTCGTCAGGCCAAATCATGGGGGACTCGGGCTATTCGCTAGGGGCACCCGTGGAATCCTATCCATCGTCACCGATCCCAACGGGTGAATGGAATGCAAGAAAAATTGACACCGACGGAAATCAAATTCTTTGGGAAGAACCATTACCATCGGGTGCAAATCCTCAGTAATTAATTATTCCACCAGACATTGAAGCTACTAAAATAAACGATCATCGAGCGGTTTGAACGTCAGGCTTGATGGTCGACAACGCAGATATAATTTTGACATACAGAGCGACGGTCGGAGCAGAGCTGCTTTTCCAAGCATGCCTTTGCTCCGACCGTTTCGGTTTTCCCATTGAAAGATTTCGGTTGTGAACATCGCCAACGATCAAGCTATGAATCTATCCCGTCGCCAGTGGTTGCTAAGTGCGTCAGCGATTGCCGCGTGCGGATGGTCAGCGCGACCATCGGTGGCGCAAGATGCGGATTCAGATTTAGATAGGGCAGACACGGCCGCGGCGGGTTCCGATACGGCGACGTCGAGCGACGACAAGCGGCTGATTTATGACTCGCCGCAGACACAGAACTGGAAGATCGGCTTGATCTTAAACACGCCGGTCACTTGCTCCAACGTGCTAGCCACCTATGTCGTGCCGATGAACTGGCCGGAACAGACTGTGACGCTAGTCAACCAGACGATCGACCGCGGCGTCACGGGCTGGAAAACACGCGACCTGCCGGGTGGAGCTCGCCAAGTCGTCGTGCAAATGGCACGAGTGACTGCGGGCTCGACCGTCGAAGCAACATTCGAGTTTGCCGTTGAACGATCGCGAATTCTGCCATCGGAAAACACCAGCGACTTGGTCCTTCCCAAACGCGTGCCGCGAGAACTGCGCAACTACATGGGCAACAGCCCCAACATCGACGCCAGTCATGGCCGGATCAGGGCGGTCGCGCGTGAGCTAAATGAAAAGGACGCGGAAAACGATTGGCAACGAATTGAACAAATTTATGACTACGTTCGCGACAACGTCGAATACGTCGAAGGTCCGATTCGAAATGCTTCGGACGCCCTCAAAGACGGCAAGGGTGACTGCGAAGACATGACCAGCCTGTTCGTGGCGTTGTGTCGAAACAACGGAATCCCGGCGCGGATGGTTTGGATTCCCGATCACTGTTATCCCGAGTACTATCTCGAGACGCCCAAGGTCGACGGAAAGGAAGGCGAGGGAATTTGGTTTCCGTGCCAAGCTGCTGGTACACGCCAATTTGGACGCATGGACGAGCATCGGCCAGTGCTACAGAAAGGTGATCGCTTCAAAGTCCCCGAGTCGAGCACTCCGCAGCGGTACGTCAGCGAGTACTTCCAGTGCGACCGATTCGGTAAAAGTAGTCCACGACCAAAATTCATTCGTGACCTGATCGACGTATAGTTGCGGCTGTCGTCTTACGAAGCATCCGGTTCCGAGTCAACTTGCGGTTGATCGGCTTCGACTTCCGGACGCGGTTCTTCGGCTATGACTTTCGTGTCTGAGTCCGATTTGCTATTGCTTGATTCAACTTCGTCGTCCTTGCTGGCCGTTAGGGTCGGGTCTTCGATCGATGCGATTTCGATCTGTAGCGAGATTTCTTTTTCGCCGCGAACGATTTTGAAGTCTTGGAACGAACCAACGGGCAAGCGTTCCACGGCTGCCTGCAGGTTTGAAGGATCTTTGATCGGCTCGCCATCGATTTCAACGATCACATCAAGTGGCTTGATCCCGCCGCGAGCCGCCGCCGATCCGTCGATGACCTGATAGGCGAGGACGCCCAAGCCGACGGGCAAGTCGAATTTCGCAGCGATCTTCGGACTCAGTTCGGCAATGCGAATACCAATCGCGGCGCGGCGAACCTTGCCGTGGGCGGCTAGTTCTTTGGCGATCCATTTGGCATGGTTGATGGGAATCGCGAAACCAATGCCTTGGTAGCCACCGTTGCGAGTTGCGATCGCGGTGCTGATCGCGACGACCTCACCATCTAAATCGATCAGCGGTCCACCCGAATTCCCCGGATTGATCGCGGCGTCCGTTTGGATCAAACGACCTCGGTTGATCCGCCGGATCGCCCGATTCTTTGCGCTAATGATGCCCGCGCTAACGGTCGCTTCCAATCGAAACGGGCTGCCGATGGCTAAAACCCAGTCGCCAATCTCGATGGCGTCCGAATCGCCAAGTCCCGCGTCGACGAACGGTTCGTCGCGGCTTATTCGCAGCGTCGCCACGTCGCTGGCCGGATCACCGAAGACATCGGTTGCTTCGATTTCAGTTTCATCGGACAACTGGACGACAACTCGTTTGGCGCCGGTGATGACGTGATTGTTGGTGATCACCATCCCATCGGGGCTGATGATAACACCGCTGCCAATGCCGGTCAGTTGCTTGTCGTCGATCTCCAGCTCTGATTCTTGCTGACTTTCATTCGGCTTGGCTTGGCCAGACGGATCGCCGCCGTCGTTCGTCGCTTTCCCGAGTCCAGCTTGGCCGTACGACAAAATGGTGACGACCGACGGCGTGGCCTTGCGAGCTGCGAACCGAAATGCTCGGGACAATGCCCGCGGACCGGCTAGCACCGCCGCATGATCTTGGTTGGCGGCAGCTTCTTTGGCGGGTGGGTCCGCCGCGACGCAGGGAATCACACTGCTGGCAGGTATCCCCCCCAAGACTGATCCGCATACGATGGCAGCAGCGATGGCATGCCGTACAAAAGCAGGTGAGCACATTATGATCAAATTCCGTGGCGATTCGCGTTGTCCGTGAGTCATCTAATATAACGGACGGACCAAGACTTGTATCCGACCTGCTAATCCAATCTGCCCCCCCATGCTTGCATCCACTTTGCTGTCGAAGAAACGTGATGGATACCCTCTATCGGACGAGGAAATACGATTTCTGATCGAAGGTTTTTGCAGCGGCGAGGTCGCCGATTACCAAATGTCTAGCCTGGCAATGGCAATTTGCTTGCGAGGAATGACGCCTCGCGAAACGGCCACACTGACTCGCGCGATGCTGGAAAGTGGCGACCGCTTGCCTCGTCCCACCGAACGCGACGACTCGCGTCCTCGCGTCGACAAACACAGCACCGGCGGATTGGGTGATAAGGTATCGCTGATCTTGGCGCCGCTGCTTGCCGTTTGTGATGTCGACGTGCCGATGGTCAGTGGCCGGGGATTGGGTTTGACCGGTGGAACACTAGACAAACTGGAATCAATTGAGGGGTTCACGGTTGACCAAACGCCCGAAGCCTCGGCAAAGATTTTGAACCAAGTCGGTGCCTTTATTGTGGGGGCAAGCGAACGAATCGCGCCTGCCGATCGGCGTCTGTACGCGCTTCGCGACGTGACGGGGACCGTCGAATCGATCCCCCTGATCACCGCCAGCATTCTTAGCAAGAAACTAGCAGCCAACTTGGACGCTTTGGTGATGGACGTCAAAACGGGATCCGGCGCCTTCATGAAGACGCCCGCCGACGCCGCCGCACTGGCAAAGTCATTGGTATCGGTCGGCCAACAGGCGGGCTTGCCCACGATCGCGTTGATGACCGACATGGACCAGCCGCTTGGGCAGACCATCGGAAACGCAATCGAGGTCAACGAGTCGGTCGACGTCCTGCGCGGTCAGGCGGGCGAGGTCCGTGACTTGACGATCGAGTTATGCGCCGAACTACTGGTACAGGTCCAGGTCTGCGAAACGATTGAATTGGCCCGATCGAAACTTGTCGCGGCGATCGACAACGGTGCAGCTTTCGAAAAATTCGAACAGTTGGTTGCAGCCCAGGGAGGCCGGTTGCGGTACCCGCTGCCGATCGCCGATGCCACGCCCATCCTTGCGAAACAGGCCGGATTCATTGCTTCGCTGGACTGCAACGTGATCGGCCAATCGGTTGTGGCACTGGGGGGCGGCCGACGCAAGACGGGGGACGCGATCGACCATCGCGTGGGCATACGAGTCCACCACCGAATTGGTGACCGCGTCGAATTGGGCGATCCAATTGCGACACTCCACTGCCATGCAGGCCAAGCGAGCGATTATGCTGGGATCCTGGCGAACTCGGTTCAGATCAGCCACGACCCCGTCGCCAAACGTCCGCTGATTTTAGAGCGATTTGAAAAAAACGATTCCGATTCGCAACGAACGGAAGCGTGATTCAGAATCATTCGAGTTGCAACTTGGATCGACAGCCATCATCATCGGAAATAATTCATCTCGTCGATCTCCTCCGTCACCGTCTCCTTTCGTGCCAACCATGACTGAACTGAAACCTCACGAAATTGAAAAGCTGGTTCATTCCGCTATCGCAGCACGCGACCAAGCTTATGCACCACACAGTCATTTCTATGTTGGCGCCGCGATGTTGATGGAGGACGGCGAAACGATCTGTGGATGCAACGTCGAAAACGCCAGCTACTCGATGTGCTTGTGTGCCGAACGAGTCGCAGCATCCACGGCCGTTGCGAGCGGCTATCGAAAATGGCGAGCCATTGCGATCGCGAGTGTCGGCGGTGTAACCCCATGTGGCGCATGCCGGCAATTCTTGTCCGAGTTCTGCACCGATACGCTCGTCGTGATGGTCGATGTCATCGACGGATCACGACGCACCCGTCAACTAAGCCAACTGCTGCCCGACGCGTTCGACGCGTCGAGCTTGCCAAGTCATCACTAGTTGCACCGACGTGACAAGAATGTCACGCCATCCATTCCAATTTCGCTGGAATGGATGCTGGGCAAAGGTCCTGCGGCGTTGATGTCGGACGAATCCGTCGCAAAATCCGAATTGGCCAACCGGGCAACACGATCCATGACATCGCAAACGTGATCAAGACCATCACGCTTGCCACCAACGGCATTCGATGCGCCGTCTTGGCATAGACCAGTCCATCCCCGACCGATGGCATGACAGCCGGCGCGATCGGGAATCCAAACTGCTCGGCCACCTTTTGCGCGTTGCCGACGTGAATCACTGGAACGTTTTTCGCAAGCATTCTGGTCGCGACACAGTCAGGCACACTGGCAAGCGAACCGGCGTTTTCGGGTCCAACCGACCGGACGCCTGGCAGATAAAACTCTTGCCCCAACGTTCCACCAATCGATGCCGAACTTCCACCGACATTGATGTAAGCCGAATACGTATTGTCATTGGACTGCACATCATAACGTTGCATTCGTTGGTCAATCGATTCAGCAAGCGTAGGTGATTCGATCAGCTCGACCGAATTACGCTCGATCGCACTGAGCAATAGTTGCCGAGTCGCCGGTGTCATCCCGGCGGCCCGATCGTGCAATCCGCCCAGCGACGCGGCGCCGGCCTTGATTGACGTCAGCCCCGCGGAATGTAGTTCACGTTCCATGTCGACCCACATCATGTCGGGCGAGTTTGCACCGTACTGGCTTGACCCGGCTGACAAAATCACGGTCGGACGCAGGTCCATTGCCTTGATTGCCGAATAGACTGCGATGTTCAACGCGGGCCACGAACCGCTTGCTCCGATCGCCACACGGTCACCGGGTTTGACACCGGCATCGATCAGCCAGCGGACGACGACGGCCGCGAAATTCGGATTGATCGAAGTTTGCTTCGAAGACAGCGAACCAATCTTGCTGGTCACCATCGACATCGAAGGTCCAATCAAATGAGAAGCCTGGGGGTCGAGAGCCGACAGGACGCGGTGTCCCCTTTCCGACTGCATTTCAGCAATGAACTGCATCGACGATTGGGCGTCGGTGGCTGCGGCGAGCAGGGTTTCTTGATCACTGGACGTTGTACGTTTCGGCCAGTGCTCGACCGCCGCCATGCCGGCCAGCGACACGAACATCGAACACCACAGCCAAGTCCGCGAGATCTTCTTGGGACGCCAGTACATGACTTGGAATGGACGCTTCAGTCCCGGTTGATTGTTTGTGTTCATACGAGAGTCTCCACGCCAACGAGAATTAGAACCAGTCGAACCAAGACAGCAGCGGACATCATCGGCGACAACGTCTCAATCAAACCTTGGCGTTCAAACCACAATGCGATCAATCCGGGAATGATGAATCCGATCATGACCACGGGGTTTGCTGCCTCACTGGCCATCGATCCGACGGCTGCGTGACTGAAAAACATCTCGGCCAATCCGCGGAACGCCATGCCCACGGTAAATCCGATCATGACGGTCATCACCACTCGGCGACGTCCAAACAGCATCGCGTACTGTGAAACGATTCGAACCAATCCCCACGTGGCCGCAGCCGCCACGATGGTCAACAACACTGCGATCGGTTGGTGCAGCGACAGGGCGATGTAGCCGGGCACGATCATGCCGCCGACACTAAGGCCTAAACATTCCGTGACGATCAAACTGACGATCAAGCCGATAGCGATCGCGACTAACTGATTTTCCATTATGCGGCCTCCTTCACGACCAATTCGTCTGAGCTAAAACGATGCTGATTCGCAGCCGGCGCCCACTTGGTCGCCTGCGTGGATTGAAAAAAGTCCAACAACTCCATTCCTGGGCCGGCGATGTTCCCCATCCCCATGACCATCGATGAACGTCCCGATTGACCACGCAACAAGTGCAACAGTTTCGGTGTCGGCTCGGAATCAGCGATCGTCAGTCGATCTTTTGACAAACCGCTCTGAATCGCTTTTCGAGCGAATGCTTCGGTACCGGTGCCGGACAACACATAGTGGTCAGCCGGTTGCCAACGCACGCACGCCTCGGCCAATTGCAGCGATCGATCAACACGGTCTTCGCGACAATTGAACAACGCAATCCGTCGCTCGACACTCTCGTATCGTTTGACCAGCGTATTCCAACTGTGTCCTGTTGATTCAGGATCGTTGGCCGCAAAAGCGCTGACAAAAACCATCGGCTGGTTGCTTTCGCCGACATGAAACAGACGCATCACGCCCGGGTCGGCCGTGGCGTTCCACATGCCCTGCAGAGCAGTTTGACGATCCACACCCAGGTCACCGCAAATGCGTAGCGCAAGGGCGACGTTGTCGGGGTGTTCAATGTGCGAAAATCCGTCCAGGTCTTCCCAACTGATTTCCGCAATCGCATCGTCCAAAATCGGCACCATATCGGAACCACGATCCAGCGCTGCTTTGGCCATTTCCGTACGTGGGCCACGACGTTGTTCGGCCGTGTAAAGTGTGCCACCGACCGGAACGGTTCCGCAAAGGGCTCGCGTAACACCTGTCACGTCCGGGCCCATCACATCCAAGTGGTCTGCTCGGGCATTGGTGATCACTCCGTGAGTGGACTGAACCAATTTTAATTCGCAAATCGATTGCAACTGCGGCTGCAGCGCCATGCACTCGACGACCAACGCATCGGCTTTCAGTAATGACGCCGCACGGACGATTCGGCGCTGCTCCATGATGTTGGCGCGAGACGGACGAAACACGGTGGCCTCGCTGCCGTCGGGAAAAATCATTCGTGGGACAGTCCCCGTGGTCTTTGCACACGTGCGGATATTACCGGCACGCAGCCCGCCGGCAATCAATCGAACCACACTGGATTTCCCGCGCGTTCCGTTGACGTGAATTCGAATGGGGATGCGACGCAGATTTCGTTGGTGCCAAGCGTTTTCGGCACATGCGGCCGCTGCGAGCGCAGCGGTTCCGCCGGCAATCAGTCCAAGACTGAGCATGAACGTTCTCCAATCCGTCAGAGAAGACGATGTCGTGAATAGTTTTGAAAAGCAGATAAGAGCCGCAAGGGTGTCGTCATGACCCCTCAACAGCTTTGTAAGAATGGGAGGTCCGTTTGCAATTCTTACAAATGGACCACCAGTCTCGGTCGCAAAACACCTGTAACAGTGCGTTTGTCAACGAAGTCTCAACAGAAGCAATTACCGCGCCAAAGCGAAAAGTACGTCGCCGAACATTCGATTAGCGGCTCATCGCATCGTACAGACGCGATGCGATCGTGCGATTGTCAGTGATCGAAAGAGTCCCGATCTGGCCTGCATGAATATCCAGGCTTGTGATGGGATCGAGCGGCGTGACACTTTCCATTTGCGGATCAACCACTCGCCACTGACCGTCGTCGTCCGGCGACGGTTCCACCGGCAGGGGGCCACCGACGGTTGCAGCGAGTGCCGGATGCGGCAGCGTCGTTCGCGCCCTCGGGCGCAAGGTCATCGGAGTCGCCTGGAAAGATTGGCCGCCTCGCAGTCGCACAGCGCCGGGCAACTTTTGCGCCGTTACTTTTCCAAACGCCTCGACGTCGCTTGGTCCGACCGAAACCAACAGTTCTTTCTCTTGAGGATCCGCGACACGCAGCAGTTCGTCGCCCGGATGAACAAACCGTCCTTGCAGTTGCTCGACTCCTAAACCGATCACAAACCCCTCTCGTTCGGCAACGATCGACAACGAACGTACCTGTTGGTTCAGTTCATCAAGTTGCCGGCGAAGCGATTCGGCCGTTTCCAACTCGCTTGCCGCCATCGCCAACTGATGCTGACGACGAAGTTGAATGGCTCGCAATTCTGCCAATTGCAAATCGTCAGCTTTCTGATCTCGTTTCATCTTCAACTCTGGATTGTCCAGCTCGATCAGCAGTGTTCCATGGCTGACGCGTTGACCGGACGTCACGTGAACTTTTCGCACGAAAGCTTCGGTTGCCGATCGAGCGATTTGTTCATCATGAAAACGGACCACCACCGGAACTCGCCGATCCATTGGCGAATGAACAATGCTAAGCGACGGCAAAGTTGAAAAGACAAAAAAACCAAGCATCACCAATCGATAACGCTGACTCGTGAAGAATCGTTTCTGGTCGGACTGATACATCCAGACTTTCAATACCCACTTAGTCAACGGGAACACGCACCACAGGACGGCCGCCACGATGGCCAACGCAATCCCCAAGCCTTTGGCCCAGATTGAAATACCGATCACCAAACCGGACATCCAAACGATTTGAAAAGCTACGCTAGCTACCGCGTGAACCGTCGCAAAAGTACGTCGCCAACCCGTCAACAGTGGCCGCGGCGAGGGAATATTGACTAGTACTTTTTCGATCCATGCCGCGCAGTGGTTGCGTCCGTGCATCCGCAGATTTGGAATTTCGACCAAGTCACCAACAACAAAGTATCCGTCTAGCCGTAACAACGGATTCGCGTTGACCAATAACGTCGCAGGCCCCGAAATCATGAAGAACTGAGCCGCCAAATGCTTTGCCATTCCGGCTGGCAAGAACCACCACGTCCAGGCGGCCACTGCGGCGAAGGCAAGTTCGACATACACGCCACCAAGTGCGATTTGAATACGGCTCCAGCGGCTGCGCAGCTTCCAGGCGTCAGTCACGTCCACGTACGCGAGCGGCGCAAACAGAAAGAACATGATGCCAATCTTGCCAACACGCACGCCGTGATACTTGGCTGCAACAGCGTGTCCCAATTCGTGGATGACCTTGGACACCACCCAAATCACAAACAACACCATCCACATGCCGGGGTCAAACATCCGTCGCAGTTCAATCGCAAACTCGTGATGGTGTCCAAACACCAGCATCAAACCGCTTGCCACCAATAAAATCCAAATGCAAATTCCGTTGGTCGAAAAGATCGATCCGACACGCCGTTCAAGCGAGGCTGCGATTCGATCACCTTGAAGCAACGGAATTCGTTGGCTAATGATCATCGAAAGCGATTTCGGCAAGAGCTGCGAAAACACATTCGGCTTGTTGGCTTGCGGCGAACTTTTCGGCGCGGCGGCCGTCGTGGGCGACGCAGCGCCCGCGACAGGCATGGCATGGGCGATTCCACAAGAAACGAATCGCTGGACCAGTTCAGCCACCTCGGCCGGTTCCCAGTCCATCCCATCGAGTTCTAACTGTGCGACAACGTCTGACATCGTCCGCGTCCCATCAAATAGGCTTGCGATCCGATATTCTTCCGGGCCGAGCTGAAAGAATTTCCCAATCGACTGGTGATGCGCGAAGACCTGAGTCTGGGAACCGATTTCGCGGCTCGTAAACTCGACGGCCGAGTCCATACGAATCATGACCGCAGGTTCGCCGGCGGGTCCTGGTCCTGGTTCCGGTCCTTGCCCGGGCATTGGTCCAGGCGTCGGGTTAGGTGCTGGGTTTTGGTTCAATATCCCGCCCACCACAATAATCGTTCGAATCCGCCGCGGACCCACGACCAAATCCAGGGCCGCTTGGGACCATAGATCGTCGCTTCGCCTCGCATACCAGGACGAAAATCACCGGCATCATTTCCTAAATCGATCGAGCCCACGAACACGTTAAGGTCGTTGCGCAATTCCGACTGAGGATGCAATTTTTGCAGTGGCATGTATATCGACGCTCCGCCGATCGCATCGATCTTGATACGTGTCTCATTTCCCTGTGCGACGAAACCAATTTCATGCTCAGGCACTTCAATTTCGATTCGCATCGTGTCCATGGGCGCCACCTCGATCAGGCTTTGCCCCAGTTCAAGCGGTGAACCAATGTGTCGTTCCAAGTCTCCGCTGACGACGATCCCGTTGATTGGGCTGATCACTTCTAGATTTGCAAGCCGATCGGTGATCAAATCAAGTTGACGATTCAACTGCTTGCGCCGGAGTTCAGACTGCTGAGCATCGGCAATTTTGCGTCCCGCCAAGGCGACGTCGTACTCTTTCGATGCTTGCCCGATTTCCGAAATCAAAGCCTCGCGTTCTAACCGAAGCGGTCGGCCGTCAAGCTCGCAAAGCACTTCACCCTTTTCAACCGCATCGCCTGGCCGAACGTTGGCGGCAAGCAAGGTGGCTTCGAAAGGCGCCGACACGAACCGTCCACCCATCGTTTCGACTCGCGCCGTGCATGCGACTCGGTAAGGAACCGGCCAAAACAGCCCCAGCAACAGCAACACCGCCACCGTCACCAACGCCCAGGTTGATCGCTGAACCACCGACAACGCAATCGTCGGCAGTGATCTTGAAGGGCGACTCCACAAAACGGCACCGATCGTGATCAAGGTCGACGGCAACCAATCAATCGCACCGAGCGGCCCTTCGATCCAGACGATGCAGCGGCCTGATCCTTCGGGTGCCGGCATTCGAACTTCGATGACACGATCATTACGAGTGACAGAAGGACGCTGCGGATCCACCTCGGATGCGTTGCTTGACTGATCGCTGGCGCGACGTTTTGAACTGCCTTCCCAAACGGCGGCCGATTTTTGATACAGAGTACTTTCAGGGCCAAGCCAACCCAGACGCGCATCGACAAAACGCGTCATTCGGCCTTTTCCGATGCCGCCACGCACGGTGGCTTCGGGACAGACCGCGGCAATCGAAGCTACCAGTTGCTTTAGCGCATCGCCGCGACTTGGCGCCGACGCAAGTGATTCGATCAACACAAGCACCACGGCATTAACCGTCGATTTTTCTGACCCAACTTCAACGGGCGCCGATCCGGCAACGGCCGCCAACTTGGTTACCGCATCATCCAGGGCAGCAGTCATCGAGTCTTCCGGATTTCCGGAAAGCGATACGCGTGGCCAAGCCGACGACGTTCGTGACGCCGTCGGTACTTCGGACCTCAATTCGTGGTGCCCCATCGATGTCATCGGGTTGTCGCCCCATGATTTGATCGGATGTACGGGTTGCTTGCCGAGCGAGATTGCGAGTGTGGGTTCTGCTGAACCGTCGAGGCATTGTCAGGCAAGAACCGCAACGTGCAGCGATCACCCGCCAACATTCGGCCCTCGGCATTGTCCAATTCGACGCGTACTTGAAGAGTTCCGCTTTCGCCTTCGATTTCGGGAGCAAGCGAAGTCACGGCAGCATCGACTTTGGTTGATGTGCTGCGCAGGAAGATCCGCACCGGCGCACCTACCCTGATTTCCGGCGTATCTTCGACCGGAATGTTGAACACCGCGATCAACTGATCCACGACTAACATTTGCACGACGGACGGTTCACCAGGCGAAATGAATTCACCTGGTTTTCGCAGCACTCGCGAAATCACGCCCGCCATCGGCGAGCGAACTCGGCGGCGTTCCAACTGCAACTGATAGCGTTGCAATTCGAGTTGTCGCAATTGAAACTGCTCTTCGGCAGCCGCATAACGCGCGGCACTGACCCGAAGTTCCGTTTCGGCTCTGGCCAATTCATCAGGGCGAGCCATCCCGTTTGCGGCAAGCGGACGCAGCTTTTGCGCACGCGATTGCGAAAAATCGAGTTCCGCTTTGGTAGCATCCCGTTCGCCAGTCATCAGCGACTGCAACGTCGCAATCCTAACGGCGGACTGTTGCATCGCATCGTCCAAGCGTGCGACCACTTCCCCCGCACTGACTCGGTCACCGACTTCAACATCCAACGACTCAAGCAAACCGACTTCACTTGCCGCGATCATGATGGTGTGCTTTGGTTCGATCAAACCCTCGTACAAATCCTGTGACGGAGTACGCACGAGCACACTTTGCATCTCCGCTTGGACGGCGGTAGTCCCGACGGACGCAGTGACGACAACGACGACAACGACGACGAGGGTGGTCAACGTGACGTTGATGATCGTCACGTTGATGATCCGGCGAAAACGAGGTACTCCCCGACTCTGCATCAAGTGCCGCACCAAGGTTTGAATGGTGTAAAATTTGGTCATGGTCATTCGAACTCCTCTTCATCGATCATTCGATATTGCAGGTCGCCCGTCACGACGGGTGGGTGTTGGTCATCAATCATTCCGTCGTCACGATAAATCGTGACCTCGGGAATCGAGGTTCGACGGAGTGGAGCGTGATTGGGAATGTCGTGCGAGAAGACGACCGAGTTGTCATGGGACGAACGGACGGGGGTGACGCTTTCGTGTTGCAACAACGTTCCCATTGCCCGTTGAAGTTCGACCAACGACGTTAAGTACTGGCTGCGTGCGGTTGTCCATTCGCGTTCAGCATCAGCCCGTCGCTGTTGGGCATCCAGTAAGGTTTCCAGAACGGTGCCCACGTTACCGCCTTCGCCGGCCATCATTTCCCATCGTGCAGTCAAGATCGTTTCTTCCTCGGTCGCCGTGACCAGCACGCGTTGCTTCGTGTCGCGTTGTCGCATGGCGGTATTGACGTTTACCAATGCGATTTCAATTTCGGCGTGTGTCAATTGGATCGCTTCGCGCAGTTCTTCGCTTCGCTGTTGATAGCGGTAATTTGCCTCGCGATAGCGACTCTTGGCGGCGCGGCGTGCGTAAGGCATCTCGTACCGCAGGCCCGCCGACAATCCCGGCCCACCTTTGGAAAATTGATCTCCGATTGACCGAAAGATCGCATTCTCGCCGTTCAAGGCCGCCAGATAGCCATTCATGACCGCGGTCAGGTCTGGCATCAGTTCCGTGCGTGAGACGTTGATCGACAGCGCAGCCGATTCCATCGCCAAAGTCGCCGATCGGATTTCGGGCCGATTCTCGAATCCCTGAATGACCGCTTGCGCCAGATTGATTTCAAGATTCGGATAGACCGTCGCCGCTTGCGGAATCAATTCCAACTGGTTGCCACCGTTGATCAGTTCTTCGGATCCGATCAACCGCGCCAATCGAACTTGTTGCTTCTGGACCTCGGCCTGCATTTGAACGACACGGTCGTTGCGTTTGGCAACACGACCTCGCGCCTTGGCCAATTCGATTTTGCCAGCGTCAAAATCCTGGCGTGCTTCTAAGATCGATTCGACCGCCGCGGCTTGAGCCAGCAAGCCCTTGGCTTGGACAAGATGACATCTCAATTCGTACAGTAGCCAGTAAGCCGAAACGATGTCGGCGATTTGTTGTTCGACATCGCCGCGCATCGATTGCCATGAAACTCGTCCGTCAATCTGTGCTTGGGTCAACAACCGTTCATTGTAGACCTGTCCGCCGCGACCGAGCAGTGGCTGTGTCAAACTGAGACTCAGTCTCGAATTGCCTTGATTGGCCGGTAAGAAGAACAGACTGTTGCTGTCGAGCGTCCCGATCTCTTGCGACAAGTCCACCTCGGTGCCCCGCCGTCCGGTTTGCTGGATCCCAGCGCGGGCGATATAGGATTCTTCGATCGAACGCGACGGCCCGCCGGTGGTCAGCGTGTTTCCCACCGGTTCGTTGGTACGTCCGGCCTTGCCTTCCAACAACACACTGGGGTCAAACGCAGCATCTTGTTGAACGATTCGTTCCAACGTGATGCTGGTCCGCTGTGAAACTGCCTGAATCCGCGGGCTATGGGCCAGTGCATCATGCAGCACCGTTTGCAGATCAAATGTGACCCATCCCGGGCGATCCAGCAACGGTTGCGATGCATCGTCGATCCACCAGGCCAGCGGGTCAGCCTGATCGGATACGGCATTGCCGGCTTGCATGTTTCCGGCTTCGATCAAGTCGTCGTCACCCCATACAACCATCCCATTTGCTGCATAGGCAGCAAATGCGAAGACGACCATGGCTCGCACAATGCGACTCATGGGCGATCGGTTGGGGCAACCGTAAAGCATCCTTGCTCTTACTTTCTTGACGTAAATCGTGAGCGCGTATGCACTCAATAGGGCTAAGTCGGTTGTATCGCATGTGCGGCTTGCCCCAGTCGGGACCGAAATTCAAGGACCAATCAATCCGGACGGATGCAACCGTTTTTGTCCGACGCGGCCCCCTAGAAAGATCAATCGGAACAACCGGCAAAGATTCGCTAATTCTTCGACTCGCCCGCTGTTTGCGGGCTACTTTTTCGATAGATGCAAGCTAATGGGAGCGATCCAGAGCTTGAATGCGCAAGATCTTAACTACGGAAATATGACAGTGAGCAAGTCTCGACGAAAACGGAATTTTGACTTCTACGCTCTTGAAGATCGTGTACTGCTTAGCGGCGAAGGAATCGACGGCGCCGATCTTGATATCGACGCAGCCGACTTGTCCGCTGCGCTGTTGGATCAGTTGGGCGACGACGGACAACTGCTAACCACTTCGGATGCTTCAGTGCCACTTGTCGCAGCGACACAAAAGGTCACCGAAGCCGATGATGCCGACGCCGAAAACGCCGATAGCGATGACATCGGCGCGATCAACGAATATGCCGACGTGCCGACGTTTGACCCTGCATTGCCGCTCGAAGTGGTCTTCATTGATGCCGGCGTCGATGATGCCGAAACGTTGCTCGGCGATTTACGTAAGGACTCCGCCGGTACCCAGTGGTTGGTCATCACGCTTGACGCCGATCGCAACGGAATCCAGCAGATCACCAACACACTGAGCCAATTGTCGGGCGTCGACGCGGTCCACTTGATCTCGCACGGCGATGGCGAAGGCATCCAGCTTGGCAACTCGCGATTGGACCTGAACTCGGCGCCGTCGTACGCCGGCGACATTGCCTCTTGGGGTCACTCCCTGGATTCTAACGCCGACATTCTGATCTACGGATGCGATCTTGCCTCGACGATCGAAGGCCAGGACCTGATCGAGATGCTGGCCTTAGTCACCCAAGCCGACGTCGCGGCCAGTGATGACGTGACCGGACATGCGGATCTCGGCGGTGACTGGATCCTGGAATACACCGTTGGGGAAGTGCAAACGGATGTGGCGTTCGGTTTCATGGCCCAAGCATCTTGGCGTGGCACGCTGGATATCACCAGCAACCTCGTCGCCCAATACGAGTTTGATGACGACGCCCTTAGCATTGCTAACGATTCTTCCAGCAACAGCAACACTGGCACCTACGACAATGGCGAAAATCTGACAACCGGTGTCGTCGGCAGTCAAGCAGCTGACTTCAGTGGTGACGCGACGGGTGACAACAACTTCATCAACGTTGCGGATGACCCAAGCATTGACTTTGGAACCAGTGATTTTACGATTTCAGCTTGGGTCAAGCTCGATGCAGCAACGGGTAGCGAACAAACCGTGCTCAGCCACCAAGGGACCAATGGGTATCGGCTGTATGTCGATGCCGGAGGCCTGCTCCGGTTCAACCAGAAGTCTGGCGGCAGCAGCAGCACGTCCAGCTTCGGATCGGTCACGGATTCTCAATGGCATCAAGCGACGGTGACTCGCAGCGGTGGTGCGATCGCAACCTACCTCGACGGTACGCTCGTCGGAAGCAATTCCGGACTATCCCTGGACCTGTCCACCAACGTCAACCTCACCATCGGTGCCAGCTCGGCAACCACCAATGACTTCGAGGGCCAGGTCGATGATGTGCGGCTTTATGCAAGACAATTCACCTCCACCGAGGCTGCGGATCTATACGCAGCGAGTGTCCCAGTCGACATCACATCGGGTCTGATTCTGCACAACACGTTTGATACGGACGCCAGCGACAGCAGCGGCAACAAATATGACGGAACGTTGACCAATGGCGCAACCATCAACACCACCAGCGGCACGAATCAGATCGGTGACGGAAAGCTGAGCCTGGATGGCAGCAATGACTATGTGGACTTCAGCCCGCACGTCGCAGCCAACTTTGACGGATTGACCGAGGGGACGATATCGGCGTGGATTTACCAGGATATCGCTAGCCGAGATGTTATCTTCGAATTGTCTGACAGCGGTGATCCTAATTCGCGTCTAGCGATCTTTTCAGATGCCGATGGTTCGTTTGATGTCTTCATTCGCGAAGGCACCACCGTTTTGCTAGATGGAGGTACTTCCGCCGGTCTGATCGCACAGAACACTTGGACACACGTCACGCTCACGGTCGACAGCAGCGGAAATCGGTTGTACGTCAACGGCGTGGAACAATCGGTGACTTACGCGACCGGCTCTTCCTCGACCAACGCCTTCTTTGATGATGTCGCGGACCTCGACTTCGGCAGTTGGGGTGTCGATAAATATGATGGCACTAGCCTGACGCGAGCGTTCGATGGATTCATCGATGATGGACGCGTCTACAATCGATCGCTAACCAGCA
Organism: Rubripirellula reticaptiva; assembly: GCF_007860175.1. Taxonomy (NCBI): domain Bacteria; kingdom Pseudomonadati; phylum Planctomycetota; class Planctomycetia; order Pirellulales; family Pirellulaceae; genus Rubripirellula; species Rubripirellula reticaptiva. The sequence continues at coordinate 1,027,960 of NZ_SJPX01000004.1, read as the reverse complement.
GCGATGTCGCGGGACTTTACAATTACAATGGCCTCGGACCGCAGACGTTCACCGTCACCAACACGCTCGACGACAACAGTGTCGGTAGTTTGCGATGGGCGATCACGCAATCAAATGCCTCCGCCGGCACACTCGACACCATCAACTTCAACATTCCCGGAACCGGCGTCCACACCATCAACGTCGGCACCGCATTGCCCACCATCACCGATGCCGTCATTTTAGACGCGACGACCGATGACAGCTACGCGACGAATAGTAGTCGCCCCGCCATCATCCTGGACGGCAATGACCTTTCGGCCAGCGGATTGACCCTCGGCGCGACCGCCGATGGCAGCGAAATTCGCGGACTCGTCATTCGCGACTTTGTCGGACATGGCATCCACATTCTTGCCGGTTCGGACGATCACACGATCGCTGGAAACTACCTCGGTAGCTTGCTGGCAACGGGGCTAACGGCAGGTACGACAGAGGCCAATGCGGGGTCGGGAATCTACGTCGCAGGATCAGGTTCGACCATTGGAGGCACGCTGGCCGCCGATCAAAACGTGCTGAGCGGCAATAGCGTGGGTGGAGTCTTTGTCACGGGAGCGGGAGCGACCGGCAACACGATCCTGGGTAACTATGTCGGTCTCGATGCAACTGGCAACACATCGCTGGCAAACGCTTACGGGATATTCATTGCCAATGGCTCAAACAATGTCATCGGCGGCTCCACAGCCAGCTCGCGAAATGTGATCTCGGGAAATGCCAACCAAGGCATTTATCTTGATAACGCTGACAACACGACGGTCCGAGGCAACTACATCGGCACCAACGCGGCAGGCACCGCGGACGTCAATGGGACCGCACAGGATAGTAACAAGTCGGGCATTACGATCACGAATGGCTCGTCTGGTGTTGTGGTCGGTGGCACCACCGCTGGGACCGGCAATCTGATCTCCGGAAACAACTGGAACGGAATCGAAGTCCTTGGCGCCACAACGATCAACAACACGATCCAGGGCAATTTAATCGGCACCGATTCCACGGGCTTGAGTGCGATTGGTAATTCCAGCAGCGGCATCACTTTCTGGGGCGCGGGGACTGGAAATTTGGTGGGCGGGGGTATATCCGGTGCAAGAAACGTTCTCTCCGGCAACACGGGTTCGGGAGTTTTTGTAAGTAATGCGACGTCGGGAGTGAGCATTCAGGGGAATTATCTGGGTCTCGGATCCGACGGAACGACACTTGTCGGCAACGGCTGGACCGGCGTGCAAGTCGCTGGCGGTTCGACCAATACACTGATCGGAACCAACGCCGACGGATCCAATGATACCAACGAACGCAACGTATCGTCCGGAAACACGTACGGTATCTATATCCAAGATGCTGGTACGACAGGGACCATGGTGTACGGAAACTACATAGGCACTGATTCCACTGGCTTGCTCGACCGAGGGAACACGACAGACGGCGTTCGCATCGAGAACGGAGCCACCGCGAACTATATCGGTGGCATGGGAACCGCGCGGCGCAACATCATCGCGGGCAACGACCAAGACGGTGTGCAAATCGATGGCGAAGCAACCGATGGAAACTTCATTCAGAATAACTGGATCGGTCTGGGCAGCGATGGACTGACTGTGCTCGGCAATGGTGCCATCGGCATCTTCATCTCGGGCGGTGCTGACAACACGACAATTGGCGGCGTCGGCTTGGGCAACGTGATTGTCGGATCCAATAACGACGGGATCTCGATCGCGGGCGCGTCATCAGGCACGCTCATCTACGGCAACTACATCGGTACCGATGCAACGCAAACCGTATTAGCCGGTAACAATCTTCATGGCATCGTGTTTTCAGCCGGTGCGACCAATAACACCGTGGGTGGTACAGCCGCGGGCCAAGGCAACGTCATCACTAACTATGACATGACGAATTTGGGTTACGACGGCGTCAGGGTAGCCGCCGATGCGTCCACCGGAAACGCGATCATTGGCAACTCGATCTACCAGCCAAGCGGTTATGCCGGTGGTGGGCTGGGAATCGATGTTGGGAGCGGCGGCGTCACCGCCAACGATACGCTCGACCCTGATAGCGGCGCAAACAACTTGCAGAACTTTCCAGTTGTCAGCTCCACCAACGTCAATACTGCCGGAACAATTGTCACCGTCAGCGGCAGTGTCAATACGTTGGCCAGCCTGACCGGAGTTGTCTTGCACTTTTACGCCACGCCACCGGCGGGCGATCCCAATCGTCGTGAAGGAAAGAAATACCTTGGTTCCACAACGGTCAACACCGATGCCAGCGGCAACGCCACCTTCACCGATGTCAGCCTGAATGGATATTCCGGATCGGTAGCAGACGGAGAACTGATCACGGCCACGGCAACTTACAGCAACAATACTTCGGAGTTTTCCGCGGGTTCAGCGGCGATCACGATCCCCGACAATGTCGCGCCGACCTTAGTCGATGACACATTCGAGGTCGCTCTTGGCATAACGACCACTGGCAACGTATTGGCCAACGACAGCGACAGTGACGGCGGCACGCTGAGTATCATTGACTTCACCGATCCAACCACGGGTACGATCACCTACAACGACGACGGCACGTTCACGATCGCCGATGGCAATGGCTACTATGGCGCGAACCAATTTTCCTATCGGGCAGACGACGGGCAAACTGGCCTGAGCCACTACTATGGCTTCAATGGGGACGTGACGGATTCGGTTGGCGGCAACGATGCGATTAGCATCAATGGCGATGCGAACTTTGGGGAAGGCAGCTTCGGACAGGGAATCTGGTTCGATGAAGCCGGCGACTATGCCCTCATTCCAGACTTTGCGTACAACAATGAATTCACCGTTAGCTTTGATTTCAAAGTCGATGACAACACGGGAACGACCTTTCAATACCTCTACAGCCACGGCACGGTCGCGACCGCCAACAGTCTGAACATCTACCTCGCCGAAGGGAGTCACGGCACTTACGACAACCAAATCTTCACGAATCTTCAAGACAGCAACGATACTGTCTACGCTCAGGAATTGAATTTCGATATCAGCGGGCTGATTGGCGATGGAAAATGGCACAACTACACATTGACCGTCGGGGCCGACGGAGCGAGAGTTTATCTCAATGGTGTGCTCCAGGCATCGGACTCGACCCGTGGCGGTGACGCATTGGATCCCACAACGGGGTTGTATCTGGGAGGTCGTGAAGACTTAGATCCAGACCGCTTCTACGCCGGCGGGCTAGATTCACTTCGCATTCATGAAGAGAAATTGGACGCAAGTGAGTTGGCCGATCAAGCCGACATGGAACTCAGCACGGCCGACGTGGTCGTCCAACCGGCCGGTACTTTTGCAAGTTCCTCGACCGATGGTGGGCTAACAATCAACGGCGATGGCGGAAACGACACCTATCTGGTTGCAGACGAATCTCCGTTCAGCGGTCAAAACGAAATGACCATTGAAGTCGAATTCTCAGCCGACACGGCGGCGACGAATTTGACGACCTTGTTTTCGTATGCCGATGCAACGAATCAGGATGAACTGTTTTTCGGGATCGAGCCTGATGGTGAGCTTGTCTTTCGAACCAGTGGAGGCACTGGCACGGCGGGCAATAGTATTTCGACGGCTGACAACCTATTCGACGGCGAAACGCATACCGTCGCGGTCACCTGGGAAAACTCTACCGGGATTCTGAAGTTCTACGTCGATGGTGAAGAACTTGGGCTAGGGCGAAACAGCTATCAAAACGCGACCACGATCGATGCGGGCGGAAGCGTCGTCATTGGCCAACATCAGGGGGCTCCGGAGTCGTCCTTTGATGGCAACGACACCTTCTCTGGAACGTTGCACAACGTTCGTCTGTTTGATCATGTACGCAGCGGCGAACAACTGGCTGCGAGTTACCGAACCGAGCTGCCTCATGATGAGAGCGGGATGCTGGCACAGTGGAGTTTCGACAACCTGTCAGCCGGCGGTGTCGTTACCGAATCGGTCAGCGGCAATAACCTGACGCTCAAACACACAGCTGAAGCGGGCTTCACAGCCAGTGAACCCACATTGACTTTCTCGCTGGACGAGAACGCCCTCGACGGAACCGTGGTTGGAACCGTCAGCGGTGTCGATGCCGAGCGTCAAGCACAAATTGCTTCGCTACTGGCCGCTGATCCCGATCTTCGATACAGCGCCGAAACCGGCAAGTTCTACAAGGTCGTTGTCGGTTCGTTTGACCAACCCGTTGCCCAGGCAAACGCGGAGAGCACTGCCCTGAATACCGTCAACGGACAGCTCGTGACCGTTCGTAGCGCTGCGGAGAACGAATTCATTGTCAGCATTTCAGGCTCGGCTGGCGGCAATGTCTGGCTTGGCGCCACGGACACGACGGTAGAGGGCGAGTGGCGTTGGATCGAAGACAGCGCCGAGGCAGACCTGTTTTGGTCCGGTGCTGTTTCCGGTTCCTCGCCCGATGGTTCCTATGAAAATTGGTTCTCCGCCACTCAGCCCAATGATTCCGGAGGCGCGGAAGACGCGGCCCGACTCCAAGTTGACAATGGACAGTGGTACGACGCCCCCGCGACGGGAATTGGACTTAGCTATGTTATCGAATGGAATGCCGATTCAGTCCTCGACGCAACCGACGCGTTGACCTACGCCATCCAATCTCAAACCGTCGCGGGCGCGTTCACGATCGACAGCAATACGGGCCGAATCACGGTCGCCGATGGAACGCTATTGGATTACGAAACCAACGCGACCCACTCGATGACCGTTCGCGTCACCGATGGCGACTCGAACTTCCATGACGAAGTCTTCACCGTTTCGCTCAGCGACCTTGCCGAATCCAACAACGCGCCGACGAATCTATCCAGCGGTATCGAGCTGAACACCGACGGTGGCAATGACAGTTACCTGTATCTGACCGATGGTCGACCGGTGCTGGGAGGATTGACGCAACTAACGCTGGAGGCATCGTTCCAAATCGATTCGGTTCCCACTGGATCAATCCCGATTATCGACTATCAGGAGGGAGGAATTGCCACGGAGTTCGGAGTGGCGATCAATCCTAACGGTTCCTTGCAGATTGTGATTGCGGACGGGGCTCCGCAATTGACGACAATGAACTATTCGCAATTGCTCGATGGAAATCAACACCATCTCGCCGTTTCGTGGGACAACACCAATGGCGATGTTCATTTCTACATTGACGGTGAATTTGCGGAATCCATAACCGGCGTCAGGACTGGGCATGCGCTGTACAACGCAACGATCACGCAGTTGGTGATCGGCCAAGACCCAGATGACGCGGGGGATCTATATTCCGACAAGGTGTTTAGCGGAACGATCTACGACGTGCGTGTCTGGAGCGAAATCCGCAGCGAAGCCGAAATCTCGTTGAACTATCAAAACAAGTTTGACGGCGGAAGCCTGCCGACTGGCTTGATCGCTAATTGGCAAATGGATGGCTTCAATGGTTCAAATGAAGTCGTCGATGTTGTCAGCGGCAACAACCTGAGCATCGGTCATGCCACCGGAACCGGCTTCATCGCCAGCACGCCGGTTGAAGACCTGCACATCAGTGAAAATGCCACCAACGGCTCAACGGTTGGTTATGTCATCCCGAGCGATCCGGATGTTAGTAATGATGTTGTCAACGATGGATTGTTTCAAGAGGCTTCACCGCCGTCGGGTGGAAGCACTTCCTATGCGGCATCAACTAGCTTTGGCGACTGGACGGTGGGTGATACGACCGGCGTGGTGCTGTTCAATGGCGATAATGCAGAGACCCCACCAAGTGGCGGGCATGTCGTTTCCCTCAACAATGCCTACGCTTCGATTTCTCAAACGCTGACCACAGAAATTGGCAAGCAATATCAAATTGTCTTCGACCATGCCGGCGGATTTGGCGATGGGGTGGTCGACCACGTCACGACTCGCGTCAGCGCGGATGGTCAGTCGCAGGATTTCACGCTGGAAAAACCGTCCGGATGGAATTTCTATTCCAACCTCGGCTGGGAAACTCGCAGCATGACGTTCACGGCCAGCGACATTTCCACGGAACTGGTATTTCAGACCACTAACGAAACGCTGAAGGACAGCGGCATGGTTGCCGGTATTCGCGTCATCGAAATCCCCGCTGCGGTCACCACGATCCTGAACAACGATCCGACACTGCAATACGATGCAGCGACTGGCAAGTTTTACCGCTTTGTCAATTCACCGGATGGGTTTGATGTGTCTCTGGCGGCTGCTACAGCCAGCAGCCTCAAGGGTGTTTCAGGCCAACTGGTCACCATCGACTCCGCGTACGAGAACGACCTGATCCGGCAGTTCGCTCTCGATTCCGGAAACAACATCTGGATCGGGGCACGCGACACCAACAACGACGGCAATTGGAACTGGCTCGACGGAAGCGTCGAATCCAATGAGCAGTTTTGGACCGGTGGTAGCGCCGGATCGGCAGCGAATGGATTTTACGCTCCGACCTTCGGGCAATCTCAAAGTGCCGGCGAAGACTATGCGCGCATGAACACCGACGGAACCTGGGCCGACGACACCCAAGGCAGCAATCACGCCTACGTCATTGAATGGGACGCGAGCGAAGTTCTTTCGAGCTTCAAGTTCAGCCTGACCGATGACGCGGGCGGACGCTTTGCGATCGACAGCAGTACCGGCGAAGTGACCGTTGCCAACAGTTCATTGTTGGATTACGAAGCAAATACCAACCACAACGTCACCATCGAAGTCACCGACGCGGCGGGTAACTCATACAGCGAAGTCATGTCGATCGCGGTCGATGACATGAGCGAACCAGCTTCGTTGTCAGTTCCCATCGCTCAATTGATTGGCGAAGACTTACCGCTCACATTTTCAGCAGCAGGTGGCAATGGGATCGTCTTTGAAAGCGGAAGCCTGGATGATCCGATCGCAACGGTAACGTTGAGTGTTGTGAACGGAAAATTGACTTTGGCGACGACCTCTGGAATCACTTTTCTGGACGGGTCCTCCAACAACCAAGCTTCGCTCTCGATTTCTGGAACAGAATCGGACATCAACGCGGCTCTGGATGGGTTGCAGTACGTCGGCGACCAAGATTTCTACGGTAGCGATACGCTGACCGTTACCAGTGGATCGGCTTCCGCAACCGACGCAAGTCTTTACGCACGGTACGAATTTCTCAATGGTTCGTTGACTGACCAAAGTGGCAATGGATATCACGGAACGGCAGGTGGAGATCCGACACTCACTAGCGATGCACAGCGCGGCGATGTGTTGACGTTTGACGGAAACGACACGGTTTCGATTGTTGGCGGTACCGCCGGGCTCGGCACGGAGGTCACGATCGCCGCGTGGGTCAATTTAGATGCCGGTCAAACGGACGCCAAGTTCATTTCCATCGGTGACAAATTCTACGTCACGCTCGACCCATCGAACACGAGCTATGGGATGGCCGTCTCGACGGCATCTTTTACCACCAACAACACGAACGCGGTCAATCGCATCGCCGGCGAAGGCTGGCATCATGTCGCTGCGACACTCAACGACGTGACTAACGAGCTGAATCTTTATCTCGATGGCGTGCTGATCAAAAACCGCATCTACGACTTTGGCGATATCAATTGGGCGGCAGGTTCGCAGAACATCACCATTGGGGGCCGTTCAAGCGGCGCCGAATTTGTCGGCAGTTTGGATGACGTCCGTGTGTACGACTCCGAACTCAATCTCTCTGAAATCGTCGCCATCATGGGAGATCGCGGGTACGTGACGGACGATGTGGCGATCACGGTGAATGCGCTGAACGACGCTCCAGTACTCGACAGCTCTGGCTTCCTGACCTTTTCCACCATATCCGAAGACGATTCCAACAACAGCGGCAACACGATCGCCGAGATCATCGCCAGCGACGGCGTTGCTGATCGAATCACCGATGTTGACTCAGGTGCCGTCGAAGGCATTGCCCTCTTCTCAACCTCCGGAACCAACGGCACTTGGCAATACAACGCCGGTTCGGGATGGACCGACGTCGGCAGCGTCTCCGTTGCCAACTCTTTGCTGTTGCGTTCAACGGATAGCCTGCGATTTGTTCCCAACGGTACGGTCGGTGAAACAGCGTCCATTGTGTTCGCAGCTTGGGACCAAACGACCGGTACAGCGGGAACAAAGGTGGACACCTCGAGCTTCGGGGGCACAACCGCGTTTAGCGCCCAAACCGACTCGGCAATCATCACTGTGACGGATGTCAACGATGCGCCCGTAGCTGTCGATGATCGAGCTGGTCTCAGCTTTGACGGCGTAGACGACTACGTCAATGCCGGGTCCGGAACCGAATTGGAGATCACCGGATCGACTCTAACGATGGAAGCTTGGGTCAATCCGGCTGCGTACAATGCTACCAGTGGTTCAATCGTTCTTAATCGCGAAGGCGAGTATGAAATTGGAATCAGTGATACAGGAACGCTTCGCTGGGCTATCACGAACACCGACCCAGGTTGGGCTTGGCACGACACTGGGTACGTTGTTCCCTTGAACCAGTGGTCACACTTGGCCGTCTCGTACGACAATGGCGTTGTCAGTACTTACGTCAATGGTGAACTCGTCGAAGTTTACAACGGCGCCGGTACGATCGGAGACGCGCATGCCACGAGAGATACTTTTCGGATTGGTAGCCGCGAAAACTCGCCGGCTGGTCAGTACTTCAATGGCCAGATCGACGACGTTCGGATTTGGGATGTCGCTCGTACGCAATCACAAATAGCAGCGAACCTCGATCATGCGATTGTCCCTGAAGCCAACTTAATCGGCTACTGGAAATTTGATGAAGGGTCGGGAACGACGACGGCGGATTCCGCTGGACCTAACACCGGCATACTCGTCAACGGTGGCAGCGGAAGCGGCCCGGTGTGGAACGACTATCGAACGGACCAAAACACACTTCTGAACGTTTCGGCGGCTAGTGGTGTCTTGAGCAACGATATTGACATCGACGGCGACGCGTTGACCGTTTCCGAAGTCGATGGAAATCCGGCCAGCGTCGGTGTGGAAATCACGCTTGCCTCCGGTGCAAAACTGACGCTCGATGCGTCTGGTAGTTTTGACTACGATCCCAACGGAGCCTTCGATTCACTTGCTGACGGCACTACGACGACGGACAGTTTTACTTACACCATCAGCGATGGCAGCGGCGGTTCTGACACAGCGACGGTCGTGCTGACTATCACGGGCGAGAATGACAGCCCGACTGTTTCAACCGGCTCGCTAGCCCCAGTTGCAGAAGACAGCACGAATCCAGTCGGCGAAACAGTCAGCAACTTGTTTGGCGGATCGTTCAGCGATGCCGATGCGAGCGCGTCTTTCACAGGGATTTTGATCACCAACAATCCCCAGATTGCAGGACAGGGAACCTGGCAGTATTCCACTGATAGCGGCGCAAACTGGTTCAATGTAGGCACAGTGGGAACGGCCACGTCCATTGCCTTGGACGTCAACGCAATGCTTCGCTTTTTGCCAGCTGCGAATTACAACGGTACACCGTCCGGCTTGTCCTTGCATGCGGTCGACGACACTTACGCGGGAGGTTTTACCAGCGGCGCGTCAAAGACGATTTTCGATGCCTCTGTTACTGGAGGAAGTTCCCCAATCAGCGGAACGCCGGTCACTTTGAACACGTCAGTCACCGCCGTCAATGACGCGCCGGTGATGTCACCCTACGCTCCGGTCTATAACACCAACGAAGATGCGGGTTCGTTTACGGCTCCGGTGTCCGCTGTCCTGGGCAGCAGTGTTTCCGATGTCGATTCCGGTACCGTCGAAGGGCTTGCGCTTTACGATTGGAACGGAAACGTCGGAACGCTCGAATACAGCGTCAACGGCGGAAGCACCTGGAGCACGATGGGTAGTGTCAACTCTTCCGATGCGTTGCTGCTGCGATCAAATGATTTGATTCGCTTCACGCCCAACGGTGTCACCGGCGGAACGATGACGCTTAGCTACTACGGATGGGATCAAACCACGGGAAGTGCGGGCGGGACAGCCGACGTGACCGTTCGTGGCGGGACGACGGCTTTCAGTTCAACGAATGATCAAGTCACCATCAACTCAGCCGACGTGAACGACGCTGCAACGATTTCAAGTGGATTTGATACGTTCATTGGCGACTTCGGCGGTTCTACCACTTCAACCACCGTTGGCAAAGCAACGATCTCATCGGCCAACTGGATCGCGATTGACGCTAGCGAAACCTATGACCTTTCGGTGACGGCCTTTTCCGGCGATGGAGCGGGCGGAAACTACAACTCGGGCGAAATCCACTACCTCGGCTTCTTTAGCTATGACATCGACGGCTTGCAAATCAACTCGCGTCATACGGGGAAATATGCCGGTGCGGTCGATACGACGCTAGCCGTTGACCTGGTGGCCGGTGCCACCGAAATCGTGCTCAGCGATGCGACCGGGTGGTACGAAGGGACCAACGGAGGCGACCGATCGTTCGCTTGGTACGGCTACACCAACAGCCTGGGCGAAACCTATGACGATTACACCTACACCCGCAATTTCCTACAAGACCTGTGGGATGTAAATGCGATCGATCACACCACCGGCGTGATCACGCTGCGAACGGCGTGGACGGGGCCGACCATCCTGGCAGGCGAAGCGGTACGCAACATGTCACCGACTGGCGGCACGTACCAGTATCCGTTGGGATCAGGGATCGCGATCGACGAGACGCCGTCCGACTACTCCGTCACAATTGGTGGTGGATTTGATAGCGGATCGACCAGTCAGACGCTCTTTCGGCATGGCACGGCATATGTCTCGCCTTTGATCCTGGCCAACTTCACCAGCACCAGCAACCAACTGAACGTCAGTGATTTTTCATTGGAGGCCAACACCGGCACCACCGTCTTCACCGAAAACGGCGGGCCGATTGCGATCACGGATACCGACTTTGCAATCAACGATCCAGACGACACGTTTGCTGAATCGGTGACGATCACACTGACCAATGGGCGAATCGGCGACATTCTGAATGTTAATGAAACCGCGATCAATGCGTTGGGAATTTCTGTCTCGGGCATACCAGCCGGTAACTTGGTCGCCGACGGATCGATCACGTTGACACTGACCAGCGATTCGGCCAATAGCGTCACTTTCCAGGATTACAAAGACGCACTCGCGGAAATCACATTTGACAACTCGAGTGACGATCCCGACACGAGCGATCGTACGATCACGATGGTCGTCAACGATGGCGATGCGGATTCGGCCACCGAAACATTGATTGTGAAAGTTCACGCGGTCGACGATGCGCCGGTCGTTTCAACGACACCGACCAATGCAACGTTCACTGAAGATGGCCTTCCAGTAAACATTTTCACGGGAACATCCGTGGATGCGGTTGAAGCTGGCGATCAAATCGGCTCGTTCGTCGTCTCCGTGGCCGGACTTGCCGACGGGCAGGACGAACAACTTTTGATCAATAGTGAGGTGATCTCGCTGATCGATGGCAATACTGGCACGACAGACAACGCCGGATTCAACTACAGCGTTTCCGTCTCTGGCAGCGTCGCCACGGTGACGGTTTCTCGCGACACACCCTTCGCGGCTTCGACGGCGGCAGTGGTGATCGACAACACTCGATACCAGAACGCAAGCGAATCGCCAACGGGAACGAGTCGTACGATTACTCTGGAATCAATCACGGAATTCGAACAGGACGGTGTCAACGACACCACCATCGTCGGGACTCAATCGGTGATCACGATCGCCGCTGTCAATGACGCTCCGCAATTTATCGGAGCTGAACTGATCACCAATGGCGATTTGGCCACGGGCGATCTGACCGGATGGACCACAACGGGGTCCGTTTACGGTACTTCGAATGCACTTAGCTTTGGCGATGGTAACGTCGCTGGGCCGCACACTGCTTCTCAAACCATTTCCACCGAAGCAGCCGAAACCTACTCATTGACCTTCGACTATCGTGACGGCTCGACGACTCTGAATCAGTCGCTTCAAGTGACCGTCGACGGATCCAGCAATTTGCTGACGACATCGCAAATCATCAGCGATGTCGATGACACGCAGTACGTTCGCTACACCTACACGTTCATCGCCGATTCCGCGACTTCCACGATCACGTTCACCGACACTTCCGATACCGCCGGTGTGTCCGACGGAACGGCGAACGTTGATGGACTGGTCGACAACATTTCAGTCAAACAACTCAGTGGTGATCTGCATTCGCTTTCGCTGACTGAAGGCAACGCGGCGACCGTTCTGTACCCGACCATCGATCTGTTCGACGCGGAGCTTTCGGCCGACGACGACTTTGGCGGCATGTCAATCTACGTCGGCCGCGTCGGTGGAGCGAGCGCCGACGATGTGTTCTCAGCGACGGGATTGCTGGGCACACTGACCGAAGGTGGCAACCTGGTCTACAACAGTTCGGTCGTTGGAACGATTCATACCAACAGTGCCGGCGTGCTGAACTTCACGTTCGCATCAGGCGTTGACAATGCAACGGCCAACGCGGTGCTACAATCGATTGCGTACCAAAACGTGAGCGACGCACCGGAGGCCAACTATCGCATCACGATCAATGCCAATGATGGCAACAGCAGCGACACCCAAGGCACGGGGGGCGCGCTGTTCACCAACGCGTACGTCACCGTCAACATGACGTCGGTCAATGACAATCCTACGACTGACCACGGTGGTGCTTACACGATCAACGAAGGTGACGCACTCAATCTGGACGCTTCGGGGTCGAGCGACGTGGACGGCGACAGCCTGACGTATCGCTGGGATCTCGACAATGATGGTCAGTATGACGATCTGGTCACGACGAATGCGACGGAAACCGTGACATGGTCCACTCTGGTTGGACTGGGCGTCGATGACGATGGCGTCTACACAATTGGTCTCCAGGTCGATGACGGAAACGGCGGCGTGGTCAATGCATCGACCAGCTTGACCATCGTCAACGTGGCGCCCGTCCTGAGCGTCTCGGGAAACGCGACGGCAGGTGGCGGAACGACTTATACCCTGACGTTGACCGACGTCGACCCTGGCAACGACACGATCAGCACTTGGATCGTCAATTGGGGTGACGGCTCCATCGTCACCTACGCCGGTGACCCCGCGTCGGTCACCCACGTCTATTCGAACGATGCGGCCGGGCTGACGTTCGATATCACTGTCAGTGCGATCGACGATGATGGGCAGTATTTTGAAGCGAACATGCTGGCACCTGCCTACGGTGGCGACTACGTCAACGAGTACGACGGTATGGACGGTACGTTCGTGGGCACCTTCGCTCCCTCCTCAGATGGAATCTTTGGGCATGCCAACACTGTTCGCATGCCAAATGGTAACTATTTGGTCGGCGGACTCGACTCGGGCAATATCCTCGAATACCAGCCAAACGGCACGCTCATTGGTACGTTCGTTCCGGCGAGTGATCCGAACTTGAACAATCCCGCAGGCATGGCCTTTGGCCCGGACGGAAATCTGTACGTCGCCGACTACGGTGCCGGCCGAATCGTGCGTTTCGATGGCACGACGGGAGCCTATACCGACGATTTCGTCCCATCGGGTTTGAGCAGTCCATTGGGGATCGAATTCAGTGACGATGGATTCCTCTATGTCGCCCATCGAGGCAGCGCGGGCGTTGTTCGTTACGATGCGACAACAGGCGTCCTGGACGCAACATTCACCGTTGGGAGTATCAGCGGTGCTGAAGACCTGACCATCGGTCCCGACGGAAATCTTTATGTCGGTAGCACATCCGGTGTGTTGCGGGTGAACACGGCCACGGGAGCAATCACAACGTTCATCGCCAACGGAACGGGCGGGTTGACCTTGGCGGCAGGCGTGGACTTTGGACCGGACGGAAATCTGTATGTCGCGGATCAAAACAGCAATGTGATTCGGCGATACGATGGCACAACAGGCGTCTATATCGATGACTATGCCACGGGAATCAGCGCTCCGGCATACATGGATTTCACGGCCGATCACCGAGTCACGATCACAAACACAAACGTTGCGCCCGTCCTATCGCTCGGCCCCGGCGGTGGAACATATTTCGAAAACGGGGTTGGAGTGTTCATCGATGCGTTCGCATCCATCACGGACGCCAACGGACTGGATTTCGATGGCGGTGAGTTGACCACGTGGATTTCCAACAATGGTGAGTCAACCGATCGATTGGAGGTCCTCGCGGAGGGAACCGGCGCAGGTCAAGTGAATGTTGTGGGAAACAACATTTTGATTGACGGTGTCACGATTGGCACAATCGCCGGCGGAACCAGTGATGCTGATCCACTGGTGGTTACATTCAATGCGAACGCGGACCAAACGGACGTCGAAAAAGTCGCTCGAAGGGTTTCGTTCAAGAGCGTCTCAGAAGATCCGAGCACGGCGCAGCGCACCATTTCGATGCAAGTGACCGACGGCGACGGTGGCACGAGTTCGGTGGACACTCGAACCGAAAATGTGATTGCCGTCAACGACGCGCCAGTGCTGGACAACAGTGGCGACTTGCGGCTTCCCACGATTACAGAAGATGACGTCAACAACGCGGGCGTGACGGTGGCCCAAATGTTGGCCAGTGATAGCGGCAATCCCATCAGCGATGTTGATTCTGGTTCCGTTGAGGGCATCGCGATCACGACTCGTAATAATGGGCGTGGTCTCTGGGAATACTCCACTGATGGCGGAACCAATTGGAATAGCGTCGGCACCGTTTCGGAAAGCGAAGCCCTGTTGTTGCGAGCCACCGACTTGATTCGCTTTGCACCCGATGGTCAGAACGGGAACGTCACCGATCGGACCCTAGAATTCCGAGCATGGGATCAAACGAGCGGCACCGCAGGCACGAAGGTCGACACCACGACCAATGGCGGCAGCACGGCGTTCAGTACGGACATTGAATCGGTTGCCATCACGACGACCGACGTCAATGATGCTCCGGTCCTGGATAATAGCGGCACAGTCACGCTGACCACGCAAGCCGAAGACGCGGGACCCCCGGTCGGCGCAGTGGGCACCGTAATTACCGACTTGGTTTCGATTGGCGGGAACGTGACGGACGTCGATGCGAGCCCTCAAACGGGCGTGGCCATCACAGCGGCCGACACCACCAACGGGACTTGGTGGTACACAACTGACAGCGGCACGACGTGGAATGCTGTGGGCGCGGTTTCCGAATCGTCCGCGCGAGTGCTGAACGCGGCCAGCAATACGCGCGTCTACTTCCAGAGCGATTCGAACTACAACGGAACGATCAACAACGCGATCACTTTCCGTGCGTGGGATCGTAGCGTCGGCACAAACGGATCGTTGCAGGATGCCAGCACCAACGGTGGTACCACAGCGTTTTCCGCCGATCAGGAAACAGCCGATCTGACGATTACTGCGGTCAACGACGATCCGACGAACGCGGGAAGTTTGCCATCCGATATCACTGTCACCGAAGACGTGTCCAGCAATGTTGATTTGTCGGCGATCGACTTGAGTGATGTGGATGCATCGAGCGGTTCGCTGACGGTTAAGTTGACCACTTCGACCGGAGGCAATCTGACGGCGGCAGCAGGAACGGGCATCACGATTGGCGGCAACGGCACTGGCGCGATCACGTTGACGGGCACGCAAGTGAATTTGAATGCGTATCTGAACACGGCAAGCAACGTCCAGTACCTGCACAGCACCGCGAACCTCAACGGCAACGACGTCGACACGATCAATGTAAAAGTCAATGACAACGGCAACACGGGCGTTGGTGGCGGCAGTGACATCGACTTTGGCACCGTCAACGTCGATATCACGGCGGTCAATGACTCCCCCGATCTCGATGACTCCGCAGGCGTTTATACGCTAACGGGTATCAATGAAGATCAAACGAGTTCGACCGGCGATACGGTCGCGTCGATCATCGCCAGCAACGCGGGTTTTGGCATCACGGATGTTGATGCGGGAGCCGTCGAAGGCATCGCGATTCATGGCATCAGCGTCAGCAACGGCCACTGGGAATATTCGCTCGACGGCGGATCGAACTGGAACAGCGTCGGCGCGGTCAGCACCGCCAACTCGCTCGTGCTGCGTGATACCGACATGCTGCGATTCATTCCAGACGGCGAAAATGGTGAGACTTCTGATTTGACGTTCGTCGCTTGGGATCGCACCGATGGCTCTACGGCGGGAACCAAAGTCAACACGGCCGCCAACGGCGGAACCACGGCGTTCAGCGACGAAATCGGCACGGCACGCATCACGGTGACGAGTGTCAATGACTCGCCTACGATTCTCGATAGCGCGACCGTCAACCTTGCATCCACCAACGAAGACACCGCGTCGACGCCTACCGACGTGGACTCGATCCTGACGTCAGCGAGCTGGGCGGACGTCGACAACGGTGCCGCCAAAGGCATTGCGATCACCAGCGTGACCGGCAATGGGACCTGGCAGTACTCGACCAACGGCACCGTATGGACGGACTTCGGAACGGTCTCGGATGCGTCTGCGTTATTGCTCTCGGCGAGTGCAGACGTTCGCTACATGCCCGATACGTTCAACGGTGAAACGGCCACGTTCGCTTTTGTCGCTTGGGATCAAACCACTGGCACGGCATCCGCGTCGGGATCAACAAGCTATGCCGATTCGACATCACGCGGCGGCACGACGGCTTATTCGACCGAGACAGCCAACGCATCGATCGTCGTCACGGACGTCAACGATGCCGTTATCGCGGTGGCGGATGCCGACGACGCGACCGAAGCGGGCGGCGTCAATAATGCGACCGCGGGCAGCGACGCTACAGGAAACGTTCTCGACAACGATATCGAGAAAGACAACGGCGACGTGTTGAACGTGATCGGCGTCGCTTCCGGGACGGTCGCATCGGCCAGCGGCAACGTCGGAACCTCGGTCAGCGGCACGTACGGTTCGCTCAGCATCGCTTCCGACGGCAGCTACACCTACACGGTCGACGAAAACAACGCGAACGTGCAAGCACTGCGGACGTCCGGACAAACGATTACCGACACATTCACCTACACCGTCGAAGACTCCGGCGGCGCTTCGTCGTCGACGCAAATCGTGCTGACGATTCACGGGCAAAATGATGCACCTGTGGCCGTCGCAGACAACTCCACCGCGATCGAAGCCGGCGGCGTCGGCAATGCGAGTGCGGGAACGGATCCGACCGGCAACGTGTTGACCAACGACACCGATGTCGACGCGGGAGATACGAAAACGGTGGTCGGCGTCGTCGCGGGCACGGCCGGTTCAGCCAGCGGCAACGTGGCTTCATCGGTAACCGGCACTTACGGTGGCATCACGATCAACGCCAACGGATCGTTCACTTACAACGTCGATAACAACAACGCCGCCGTCGAAGCGTTACGAAGCCCTTCGGATACCTTGCAAGATGTGTTCACCTACACGATACAGGACACCGACGGTGCGAGTTCGACGACGCAGGCCACCGTCACGATTCAAGGCAAGAACGACGCTCCGATCGCGTTCGACGATAGCATCACGGCGAGTGAAGCGGGTGGAACCGCCAACGGCACCGCAGGCACCAACCCCAGCGGCAACGTATTGACGAACGACACCGACACCGACTCGGGCGATACCAAGACCGTTGTTGGAGTCGCCGCCGGTTCACAAGCGTCGGCATCGGGTTCGGTCGCGACGGGCGTCGACGGATCGTACGGCACGATGACGATCGCTGGCGACGGTTCGTACACCTTTGCCGTCGACAACAACAACGCCGCCGTTCAGGCGCTGCGAACATCCGGTCAATCGCTGAGCGAAGTCTTCACGTACACGATGCAGGACACGGCCGGTGTTAAATCAACAGCCGAAGTCACCGTGACCATCACCGGCGCGAACGACGCGCCCGTTGCAGTCGCCAATACAGCCACCGCGATCGAAGCCAGCGGAATCTACAACAACATTTCGGGCACCGACCCGAGCGGGAATGTGTTGACCAACGACACGGACGTCGACGCGGGCGATACCAAAACCGTCGTCGGCGCGGACTTCGGCGTGCAATCGTCCACCAGCGGCAACGTTGGCAGCGCGATCACGGGCTCCTACGGCAGCATCGTCATCAACAGCAACGGTACTTACACCTACACGCTCGACAACGACAATGCAACCGTCGAAGCTCTCAACGACGGCGAGTCGCTGAGCGAAACATTCACGTACACGGTTCGCGACACAGACGGACTCGAATCCACGACCCAAATCGTCATCGCGATTGACGGTCGCACCGACTTGCCGGTCGCCGAAGCCGACATGGCCACAGCCGTCGAAGATGGTGGAACGGCCAACGCAACGACGGGATCCAATCCATCGGGCAATGTGCTGGACAACGATGTGTCCAACAACGGAAAAACCGTGACTGGCGTCGCGGTGGGCAACACCGGGGCATCGACGGGTAATGTTGGCACCACCGTCACGGGCACTTACGGCACCGTCGTCATCAACAGCGACGGAACTTACACCTACACACTGGACAACGATAACCCAGCCGTCGAAGCGTTGTTGACCGCCGGTGATCACGTTACCGACGTCTTCACCTACACGATGAAGGACGACTTGGACAACGAGTCCTACACGCAATTAACCATCACGGTCGACGGCCAAAACGATGACATCTTCGCGGTCGACGACACCGGCACCGCAACCGAAGCGGGCGGCTTGAACAATGCAGCCGCCGGCAGCAACGCAACCGGCAACGTATTGACCAATGACGCGGACGTCGACAGCGGCGATACAAAAACCGTCACCGGCGTGGCGGCGGGCAGCGTCTCGTCGCCCAGTGGCAGCGTCGGTGCGAGTGTGACCGGCACCTACGGCAGTATCGTCATCAACAATGACGGCTCGTACACGTATGTTATCAACGAAAATAACGCCGCTGTTCAAGCCCTGCGAACGACCAGCGATACGTTGCAAGAAATCTTCAGCTACCAAGCCGCAGACACCGCCGGAGCGACTAGCACTGCCGAAATCACGATCACCATTGAAGGCTCCAACGACACGCCGACGGCGGTGGCTGATATCGCCGATGCCTACGAGAGTGGCGGCGACGGCAATGCGACCGCGGGTGCGAATCCGACGGGTAATGTCTTGACCAATGACACCGATGTCGACGCGGCAGATACGAAAACAGTCGTCGGTGTGGCCTCCGGTGTGCAAGTCAGCGCATCGGGAAGCGTCGGATCGAACGTCACGGGGTCGTACGGCGAGATCACAATCAACTCTGACGGCTCGTACACTTACAATGTCGACAATAACAATGCCGCCGTCCAAGCACTGCGCACCAGCGGCGACACGCTCGATGACGTCTTCACGTACACTTTCCAAGATACCGACGGACTTACATCGACCACGCAAATCACCGTGACGGTTCACGGCGCGAACGAAAACATCGTCGCGGTCGCTGACACCGCCACTGCGGTCGAAGCCAGCGGTACGGCCAACGGCACCGCGGGTGCCAATCCAACCGGCAACGTGTTGGACAACGACACCGACGCCGACGCGGGGGATACCAAAAACGTCAGCGGCGTGTCGGCGGGCATCGTCGGCACGGCCAGCGGCAATGTCGGCGCGAGCGTGTCGGGTCTTTACGGCACAATCAACATCGCATCCAACGGTTCGTACACTTACACCGTCGACAACAGCAACGCGGCCGTCCAGGATCTACTCTCCATCAGCGACACGCTAACCGACACATTCACCTACACCGTCCAAGACGCGTCCGGCGCCGAATCGACGACACAGGTTACCGTCACGATCCAAGGTGCTGATGATGCGCCAGTCGCGTTCGCGGACTTTGGCACGGCCTATGAATCCGGCGGCGTCGCCAACGCGAACGCTGGCAGCGATGCGACCGGAAACGTACTGACCAACGACGATCAAGTCGACGCCGGTGACACGTGGTCCGTCACCGGTGTTGCACAAGGCGTCGTCGGTTCAACCAGCGGCAACATCGGCAACTCGTTTGCCGGCACCTACGGCAGCATCACGCTCGCGGCCAACGGAAGTTATACCTACGAGATCGACGAGAACAACGCCGCCGTACAAGCCCTGCGAACGACCAGCGATACGTTGAGCGAAGTTTTCTCCTACACCGTCAAAGACGCCGGTGGACAGGAATCGACAACGCAAATCACGATCACCGTCCGCGGAGCCAATGACAACCCCGTCGCCAACGCGGACTCAGCCACAGCCGTCGAAGCAGGAGGATTGAACAACGCAACCGCGGGCACGAATCCGTCCGGCAATGTGCTGACGAACGATACGGACGTGGATAGCGGCGACACGAAAAACGTCTCAGGCGTTGTGGCGGGAGTCGCCGGATCAGCGAGCGGCAACGTCGGCTCCAATGTCTCGGGTAGTTATGGTGTGATCAACATCGACGCTAGTGGAAACTACAACTACACGGTCGACAACAGCAACGCCGCAGTTCAAGCCTTGCTCACGTCCAGCGACACAATCAATGACGTCTTCACCTACACAACCGTCGATGCCAGCGGTGCGACTTCGACGACACAAATCACCGTTACGATCGAAGGCCGCAACGATGAACCGGTGATTAGCATCGAAGTTGGCGATAGTGCCGCCAGCTCCATCAGCGAAACTGACACCACACTCAGCACATCGGGCACGTTGACGGTCACCGACGTCGATCTCAGCGATCCGGTGACGTCCGCCGTTACCGGTTTAGTCGTAACTGGCAACACGACCGGCTTGGGCTCCGACAATACAGCTTTGCTAGCGATGCTGTCTTCGACCGGATCTGTATTGAATGCTTCGCAAACCAGCGGTCAACTGACTTGGGATTTCAACTCCGGCAGCGAAGTGTTCGACTACTTGGCAACCGGCGAATCACTCACTCTGACTTACACGATCACGGTTACCGACAGCCAAGGTGCGATCGATACGCAAGACGTCACGATCACGATCAACGGCACGAACGACGCACCGGTCATCACCGATGGGCCGGACACTTCATCGTTGACGGAAACTGATTCTGGACTGACCGACAGCGGCACATTGACGATCTCCGACATCGACCGCACCGACAATGTGACGGCAGCCGTCGACTCGGTTGCAGTCACTGGCACCGGCTCGGCCAGCGTTCCAGGAACCCTCACCAACGCGACGCTCAAGAGTTTCTTAACAGTCACTCCGGCCGCGATCCTCGATGGCACCGAGACCACCGACACGCTGACATGGAACTTCAATTCCGGCAGCGAAGCGTTCGACTTCTTGGCTGATGGCGAGACGTTGGTAATGACTTATACGGTCAGCGCGACCGATGACGACGGCACCCCGCTATCGGACACCGAAACCGTCACAGTCACGATCACGGGAACCAACGACGCTCCGGTCGTTTCCGTTCAACTTGGCGACAGTGCGGCAGAGTCGTTGACCGAAACCGACACGACGCTGACGACTTCGGGAACACTGACGGTCGACGATTCCGACTTGAGCGATGTCGTGACCTCCAGCGTCACGGGCGTCGTGGCCAGTGGCACAACCACGGGTCTGGGCTCGAACAACGCCGCACTTCTGGCAATGCTGACTTCGACCGCGAATGTACTCGATGCGACTGAATTGACCGACCAGCTCACATGGGCATTCAACTCGGCCAGCGAATCGTTTGACTACCTGGCAACCGGCGAATCACTCACGCTGACATACACGATCACGGTCACCGACAGCCAAGGTGCGACCGATACGCAAGAAGTCACGATCACGATCAACGGCACGAACGACGCACCGGTCATCACCGATGGGCCGGACTCTTCATCGTTGACGGAAACCGATGCAGGACTGACCGACAGCGGCACACTGACGATCTCCGACATCGACCGCACCGACAATGTGACGGCAGCTGTCGACTCGGTTGCGGTCACTGGCACCGGCTCGGCTAGCGTTCCAGGAACCCTCACCAACTCGACGATCAAGAGTTTCTTAACAGTCACTCCGACCGCGATTCTCGATGGAACCGAGACCACCGACACGCTGACATGGAACTTCAATTCCGGCAGCGAAGCGTTCGACTTCTTGGCTGATGGCGAGACGTTGGCACTGACTTACACCGTCAGCGCCACCGACGATGACGGTACCCCGCTCAGTGATACGGAAACCGTCACCATCACGATCACTGGCACCAACGACACTCCGGATGTTTCGGTTCAACTTGGCGACAGTGCGGCAGAGTCGTTGACCGAAACTGACACGACGCTGACAAGTTCCGGAACACTTTCGGTCTCCGACCTCGACCTGACGGATTTAGTGACCTCGGGCGTGACCGGAGTCGTTGCGGGCGGAACAACGACGGGACTTGGCTCGGACAACGCAGCCCTATTGGCCATGCTGACGTCGACCAACAACGTATTGGATGCCACCGAGACCTCCGACAAACTGACTTGGAACTTCAATTCCAGCACAGAGTCATTCGGCCATCTAGCCGTTGGTGAGTCGCTAACGTTGACCTACACGATCACCATCACCGACAGCCAAGGAGCCACCGACACTCAAGACGTCGTGATCACGATCAACGGAACCAACGACGCGTCCGTTGTCACCATCGAAGCAGGCGACAGTGCGGCCGATTCGTTGACCGAGAACAGCGTGACGTTGACGAGCACGGGTACATTGACGACCACTGATCTGGATCTATCCGATACGGTCGCCTCTACCGTCAGTGGCGTGGTTGCCAGTGGCGATACCACCGGACTTGGGTCGAACAACGCAGCCCTATTGGCCATGCTTAGTTCAACGGCCAGTGTTTTGGACAATTCCGAAACCGTCGACACGCTGACTTGGAACTTTAATTCTGGCAGTGAGCACTTTGACTACCTGTCTGATGGCGAGTCCCTGGTTCTGACTTACACGATCACGGTCACCGACAGCCAAGGGGCGACGGATACCCAAGACGTTGTCATCACCATCAGCGGTGCGAATGACCTGCCCGTGGTTTCCGTAGAAACCGGTGACAACGCAGCCGACTCGATCAGTGAGACCGACACGACGCTGACAACATCGGGCACATTGACCGTTACCGACCTCGACCTCTCCGACACGGTGACTTCGACCGTCAGCAGTGTCGTCTCCAGCGGAACCACCACGGGTCTGGCGTCGGGCAACGCGGCGTTACTGGCGATGTTGACGTCCACCGCCACCGTTCTGGACGGCACCGAAACGGTTGACCAGCTCACTTGGGCATTCAATTCCGCCAGTGAATCTTTCGACTACTTGGCGGTCGGCGAATCACTGACACTGACGTACACAATCACGGTCACCGACAGCCAAGGGGCGACCGATACCCATGACGTGGTGATCACGATCAACGGCACCAACGATGCTCCCGTTGTCACGATCGAAGTCGGTGACAGTGCTGCCGAAGCATTGACAGAGACCGATACGACGATAAACACCAGCGGCACGCTAACGACCACCGATCTGGATCTCAGCGACTTGGTGTCGTCGTCAGTCACCGGGGTCGTTTCCAGCGGAACCACCACCGGTTTAGGATCCAACAACGCGGCACTCCTAGCGATGTTAACATCCACCGCGAGTGTGCTGGACGGAACCGAAACGGTCGACCAGCTCACATGGGCATTCAACTCGGCCAGCGAATCGTTTGACTACCTGGCCGTCGGCGAATCGTTGACGTTGACCTACACGATCACGGTCACCGACAGCCAAGGAGCGACCGACTCGCAAGACGTGGTGATCACGGTCAACGGAACCAACGACGGCCCTTTGGCGCAAGCAGGAACCCATTCGGCCACCGAAGATGGTGCGACGGTTAACGGAACGCTCAGTGAAACCGATGCTGACACGAGCGACACGCATAGCTACGCGTTGATCAGCAACACAGCCGAAGGTAGCGTCACCGTCCTCGCCAACGGCAACTACTCGTTCGATCCGGGCGCTGACTTCCAAGACCTGGCACTCGGTGAAACCCGTGATGTGACCTTTACCTATGAAGTCGCCGATAACAACGGCGCCACCAGCCAGGCCAATGTTGTGATCACCGTGACGGGAACCAATGACGGTCCGGTGGCGCAAGCGGGAGTGAACACGGCCACCGAAGATGGAGCGGTCGTCAACGGAACGCTCAGTGAAACCGATGTTGACACTAACGATGTGCATACCTACACGCTGATCAGCAACACAGCCGAAGGCAGTGTCACCGTTCAGGCCAACGGTAATTACTCCTTCGATCCGGGCGCCGATTTCCAAGACTTGGCGCTGGGCGAGACACGTGACGTGACCTTCACCTATGAAGTCGCTGACAACAACGGCGCCACCAGCCAGGCCAACGGGGTGATCACGGTCACGGGGACCAACGACGGACCGGTGGCGCAAGCCGGCACCAACACGGCCACCGAAGACGGCGCGGTCGTCAACGGCACGCTCAGTGAAACCGATGCGGATACCAACGATACGCACACCTACACGCTGACCAGCAACACCAGCGAAGGTAGCGTGACGGTCCAGTCCAACGGCAATTACTCGTTCGATCCGGGCGTGGACTTCCAAGACCTGGCCTTGGGCGAGACCCGCGATGTGACTTTCACCTACGAAGTCGCCGACAATAACGGCGCCACCAGTCAAGCCAATGTCGTGATCACGGTCACGGGGACCAACGACGGCCCCGTGGCGCAAGCCGGAGTGAACACGGCCACGGAAGATGGAGCGGTCGTCAACGGAACGCTCAGTGAAACCGATGTTGATACTAACGATACGCATACCTACACACTCATCAGCAACACAGCCGAAGGCAGCGTCACCGTTCAGGCCAACGGTAATTACTCCTTCGATCCGGGCGCCGATTTCCAAGACTTGGCGTTGGGCGAGACACGTGACGTGACCTTCGTCTACGAAGTCACCGACAACAACAGTGCGACCTCACAGGCCACCGTTACGATCACGGTTACGGGAACGAATGATGCACCAGTCGCGGTCCTCAACAACGGTGCTGCCGACGAGGCTGGCGGAATCAATAATGCGACCGCTGGCACCGATGCGACAGGCAACGTCTTGACGAATGACACGGACGTTGACAATGGCGACACAAAAACGGTCAGCGGCGTTGTCGCAGGAACCGCAGCCAGTGCGACTGGAAATGTCGCAGCCAACGTCACGGGCATGTATGGATCGATCCAGATCAGCGCGACCGGCGACTACACCTACGTCGTCAACAACAGCAACCCCGACGTTCAAGCACTGCGAATCCCAACCGAAACGCTGACCGACGTGTTCACCTACACGGTTCGTGACGCTGCTGGTGCGACCAGCACCACGCAAGTCGCGATTACCATTCGTGGTGCCAACGATGCTCCCCATTCGATCACGGCAGTCTTCGGAAACCTCGACGAAAACTCGGCGAACGGCACCAGCGTTGGATCATTCACGGGCAACGACGTCGATGCGACCGACACGCTTTCGTACAGTCTTTTCGACAACGCAAACGGACGTTTCAGCATCAACCCCACGACCGGCGAAGTCACTGTCGCCAACAGTAACTTGCTGGACTACGAAACCGCTACGTCACACGACATCACCATCCGAGTCACCGACGCAGCAGGAGCAATCTACGATCGCACCGTGACCATCAACTTGAATGACGTCAACGAGTTCAACGTCACGACGCCGGTCGACAGCGATGGAGGCGTGAACAGCGTCAACGAGAATGCAGCAAACGGAACCACCGTTGGCATCACAGCCTTGGCGTCCGACGCCGACGCAACCACCAATACGGTCACCTACTCGCTGGACGACAACGCCGGCGGCCGATTCGCGATCAATCCGACCACGGGTGTGGTTACGGTAGCGAACGGCTCGTTGCTGGATCGCGAACAGGCATCGTCCCACGACATTGTGGTCCGTGCGACTTCGTCTGACCTTTCGACGTCGACCGACACGATGACCATCGCTGTCAACGACGTCAATGAATTTTCGACTACCGCAACCACGGACATTGACGGCGCGGCGAATGCGATTGACGAAAACGTCGCAATCGGCACGACCGTGGGAATCACGGCATCGGCATCCGATGCGGACAGCACCAACAATAACATTAGCTATTCGCTAACAAGCAATCCGAACGGCCTGTTCCAAATCGACATTAACAGTGGTGTTGTGACCACCGCCGCTGACATCGATCGTGAACTGCACGGAGCGAGCCAATCAATCACGGCACGCTCGACCAGCCAAGACGGATCGTGGACTGAATCGGTCTTTACGATCGCGATTGGTGACATCAACGAGTTTGCTGTTGGGCCAATCGTCAACAACAGCGGATTCACAGCTTCGATCAATGAAAACGCGGCATCCGGCGCCAGCGCGAAACTGACAGCCCTCGCCATCGATCAAGACAGCACAGACGTTGTCACGTACTCGCTGCTAAACGACGCAGACGGTCGATTCGAGATCCACGCGAACTCGGGTATCGTCACGCTGATTGGCAGCGTTGACTTTGAATCCGAAAGCAGCCATTCGATCGTCGTTCAAGCTACCAGCAGTGACGGCAGCACGATCGACCAAGCCTTCACGATTCAAGTCGTTGACATCAACGAAGCCCCCGTGGCCTACGTTGACAACTATTCGGTCAACGCGGGCAGCACGCTGACGATTTCGTCGGCGACCGGCGTGATTGTCAACGACAGCGACATCGATGGTGACCCGTTGACGGCGTATGTCATTACTCCGACGTCAAACGGCACACTTACATTGTTGGCGGATGGCCGACTGACTTACACGCCGAACCCTGGCTTCTATGGTTCTGATGCATTCACCTACCTTGTCGACGACGGCAACCTGCAGAGCGATTCGGTCGAAGTAAGAATCACGGTGAACGCAGTTCAAGCGCCGCAGGGGCCCGAAACTCCAACGACACCTACCACACCGACGACGGACCCGAATCCGGAAACAACCGAGACGGGCTCACCAGACGCAAGCGGTTCGCCGCTGACAAGCCCGCCGACGGTTACGTCGCCGGAAACCGATACGTCGACCAAAAACACAGTGGCCGGCGATCGAGACCAGGCAATGAACGCGAAACTGAAACTGCAAACCTTTGAACGCAGTGATCAAGCAGGCACATCGATGATTTACGCGAGCGTCAGGGACTCGTCTGTTTCGCGCTCGAGTGACGGCCACACCGATTTCAATTCAACGGATCGACCGCTCTTGCAGAGCGCATTGCAAGACACGATCGCGTGGATCAACTGGAGCGACAATAGCTCGGTCGCTGAAGAGAGCACCGGCGACCTGTTGGTTGGCAATGCTGGCACCGCAGCCGGTTTGTTCTCGATTGGTTACGTGCTGTGGGCGCTTCGCGGTGGTGCATTCGTCACCGCGGTCGCAACCAGCTTGCCGTCTTGGCGGATCATTGACCCAACCGCACTGCTGAGTGCTTATCGAGCGTCCGAAGATGTTGCCGATGACGACCTGGACGACATCCTTGCTTAGCAGTTTGTCAATTAGATCGCGTTTCGGAAAACGAGGGTCAGCCGCGGCATCATGCGGTTCCGGTTCCTAACGCGTCTCCGCTTACTCAGTCGACAATCCGCTTGCCAACTGAACAAGCTGGCAACGCGACCGCCCGAATCTCGGTCGGCAACTCGTCCGTTCCGGCTTCCGTGTTTCGGTCATGCGTTCCCGCTGACCGATCTTACCGGCCAACCCGACGAATCCGGACGATTGATCGATCTATCACAATCGGGACGATCGCAAACATCGTTTCCGTTCCCGCCATCCGTAGACTTCCGCTGTGCTTTTCAAGCCTAGGTTTCAAAGCGATAGGCAACACTTCCACAGAGGTTCGTTCCGCGCGTTCGAAAGCGCGCTCGCAGTTTGACACAGGCGAGACGAAAGAGCAGAGCCCGAACAATCAATCACGGGGAATTCGTTGGGCAAGAGATTGCTCGCATCGCTAAGAGTCGCCTTTTCGCTAGTATGCGTCGGGGCCAGTCTTATCCTAGGCGCACAGTGGTTTGGCTACATGCCAGACGCTGAGGCTATTCAGAGCAGCGCGCGCCAAAAGAACTGCGAAACGATTGCAATCCAAAGCGTGCGACAGATCAGCGAGCGTGACTGGGTTGCCCTTCGGTCGACATTGCAAGCGCTCGTCGATCGCGACACCGAACTGATGTCGATTGGGGTGCGCAGTGAGTTCGGCACGCTACGGCTGGACACGGGGCACCACGAAAAGATGTGGAACCCCACCACCGGAGCCACAAACGCGGCAGACAAGGCCAAGATTCCCATCACGTTGAACCACCGTACGTGGGGCCACATGGAATTCTGCTTCCGCCAAAGTGGCTCGAACTCTTTCGATCGGCTGCTTAGTAATCCGACGGTTCAGTTTGTCGGTTTCTACATCCTAGCCGGCATGTTTGCGTACACCGTCTTTGTGATTCGCATGATGGGAGTGTTCAGCAATACACAGGTGGTTCCCGACCGTGTTCGCCAAGCCCTCGATACGTTGGCCGAAGGTTTGTTGGTCCTCGACGGTTCCGGCCGAATCGTGCTTGCCAACCAAGCGTTTGCTGACCTGGTCGGCGTCGAAGCCGACTTGCTAACGCATAAACGGGCGAGCGAACTAGAGTGGGTCGCCGACGACGTTGCCGAATCTGGCTATCCGTGGATGCACGCGATCGAAAAGTCAGAATTGCAAAGCGAACAAATGCTTCGCATCACTCTAGACGACGGTTCGCAGCGAATCTTCTCGGTCAATGCAGCTCCGCTGGGCAAGGACCGAACCCAGCGTGGTGCTCTAGCAACCTTCCGCGACGTTACCCACGTCGAAGAACACCGCGCCGAACTCGAACGGATGCTGTCACTGTTGCGCAGCAGCCGAGACGAAATTGAACGCAAGAACCGAGCACTCGAGATCCTGGCAACCCAAGATTCGTTGACCGGATGCCTGAACCGCCGCGCATTCTTCGAGAAGTTCGATAGCATTTGGATGCAAGCCAAGGCGAATGATTCGGCATTGGCGTGCATCATGGTCGACGTCGACCACTTCAAGAGCGTCAATGACACTTACGGACACCACACCGGTGACGAAGTGCTGCGCGCGGTCGCCCAAGTGATTCGCGCCCAAAATGAATCCGATGGTGTTGTGTGCCGGTATGGTGGCGAAGAGTTCTGTGTGCTGTTACCCGATATGGATATCGAAACCGCACTGATCCGCGCCGAAAAAATTCGCGAAGCCATCGCCGCTATCCGACTGGATGATCCCGAGGAACTGCGTTTGACAGCAAGCCTGGGTGTTTCCGAACTGCGTTTCCGCAGTCACAACCCACAGGAACTAGTCAACCAAGCCGACGCTTGCCTGTACGTTGCCAAACGCGAAGGGCGAAACCGATCGATCGTCTACAATGCCAGTTACTCGATCATCCAAGACACCGAAAAAATCCTCGAAGAAGACAAGCACGATCGCGTCGACATTCCGTTCCAAGCGGTGATCGCGTTGGTATCGGCGCTCTCCTATCGCGATACCGACACGGCCGAGCATTCTCGCCGGGTTGCCGACTTGTGTGCTCGCGCTGGCGAAGGAATTTTTGATCCAGCCGAGCGTTACATTCTTGAAATCGCAGGTCTGCTGCACGACATCGGCAAGATCGGAATCCCGGACTGCATCCTATTAAAACCTGGCAAGCTGACACCCGAAGAATGGGAAGTCATGGGCCGTCACGATCGCATCGGCGTCGAGATTGTGTCGGGATCGTTTGAGTGTTTGAAACTGACCGAAATCATGGCGAACCACCATGCGTTCTATGGCGGACACGCTCGCGATCCAGAATTGCCAATCGGCGAGGCAATCCCGCTGGCGGCTCGATTACTGTCGATCGCAGACAGCTATGACGCGATGGTATCGGACCGCGTTTATCGCCCCGGACGTTCGCACGAAGAGGCCGTCGAGGAACTACGCCGCTGCGCAGGCACACAGTTCGATCCAAAGCTCGTTGAACATTTCATCGAAAAGATCAGCAGCACGCGAGCCATCTTTGCAACCGGCGCGATCGCGCTGCGAAAACAGAACGCACTTGCGATCGGATCACACGTTCAGGCGCTCGTCGGCGCGGTCTCGAACCAGGATATCACTGAACTGCAAACTCAAGCGATTCGCGTCGCTTCATTGGCCAACGACTTCCAATTGACCGACATCGCCAACGTCGCAGTCTCGATCGAGCAATTGGCCAAAACCGAAGACGCCACCTGGGTGGCGTTGTTAAGGCAATCCTATGACTTGGTGGATCTGTGCCGATCGACGCAAAGCGATTTCTTAAAACGATCACTCGAGCGCGATGCCGAACAGGTCAATAGTCAGGCCAAGTAATCCTAACTTGACGGCGAAAGTTGCTTTCGTTTGGTGGCGATCAGTTCCAACAAAGCCCGCTGTGGCTTGACGAACTTGTCGACCCCTTCGGCCATCAAAGCCGCTCGCATCGCTGCGACATCAACCTTGGCATCGATATCGTCTTGAATGCTTTGCGAAGGCATTTGGTCAACCGTTCGTGTGAACGTGACACCACTGTCGACGACTGCTTGGTTGGTTTCGGGTGGATTGGTTTGAATGTCGCTGCCCGCCAGCGCTTGCACATATCGGTACGGCAAATCGCTAGGATTCTTGGTCCCCGTGCTCGCGAAGATCAATTCTTGGGCGAGAGGCAATTTTTTGTCCGCCCAAAAGGCTGTGTTCTCTTGCCAAACCCGCTTTGCATTTAGCAGTCCTACCATGCCTTGGGCTTCGTCAGAAAGAGTCGGCACCTGCGACTTGGTGTAAACATCAATTCGCGAAATGAAGATACTGTAGACCGACTTGAACTGGTCTCGATTGGCTAGTTTCTGGGCGCCCTTCCAGACCGCCTCTCGCGCGGCGAGGTATTGATCTTTCGTAAAGATCAACGTCACGTTCAAAGTGATTCCAGCGGCTGCCATGGGTTCCAGCGCTCGCAAACCTGCCGCGGTTGCCGGCACTTTGATCATCCGGTTGACGTGTCCGGCCGCCCATTTCTTGCCCAGCTCGATGTACCGGTTCACCACCTCATCTTCACTTAGGTTCAACGAAGGATCTTCCAACAATGGGTCCAATTCGAAACTAACCCACCCGGCGTCTCCACCGGTTTGCTCGTGAATGGCCAAGAACTTCTTCTGGGCGTCTTTGACCAATGAATCGGTCAATTCCCAAGCGATTGTCTCGTCGTCATGACCATCGCCAATTAGCGACTCAATTTCGGAGTCCAAACCGCCGGCTTTGACGATCCCTGAAATGATGGCTGGATTGCTGGTTGCCCCCACGGCGCCCCACGCCAAGTTTTGATCGACTTCGGACGGCTCGACCGAATCGAGATAGAGCTTCGTTCCGGACTCGATCAGTGACTTGATGGAGTTGGTCATCAGGTAATTCCGTTTTGATTGGCGAGAAAGTTTGGATTCAGACCCGCACAGTCTATCGACTCCGCCCGTCGAAACCCACCACGGCACGTGGTTACCGCTGGGCAAATGTTACCGCTGGGCAAATCCTGGGAATCGAGCAACAATTGCGGCAGACGCGGTCGTGCAGCCCGTCAGGCGGAATTTCAGAGCCTTTGCTGCTCGGAAGTTACGAATCCTCTCGAAACAAAGGCGACGCGCTGATGATGAAACAAATCTGGGGACTTTGGCGAGACACATGGTGGCTGTGGATAGGGTTCGTCGCCGTGACGATCGGATTCAGTTTGATGGTCGGAAAGTTTTTCCTATTGCTGTTGCCATGCCTGCCTATTCCGTTCTTCTATTTCGCGATCAACCGATACGACGAAGACGGAAACGAAAAAGCCAACCTGGGTGAATAGCCCCCTTGAGAAACGCGGTGCTGAAGCGTGGGGAACAGAAAGGCGATGCTAGATCGGCTACTTCTTTGGCCGGCGAGCTTCTAACCACGGCAGCATGCTTGGGGGTTCCAGTTTCGCCCAATTCGGGACAGGGAACCATCGCAATGGACTGTACCTTGGATAGGTTTCCCAAATCTCGCCCGCCGATGGATTGATTTGACGCAGGTCACCCGTTTCGGTCAGGTACTGTGTCAACCGATCGGCCAAGTCCTTCTTGATAACAGCCGCTTCGGCCGCACTCGCCAAATTATTCAGACAGCCCGGATCGACACGGATGTCATACAGTTCTTCGGCCGGTCGTTTCGACGTCGCCAAACGCAACAGTCTTGCGTTCTCCGGTGCATCCTGATGTTCTCGCATCTCAGCAAGCGTTGGACCGTCGTCGATGTCGTGGTAGCCGCCGTGATTAGAACCGGACTGTGACGACACCACGTTTCCCTGGTCGTCATAGACGACTTTCGAGTACACGACCGGCGCCCCGGCGGGCCAGCGCTGTGGCTTGAAATTTCGGATGTACAAATGAGTCTTGGAACGGATGCATCGGCATGGATAGCCCAGCGTGTTGTATCGCGACGAAGAGTGCCGTTCGCGACCGCTGTACACGGACGTTCGCGGCCAAGCCACACCTGACGAAGATGACTTGATCCGTGGCAGCAAACTGAACCCGGACATCTGGTCGGCTTGATCGGGCTCGACTTCGGCCGCGTCAAAAATCGTTCGCGTCACATCGATCAAGCTGACCAGATCATCGTTGACTTGCCCGCCCGGAATCGCACCGGGCCAACTGATCGCCAATGGCATGTGAATGCCGTACTCGAACAAATTGGCTTTCGCACCGGGGAATGGCATCCCGTTGTCGCTGGTCACGATCACCAATGTATTTTCCAACTCGCCGATTTTTTCCAAATGGTCAATCATGCGACCAAGCTGCTGGTCAAACCACTGTATCTCGTACAGATAGTCGGCGATGTCACCGCGAACGACATCGTTATCGGGCAAAAAATCAGGAACGTCGACCTTCGCCGGGTCGATACCGCCACGAGCACCAATTCCTTGGTCGTAACCGCGGTGTGGTTCGTGGCTGCCGAACCAAAAACAGAACGGTTGATCGCTTGCACGAACGTCTAAGAACTCTTCAAAGTTGCTGGCATAATCCGTTGATGAAACGCCCTTGGGTGCAGCAAGCTTCCGTTTCGAATAGGCCTTGCCGGCCGGATTTTGATCCCAACCGATCGCCTTGCCGGGCCCCCAACCTTTACCGGTCATCCCGACCAAGTACCCGGCGCCGGCCAGTTGGTTGGTAAACACAGGCAGGTCAGTCGGAAAGGAACTGGCGTGAGTCCCGGCCTCGCGGTTCTGCCAAATTTCGCGTCCGGTCAGAAACGCGGCCCGCATCGGGCTGCAGCCTGGCGCGGGAGTGAACGCTTGATTGAACAACACACCGGCGCGGGCAACCCGATCAAACGCAGGCGTCGAAATCGCGGTGTAACCATACGCGGACGCATGCGGATAAGATTGATCGTCGGCAATCGCAATCAAGACATTTGGCCGACCCGCATTCGCTGAACTTCCACACACGACAGCGACAAGCGATATCCACAACAACACCGCAATAGGACTTCGCATCATCGTGCTTTCATTTCTTTGACAGAGGGACAATCACATTAAACGCGATTGCTACGACGTCGATAACCGACCGCCGCAACTCCCCCCATCATAAGCATTGCAACCAACGACGATGGTTCGGGAACCGCAACAACCGTGACGGTTTGAACGGTTTGTCCGGTGAGCGCCGCTTGGGCAACGATCTGGTCAACGTAAGGCGATAGCAGGGTCGTGTAGCTATCGTACTGGTTGCGCGCAGCCGCATCGGCTGCATCCGAAATCCCAAAATTTGTCCCAATCAAAGCGAGTTGGCTGCCCACTTGGATCACAGCCTGGCGACCTGAGTCTCCGCCGATCAGGCCGGTTTCGAGATTCCCGAGCCCACCGACGCCGCCGTTGGTCACGGTGTCGAATGAATACACGACATTGACGGTCGCGCGACTGCCGCCTCCAAAGTCGGCGACTCCGACCGCGTCGATGATGTTCCGTCCGGCCTGGTCACCGTTGCCAAAGATCGTGATTTCTTGGTTCAAGAAATCGCTAGCGCTGCCCAAAGCGATCGCAATGGGTTCGACTTCCGCAGCAACCGTATCGGCAAGCGACAACGTGTACATCCGAATGTCACTGGCCGTGCTGACAATCCCCACTCCGTCGTTATACGTCGTCGTTAAGTCGATGAACGTGCTTGACGTATACGATCGAACAATCCCATCGACGCCGCGGAACGTGGCCGTGAACGGAGCTCCGCCGACATGGGCCGCCGTGATGAAGTGCCGGGGCGTTATTAGCGCCGCCCGCCCACCAATGCCCGAGATATCAGCTTCATCCAAAATGAAACCTGGATTGGGTGTTGTACCGCTGATGTAGCGATCATTCACCGCCGCATCATAGACATTGATTACCGCGCCATACCCCGGCATCGTCAAGAACGAACCAAGCAATCCGATGATGCAAAACGAGAGGCCTCGTTGGCAAAGAACTTGATGCGCGATTTTGATAAACAGCACAGCTACAACCAAAGAAAAGATTTTGTGAAGAAGAGGCACCACTGCTGACGCCAAAGACGCGTTGAGGAGTTCCCAGCATTGTAGCTGCCCAGGCTTGCATTCGCGATTCAACATTCCGCCCGACACCGGGTTATTCGTAACGACATCCCAACAACGAGTGATCCATTGGGATATTATGTTCCGTCCTGCATGTACTTGCTTCAGGCCACCCCGTGCAGGATGGCCGCCCCCCACCTCGCCCCCCCCAGAGAAAACGAATGCTCCGAAAACGATTGCTCCGATCCGTCTCCTCCTACGCCCTGCTACTGCTTAGCATTGCGGTGGCCGTGCCCTGCCAAGCCGAACTGAAACTTTCGCCGATCTTTGGTGACTCAATGGTCATCCAGCGTGACGAGCCTGTTCACGTTTGGGGATGGACGTCGCCGAACACCAAAGTCACAGCCACCATCGCCGGCCATTTGGCCGACGCGACGTCGGATTCAACTGGCCGGTTTGACCTGAAACTTGATGCGTTGCCCGCCGGTGGACCGCACCAACTGGAAATCCAAGCGGACGAGAAACGCGTTTTTAGCGATGTCCTGGTCGGTGAAGTTTGGGTTTGCTCGGGCCAATCCAATATGGGATTCACCGTCGGCAATTCGAACGACGCTGATCTTGAAACCCTGACCGCCAAGTACCCGAACTTGAGACTGATCTCGGTTCCTCAAGTCGGAACCCAGGAACCGCAAAACGATTTCAAAGGCAAATGGGAAGCCTGCACGCCGCAAACGGTTAAAGACTTTTCGGGCGTTGGCTATTTCTTTGGTCGTCAATTGCACCAAACTCTGGACGTGCCCGTCGGATTGATTGACAACGCGTGGGGCGGTTCATCGGCCGAAGCCTGGGTGCCGCGAGACGTCTTAGAATCCGATGGCAAGTACGGCGAATTGCTCGAGCGATGGGACACGCTGGCGAAGACTTACGATCATGACGCCGAAGTTGCCAAATGGAACGACCGTATGGCAAAGTGGAAAGCCGATGGACAGAAAGGCAACAGACCGCGCGCGCCGCAAAACCAACTGAATGGCCAACATCGTCCAGCCAACCTGTACAACGGCGTGCTCAACCCGATCATTGGCTACACGATCTGCGGCGCGATCTGGTACCAAGGCGAATCCAACGCCGGCCGCGCGTATCAATACCGCGACCTGTTTCCCCTAATGATTCAAACCTGGCGAAATGCATGGGGACAAGGCGACTTCCCGTTCTACTGGGTCCAATTGGCCGACTTTCGCAACGAATCGGAAGCCCCATCGGAAAGCGACTGGGCTGAACTTCGTGAAGCTCAAACGATGACCATGGCTCGATTGCCCGCCACCGGCGAAGCCGTCATCACAGACCTTGGCGAAGCGGCCGACATCCACCCGAAAAACAAACAGGATGTCGCCAAGCGATTGGCACGCTGGGCACTGGCCAACCAATACGGTTACGACGTGCCTTTTCACAGTCCAACGATGAAATCGATGACTGTCGAAGGCAACAAGGCAATCGTCAAGTTTGATCACGTTGGCCGTGGCCTGGACACGTTCGACGTCAAAACGCCAATCGGATTCACGATCGCAGGCGAAGACAAGAAGTTCGTCGAAGCGACGGCCAAGATCGTCGGCAAAGACACAGTCGAAGTCACAGCCGATTCGATCGAAACGCCCGTCGCCGTGCGTTTTGCCTGGGCCGATAACCCGGTCGCAAACGTGCAAAGCGCCGACGGACTGCGAATGACACCGTTCCGCACCGACGAGTGGCCCGGCCTGACTGTTGACGCAGTGAAGTAGCCAAAGCGACTGCGGCGCATGACACATGATCGCAGCGGGGCACCTATCCGGCTCCGCTGCGGCACACTCACATCGTCCCAGACTCAATCGCCACGACTTGCACTCTAAGTCTCAGTCCGCTGAAGCCGATTCTCAACACGACTTGGCAACTAAAGTTAGAAATCGCCATGTCAAGTTGACTTCGGCTATGGCGTCTAAAAAATGCGGACTCATACTCACCAGTAGCAACCTTTTTGCTGCGCGCGTGCGCTGGACTCCACCGGAGGAAAGCGACGATCAATCGCGTTAGTGTTGATTGCTTTCGTTTATCGCGGTCGTGCCGATTCGCTAGTCGATAAAGAGCAACGTCCCATCAGAATTCTCTCGTACCGGATAGTAGTAATGAAATTAACCGCCAGCTTTATTCTTGGCTTCGCCTGCATTCTTTCGATGGGCTGCGGTAACTCCGGCGAACCCGCCGTTGTGACTGACGGAATCGAGCAATCAGCGATCGACGAATACAACCGCATGCAAGCTGAATCAGAAGCCGAGATGATGAAATCGGTCAATGCAGAAAGCGAAGCAATCAAGGCAGACCCGAAGGGCTTGAAAGCTCTCGAAAACGTGCCACCAGGCAAGTAATTGCCCCGATTGAGCAACGCAAAGACAGATAAGCCTGGTCAGACGATCGGGCGGAACAAACTTGAACCAACGCGACCGTTGCTGTAACCAGATTGCGACCAAAATAGCGAAACCTATCAAACGAACAAGCCTCGCGACCTTACGGTCACGAGGCTTGTTTTGTTATCGCTAAGTTGTCAATTCGAAACTGTTAGAGTTCGGTTTCGATGATTTCTTTGTTAGCACGAGTACCCAACGCACCCCACAGTCCGTAGGGGCTGACGTCGCCAGCACGGTTCCAACGGAAGATTGGCAAGCTAGCCGCTCCGCCTTGGGTCGCGCTGCCAGCTTCGATCGAGTCGGTGATGAACTTAACAGCACCGTCACCCATCAGGATGTGCACGCCACCTTGGTGTCGGCTCGATGGTGGATAAACGCCTGGGTTACCAGCATTTTGCTGGGTACACAGTTCGGCGTTTGGTGGCAACATCGTGTACATACCGCTGAAGTTCGAAAAACCATCGGCCCATTTGTAACCACGACCATCGGTTGCTCCGACGGTTGGCGAACTTGCTTTCCAGAATTGTGGACGCAATGGATCGACATAGTCTTGGGGTGTATCGCGACAGTAGCTCGGTGCACGGTTACGAAGGAAGTTCCAACCAATGTTCAAGTTGATCGTACGCTTGTCTTTGTCACCAAGGTCAGTGGCAATTTCGCCCATCGCAATCGTGTTCGACAAGCCGTCCAAAATGTCACGGAACTTCATCGTCTTGTGCATCACGAACATGCCACGGTGTGCTGCACGTGATTCTTCAGCAAGCACTTCGTTAGGCAAACCGCCGACGGTTCCATTGTCACGCCAAGCACCGGTGGTGCTACGTTCGGCGGAGTCACCAAGGCACATCGCGTAGTTCGTTCGTCCAAGTGCAGGAAGACCGGTTCCTGGATCGCTTGGGCAGCGAAGCGTTGGCAGTTCGGTAACCCAAGGACGATATTCGATCTTGTTTGGACTTGGCCCCATCGCAGGCCAAATAAGCGGAGTTCCACCGTTGTTGTCCAGAGGATTGCTGATTTGCTCCCACAGAGCTTGTTGTTCGATGAACGGCATCAAGCCGACCAAAGCACTTAGTCGCTGAACATTAGTGATGTTCGATGATCGCCACGAGTAATCGATGGTCGGGCTCATCGTGCCGACACCCTGGATTGGCATCTGCTTGAACGCGCTGTGATAGTTGTGCAAGCCAAGCCCGAGCTGCTTGAAGTTGTTACTGCAGCTCATACGGCGAGCAGCTTCACGAGCAGCTTGCACGGCTGGCAACAAAAGACCGACCAGAACGCCGATGATGGCGATCACCACCAACAGCTCAACCAAGGTAAAGCCGCTTGGACGGCTACGTTTCGAATGCATTCGAATTCCTCTGAAAAAGAACGGGACAAACACGACTCAGCAAATGGAAGTCGTTCGGCAGGTGGCCGAACTTCCGCAGCCGCTGACCGACGGGTAACTAAACTGCCCGTGGAAGCGAATTATGACATCCAACTTTTCGCAATCCATAGCCGGAAAGCACAAAACATGTCCATTATTAACCTGACATCGGAAAATCGTGGAATTTTTACTGCTTCGACGAATCGGGGTGGCTTGATGCGACCATCACCTTCGCAAAGAACTTCTGTGGCGGAGAATCCAGGAGAGAGGAATCACTTGTCCCGCCGCTGTATCGCCAACTAAACTCGTTTGTCGGCATGCCCTTTCTTGCTGAGGCCCGTTCGGTCAGATTCACGCGACTTGTTAGGTACTTTTGAAATCGAGCCGGAGGCCGCTCCCACAAATTTGATTCGATTTACAGCGATAAAACGGGATTCTGTGGGCAGCAGCGGTTGATTCGACGCGACCATCATCAGGCGTTGTTGTCTGGTGGGATGCCCCTTCTTTGACGCTGCGGTAAGCTAAAACCATTGCTTCGCCCCACCGTTTTTAGAGCCGCGCAAGGACGTTCCCATGAGTGATTTGGTCACCGGACCTCTTGAAGTCTTACCCGCCAAGCCGTTCGTCCATTTGCACTGCCATAGCCACTATTCGCTGCTCGACGGGGCGGGCGACATCGGCAAATTGGTCAACCGTGCGGTCGACCATGGGATGAACGCGTTGGCCTTGACCGACCACGGCAACCTGCACGGCGCGCTTGAGTTCTATCGCAAAGCAAAAGCGGCTCAGATCAACCCGATCATCGGCTACGAGGCCTACATCGCGCCCGGATCGCGATTCGAAAAAGGCGGCGCCAGCAGCAGCAAGGATGCCAGCTATCACCTGACACTGCTTGCGCAAAACCACACTGGATACAAGAACCTAATCAAACTTGCCAGCGCCGCGTCGCTGGAAGGCTTCTACTTCAAGCCACGGATCGACAAGGAGATCCTGGAACGACACAGCGAAGGAATCATCTGCTTGTCAGGCTGTGTCAGCAGCGAATTCAGCCGCGCGGTGATGAAGGGCGTCGATACAGCCGAGGTCGAAAAAGAAGCTCGCGATATTGCCGGATGGTTCCAGGGCGTCTTTGGGGAACGCTACTTCATCGAGATCATGAACAATGGCATCGAGATTCAACGCTTGCAGTTGGAAGGCGCTGTTGAAATCTCAAAACGAATGGGCATTCCCTTAGTCGCGACCAGCGATTGCCACTATGTCAATCAGGACGACAGCGAAGCTCAAGACATCATGCTGTGCATCAACACCGGACGTTTCCGCACGGACACGTCGCGGATGAAGATGGAGAACGATCAGTTCTTTTTGCGCAGTCCTGACCAAATGTACGAGAGCTTTCCCGGACTTGAAGAAGCGTGCGCGCGAAGCCAGGAAATCGCGGACTCGGTCGACATCAACATCGAATTCAACAAGTACTTCTTCCCAAACTTTGAATGCCCTAACGACGCAACGCCGCTAGATTACTTGCGAGAACTTTGCGTTAAGGGATTGCTGGAACGGTACGAAGGTGACGACGAGCGAATCGTTGACGGCAGCTTGTCCGAGGAAGTCATGGCGCGGCTGGACCGCGAACTTGATGTGATCAAAAAGCTCGGCTATCCGACTTACTTTTTGATCGTTTGGGACTTCGTCAATCACGCCCGATCGATCGGCATCTCGGCCACGGCTCGGGGCAGCGGTGTGGGTGCGATCGTTTGTTACGCGCTCTACATGTCGCACGTTTGTCCGCTGCGATACGACTTGCTGTTCGAGCGATTTCTGGACGAAAGTCGAACCGAGCCACCGGATATCGATATCGACTTTGAGAAAGAACGTCGTGTCGAAGTCATCGACTACGTCAAAGAACGTTACGGATCCGAGATGGTTTGCCAGATCGGAACGTTCGGAACTTTGGCGGCGAAAGCGGCGATCAAGGACGTCGGTCGCGCGCTCGGCGTACCGCTGGGCCGCGTCAACCAGATCACCGAGATGGTGCCGGACGAGTTAAAGATCACGATCAAGAAGGCGCTCGCACAAAGCGCCGACATGAAGATGTCGTACGACGGCGATCCGGAAATCCGCGAGCTCTTAGATCTGGCGATGAAAATCGAGGGTCTAGCCCGCAACATCGGTACTCACGCTGCCGCGGTTGTGATCGCCGACAAACCGTTATCCGAATATGTGCCACTGACGCGAGTCCCCGGCAAACAGGATGTCATCACTCAGTGGTCGATGAACGACGTCGAAGCGTCGGGCTTGCTGAAGATGGACTTCCTTGGTCTTCGCAACCTAACGATTCTGTCTCGAACAGTAAAGCTAATTGAGCAAACGACCGGGACCGTCGTCGATCCACTGAAATTCCCGCTCGACGACAAACCGTCGTACGCGCTGCTTCAGCGAGGAGAAACCAAGGGTGTTTTCCAATTGGAATCGGGCGGTATTCGCGACCTGCTTTGTCGCATGAAACCGGACACGTTCAACGACATCATCGCCACAGCGGCACTGTATCGCCCTGGACCGCTGGAAGGCGGGATGGTCGACGATTACGTCAACATCAAACACGGTTTGCAACAACCAGAGTACAAGCACCCGGTGCTGAAAGAAGTTTTGGAAGAGACCAACTCGATCATGGTCTACCAAGAACAGGTGATGCGGATCCTGAATCGTCTTGGCAAGATCCCACTTGCCAACGCGTACACGTGCATCAAGGCGATCAGTAAAAAGAAAGAATCACTGATCAACGCCAACCACGATGCGTTCATTGTCGGCGCGGTTGAAAATGGATTGGCGGAAAAGGACGCCGATGACATTTGGAATCTGATCGTCAAGTTTGCAGGCTACGGTTTCAACAAGTCACACAGTACCGCCTACGCGCTGCTTGCCTATCAAACGGCCTACTTGAAAGCTCACTATCCGGTCGAGTTCATGGCGGCACTGTTGTCGAGCGATATTTCCGGGCGCAACTTTGTTCGCAAAGATGCGTTGGTCGAACACATGGAGGACTGTGACCGGATGGGAATCGAGGTCGTCGCGCCTTGTGTGAACAAGAGCGCGGCAGACTTTTCCGTCGAGGGCAAACTTGTCTTCTTTGCCTTGTCGGCGATCAAGGGTTGCGGCGGCCAGACGTCAATTGCGATCGAAGAAGAACGAAAGAAAAACGGTCCCTTCAAAGACATCTTCGATTTCTGCGAACGGGTTGACCCATCGGCCTGTAACAAGAGCGCGATCATGACCCTGATCAAAGCGGGTGCGATGGATTGTTTCGAGGCAAAACGCAGTCAGTTAGCAGCTGTGATCGAACGAGCAGTCCAAGCGGGCGCGGCGATTCAAGCGGACAAAAAGAGCGGGCAAACCAGTTTGTTCGGTGCGTTCGATGACGAGGAAGAGGAGTCCGCCGAAGCCGCGCCAACGCCGCTGCCAGAGATGGACGAGTGGCCGGATCGCGAAAAACTAATCGCTGAAAAAGAGGTCCTCGGATACTACCTGGAAAGTCATCCTCTCGCTGAATTCGAACCGCGACTTTCAACATTCCGAACTCATGTGACCGACAAACTGGCAAACGTCAAGGACCGAGCTGAAGTGGTGCTTGGCGGCATGATCAGCAGCGTCAAAATCGCTCACACCAAGAGCCCCAAACCCGGTCAACCATCGAAGTACGCCAACTTTGACCTCGAAGACATGCAGGGTGCGATTCGCTGCATCCTGTGGCCAAAAGGATTCGCCGACTGGGGCGATCGTGTCATCCCCGATGCGGTCGTGCTAGCGAGAGGGAAAATTGACCGCCGTGGTGGTGGCGACGAAGCGAACCTGATCATCGACGAGCTGATTCCGTACAGCGATCTGGAAACTCGCTACACGCACGGCATGCGAATTCGACTGAACGAAAACGAGCATGACGGGCCGACGGTTACCCGATTGAAAGAAATCGTACGTGGCTATCCGGGCACCCAAGAATTGCTGTTCACAATCCAGTTGAAGGACGGCGAAGTTGTGCAATTGAAGGCCGATAAGTCGCGAGTCGACATCACGCCAGAACTGCGTGAGCGAATCGACGACTTCCTCGGCGCGGGCCACTACCGGCTTCTGATGACGAAACCACGCTAACGATGAACAACTAGGTAACGTATTCTTCTTCGACTTCGCCGGTCGGACGCGAAATTTCGCCGGTGTCTTCGAGATGCCGAACGATGTCGACAATCTTTTGCTGGACACTTTCGACTTCGCTTAGCCGGACGCTGCCGAGGTATTCCATTTCTTCTTTCAAGTTTTCGGCTGCGCGAGAACTCATATTGCGCATGACCTTCTCTTGAAGTCCTTGGCTGGCCCCCTTTAGCGACATCGCCCACTGGGCAGTTTCGACGTTTTTCAG
The DNA here is from genome assembly GCF_007860175.1 of Rubripirellula reticaptiva. Classification (NCBI taxonomy): domain Bacteria; kingdom Pseudomonadati; phylum Planctomycetota; class Planctomycetia; order Pirellulales; family Pirellulaceae; genus Rubripirellula; species Rubripirellula reticaptiva. Next base: position 985,194 of record NZ_SJPX01000004.1, on the reverse strand, counting down.
CAGTGCCTGGATATCGCGATCGGCCAACTTGGAAATGTCTTCAAACACAAACATCAATCGGCGAATCTCGTCCGACAGTTCGGGATCTTCTCGTCCCAGCGATTCCATGATCGTTCGTTCGATAGAGCGATCGCAAACGTTCAAGATTTCGGCGACGTTTCCGACACCGCCGGTGTTGCTTTGCTGTTGGTTGACCATGCTAGAAAGACGCATGTCGAGTCCAAACTCGAGTTCCGCAACGGCTTCGGGGCTGGTGCGTCCGATCGAAGCGATTCGGCGAATGACTTCGAGTTGTTTTTCGGGGTCCAGTCCGGCGAGGACTTCGGCGGCGTAGTTGCCTGGGCAATGGCTTAACAACAGCGCGATCGTCTGAGGATGCTCGTCACCGATAAACTGCAGCAATGTTTGTGAATCGACCTTCTTGATGAAGCCGAACGGCATCGCTTCGATCGTTTGCTGCAGATTCCCGAGCATCTCGGTGGCGTCGCGTCCGAGTGCTTCGCGAATCAATTCCTTGGCGCGTTCAAGACCACCAGGACTTGCGTACAACGAACTCGCTTTACTGGTCAAAAATTCCGCGATCACGATCTCTTGATCGTCGCCACCGACGGACTCCGTCTGCGCAATCATGATGCTGATCGCCTCGATGTATCGAGGCGGCAATTGCCCCAAAATCTGTGCGGCGGACTTTGTCGGCAAGCTCATCAACAGGATCGCTGCTTTTCGCAATCCGACTTCGTCAAATGCTGTCATGTTGCTAACCGTCATCTTTTTAGAATCAATTCTGTGCGAATCACGCAGAGATCAATGCGAAACAAATACCCTCGTTCTATCATCGGCACATCGTTCTGCCGTCTCTTCGTGTCAAAGCGAAACTTCGGATCGTGACGGTTGCAACGATCGACCGGTACGGCGCGGACCTGAGTTCAGTGTGAATCACTGACCACCAAGCGTTTTCGGATTGGTGCTTTGCAGATGCACTCCATTCGCCGTGACCGTGGCGACTGCGGCACCGTTATTCAACGTTTGACCGTTCTTGACGATCATTTTCCCCATCAATGCGGCATGCTTGGACCTGCTGCCGTAGACAGCCTGAACCGTCGCAGCAGAATCTCGCGTGGGTTGCGTGTCGAGCGGCTTGGGCGGAACGAACAACCGACGTTCAGCGATCGTTGCGAGGCCAGTCTTCGGCAGCAAAGTCATTGCCGAGAAATCCATTGGTGCTGGGGCGACTTGATGAACCGACATGGGTACTGCGGACACTCCGGCCAAAGTGGTCCCAACAGAAGCGTCGATTGTTTGTCGGCATGCTGAGCCTTCCGGTCCGGATGGCTGAGCCAGGATTGCAATCACCAAGCCGACCGACAGTAGCCCCACCATTATCAATTGTTTGGTTTGACGTTTTGAGTTTTCGAGTTTTGGTTTAGCGACTGACATCAGCAAACTTTCCTTCGGTTGACGTTGATATCGAATCGGAGGGCAACAAATTTGCGGCGGCGGTGCCGGGGGACCCGTAGGGAACTCGAATCTTCAACACTGCATGGCAAGCGGCTTGTCCGTCGCTGCGAGGTATGCGAGCGTTGTGGGTCAGCGTGATCTCACTTGCTGAAATGGGAACCGCACCCGTTTCCAGGTCTGCCTGGGTTAATGCATTCAGAAATTTGCACAGGTCGCCATAGCCGCCCTGAATCTGACACTGGCCGGTCAGCACCGCGACGCGGCTTCCCGTATGACGCGGCCCCGACTCGACCATCGACAAATCCAAACGACAGGAATTCGCGACCTTTCTGAGTCGTGTTTCGACGTCGGTCCACTCCAATCGCTGAGGCAGCCATTTCGCGATATCCATCGCGGCGTTTTCGACATCTTCGCTCCGGCGAGTGGCGATGCCATGCGCCAACCGCCATCCGTCGGCACTTGCAACGACGGCTTTCGCATCTCCAAGATCAACGTTGACCGATTGATAGACCATCGAGGCCGTCGAGCGGTGATCCAAAGTCGAAACCCAACCCGTCCCGATGACAAGCAATGTAATCACCACCATCCCCAACGCGTGGCAGCGAACTAAGTTGCTAGTGATCGACAGAACATGTCGTGCCACCCAACTGGAACAAACGCCGTCAAATCGATTCTGGTTTGTCATGGCAATACTCCCGTTGAGATTGGCATGGCTTTGATCGTGACGGGTCGATCCAGTTTGTCGCCGAGATCACGCTGGGATTGAACGCCGATTGCTGATGCCGATGAAACCCGCGGACTTTGGTTGAGCTGCGTCAACCAACGATCAATGGGCGCGTCTGCACCGACCGAGGCAATTGCGTCAAGCTTTGGTGTCGCCCACGAAGGCGGACTAACATGGGATGTTGTTTTTGAATCAGCCGCTGGCCCGGCGGCGTACTCGATCGGCAAACGAATGTGCAACGTTTGAATTGCGATCGTCGGCAACAGGTCGGCTGTTGCAGCAGCGAAGGAGTCGATTGTTTGCAGCAAGTCGTCGTTGGGGCGAGCAGACTCGACCTGCCCGATCCACTGCATTCGCTTTTCGTTTGACGACTGAATTTGCAATACTTGCTGGCGAAGCTGCATCAGCGGCATCGCAACTGCGGCAATCTGTTGATAATTGCGGTGTCTCTGTGTTCGACGCACGGCCGTCGCGATAGCGGCAGCAACAAACACCGCTATCAATGCAACAATGATGGTTGCGTAGCCAAGCCGAACCTGACGCAGCTTTTGCTGGTGCCCAAAACTCGCAGGCAACAGATCAAACGATTGCAGCGGCGATCGGCCAGCGTTCAGAACTTCCGCAACTTGTATCGTCATCGTGAAGCTCCCGATGGACGCGAGACAAGTCCGACGGCACAGTAAGCCAGCGACAGGGCAATGGCTTCGCAAGCGTCGCCGAGACAATCGGCGTTTCGGGAATCACTCGGCCGAATTCGGCCAGCGTAGCGCCAAGTGGCGACGGGACGATTGATCATGCTAGCCAACATTCGGCCAACACCGGCGATCGCCGCAAGTCGCCCGGCAATCAGGACAGGGGACTGAGTATCGATTTCGGCCCCGACGCGGTTGGCATAGCGAATAGTGGCTTCGTATTCTTGGGCGACAGTGTCGAGCCAAGGTTCCAGTTCATCGCAGTGGTTCGACCGAACAGCATCCGATTCGCAAACGGGAAGAACTCGACAGAGTCCGCACGATGGAGGATTTGACGAATCGCCCAATGAGCTAGGCAGTGCAATGAGTCCACCAACCGGTTCGAGCAACAAGATTGCCGAAGGTGCAATCGCGGTTACCGACGACGCGTGCCAAAGGGCTGCCCCGTGCGGCAAGATCGATTGAACCTCGTAACCGACCGACGCAACGCTTTGCGCCACGGCGACAGCGGCCGATGAAGATGTCGCGGCGATCAAGCGGGGCTCGCAACCGGCAACCACCGGCCAATGATTCAAGTGAGCGGCGCTTTTGAACAACGAACTGCCAAACATCAAGTCACACTGACGGCGAGTCGCATCGATTTCGCTTGGCACGATGGTTTGGTAGTGGACCCATGTAGGTGGCAACGAGATCGCCGCAGCCACACGATGCCCATCGATGCAGCGAGGCAATTGGCTTTGCAATACCTCGGTGACTGTTTCGACCCAATCGCTTTGCGGCGGGTCCCATGGGTCCATGGGCAGCTTGAACTGACTGCGGGACATCCATCCCAAAGTCAAAGCCTTGCCCGATGATCGCGCAGGCGATGACGACCATCCCATCGAAGCCACCGTAACGCGGTCAATCCCGATGTCGATGCCCACAAACCGCGTCCGCCGCCGTCCGCCGGACAAGGCGGTGCCAGCTTTTGTAGCGAGCGACGAAAGGGACAGTGGATGGCGCATGGAACGTCCGAACGGATTTGGAACTTAAAAGACTCGCATTGAAACGAGTCTCTTAGTGTTTACGTCACTGCGGCGTCACAAGTCACGCCGAGACACCCGAGCCGGCCGATTCGACACCGCACGCGGGCAGGGCAACCGCGTCAATCGGTCCCACTGTCATTACCGGATCGTTGACATGTCCAACATCGGCAACATCACTGACATCACAATGGCGGCAACAAGAACGCCCATGAACAAAATCACCATCGGTTCGAGCGCGACGACCAAACGCTTGACACGCCTTGCTCCTTCTTCCTCATAGAAGGCTCCGATGTCTTCGAGCACCTCAGCGACGCGCCCTGTTCGCTCGGCCATCGCCATCATCTGAGACGTCTCGGGTGGAACGAAGTCGGCTTCGGCGATCGCGGCTGACGCCGAAAGACCATCGATCAAATGCGATTCAACGCGGCTTAGCAAGTTCTGCCAATGCAGGTCACTGGTCGTTTGCCGCGACAGTCGAACCGCTTGCAACATCGGCACACCGCCCTGCACCATTCCCGCGATCGTTCGCAGCACGCGACCAGCCTGCATCGGCCGGTACGCATCGCGGACCATTGGGCTATACATCAAAAATCGCCCCAACGGTTGTTGAACGATGGCGTGCGAACGAAGCGTCACCACCGCGGTGATCGTCGCCATGATCAGCGGCAGCCCCCACCACCAACTTTCGCGACAGAAATCACCGAACGACAGCAACCACTGCGTATAATACGGCACCGGTTTTCCCATTGATTCGAACACACGACTGAACTGAGGCAAGACACCCAAGACCAGCGCCGACATCACGACGGTTGACGCACCAATCAGGATCGCTGGATAAATCAGTGACCCGACGATCGTGCCTCGCATCTGCAGCTCACCTCGCATCCGCGAGCAAACGCGGCCCAAGGTTTGCGGCACCTCGCCCGACTGCTCGGCGGCAGCCAGCATTGGCGATAGCGTCGCCGGAAAATAGCGACCGTGCATTGCGACGGCTTGCGAAAACGACAAACCTGAATTGACGGACTCGTGAATTCGTCTGAGCGATTTTGCCAAGCGTTCATCGGGACAGTGCTTCGCGACGCTTTCGAGTGCGTCCGCGATCTCGATTCCGTTTTGGCTCATCACCGCCAATTGATTGATTGCCAACAAAACACCGCCCGACGAAACCGGCATCCAGCCGCCGGACGAGCTCGCACTGCGGGACACAGAGAGCGCAGCAGCAACTCCCGAGTCAACCTTGGAAGGCATCGAAATCACCGTCATTGCTGCGGCGTGCGATTCGACAGGAGCGAAAGCGGATTGCATATTGGAGATGTTGCAGGAGCAGTTGGCAAAATGGGCGCGGCAAATTTAGTCAGCCATCGCGACACGGCTGACTTCTTCGATCGATGTGATTCCTGACGCTGCCAGTCGCAGGCCTTCGGACAATAGAGTCGGGCCACAATGGGCAGCACGAATTTCATCAAGGTTGGCGCCGCCATTGATCAGGCTACGCAAAGAGGCGTCGCATTCAAGAATCTCGTAGATCCCCGCTCGTCCGCGGTAGCCCATTTCAAAGCAATGAGAACAACCACGGCTTTGCGCGAACGGATGCCGCAGGTCGCCTTCGTATTGAAGCTCTTCAAGCGTGCTGGCCGACGGGTAATACGTTTCGCGGCACTGCGGGCACAACTTACGAACCAAACGCTGCGCGACGACCCCTACCAGCGCGGCCGAAATTTTGAATCGCTCGACTCCCATATCGATCAACCGAGTCACTGCCGATGCGCTGTCGTTGGTGTGCAACGTACTTAGCACCAAGTGGCCCGTCAAAGCCGCCTGAATCGCCGTTTCGGCCGTTTCGCGGTCACGAATTTCGCCCACCATGATGACGTCCGGATCTTGCCTCAAGATGCTGCGAAGTGCCTTGGCGAATGTCATCCCTAGATCGGCTTGGACTTGCACTTGGTTGATCAGTTCAAGTTGATACTCGACGGGATCCTCGACCGTCACGATGTTCCGCTGAACGCTTTTGATCATCTCGATCGCCGAGTACAACGTCGTTGTTTTCCCGCTGCCGGTCGGTCCGGTCACCAACACCAAACCGTGTGGCCGGCGAAGCATCCGATGCGTCAACTGCAACGAATCGTCAGCCATCCCCAATCGATTCAAATCAAAGGTCAAGCTTTGGCGATCGAGTACTCGCATCACGACCTTTTCGCCCAGCACTGTCGGCAACGTTGATACACGAAGGTCAACATCGCGGCGATTCAAACGAACGTGCAGACGGCCGTCTTGCGGGTGCCGGTGTTCGGCGATGTCCAATTTGGCCATCACTTTGATCCGCGACACGATGGCCGCATGCAAATCTTTGCGCGGCTTCATCACCTCGCGCAGCGTGCCGTCGATTCGAAAACGAACGGACGTTGACTTTGCCCCCGGTTCAATGTGAATGTCGCTAGCACCTTGGCTGATCGCCTGCACGACGGCGTAGTTGACCAAGTTGATGACCGGACTACCCTCGGCTAACTGCATCGAACCCGACAAGTCCAAATCGATCGCTTCGGTATCAAGCTCAAGTTGCTCGACGTCCAAGTCGGCAGTCACCGAGTCAACCGAAAAATCGTCTTCATAGCAACGTGGCACCAGTCGCTCGATACTCGATGCCAACGTAAATACCGGCCGAATCCGGCAACCGCTCAATTGGGCGAGCGCATCGCAAGCGGCCAGGTCATGAGGATCCGCCATCGCAACAACCAACTCGTCACGCACTCGCATCAACGGCAAAGCATGCAGTCGTTCGGCATCCTGGCGAGGAATCAAGCTGACCGCAAGCGGATCAATCAGACCCTCGCGAAGCCGGACACCCTCGACACCAAGCTGTTCGCCAAGGTGCGGGATCAAGTCGGCTTCTTCGACCAAGCCAAGTTCAGTAATGACTTCGCCAAGTCGTTTTGTTCGGCCTTGTTTGGCACGCAGTGACTCTGAATGGGCAGGCCTCGATTGCAACCGTTTTGTCTCGGCCGACTGGTGAGTCAGCGCCGAGTCCAATTGATCCGGACGCAGCAAACCTGCTTCCATCAAACGTTGCCCCAGCGGCGTACCACGTTTGCGTGAACGCAAATGCTCGCGTAAATCCGGCATCGCAATCGGGGCTGCAAGCGACGCATCGGCGTCGATCAGCGGCAGTGGGGAATTGCGATGCATCAAGCAAAACTCCCCAACGCGGCCGTCAGATCATGAAACTTTTGAACGATCTTGCCGACACCAGTGATGCGCAAAATGTCGCTGCACAGTTCGTTAGCGCCACACAATCGCACGCAACCGCCCCGACGACAACACGTTTCATCAAGCGACAAGATCCATTCCAAACCGGCACCGTCAATCAGCGGTGTCTCAGACAAATCAACAACGACATTGGGAATTCCGCCAACCAGCACAGCCTGCACGTTCTGGTTCAATCGTTCGAGCCCGTCGACACGAAGTGGGCCCGTGGGACGAATCGCCGTGATCGCCCCATGTCGTTCGATACGCGTCTTTCCATTGCCTTCCATTTCCGTCACTTCGTTTCTTCGTGAGGATGAGTGATTGGCAATTGCAGTGTGAACACCGAACCTTCGCCGAGAGTACTGCGCAGTTCAAGGTCACCACCGTGAAGGCGTGCGATCTCGCGTGCAAACGCTAGTCCTAGTCCGTTGCCACGATGGGTGGACGCCCGAGTAGCTTCACAGCGATAGAACTTCTCGAACACTTTTGACTGTTCGTCGTCGGGAATCCCTGGCCCGTTGTCTTCGACGTCGATGCGAACCCAACGTTCATCGGCGGCAACACGCAACACGACCTCGCCACCGGATGGCGTGTACTTGACTGCGTTACCGAGCAAATTGACGATCGCGGCTTGCAGTTTTTCACGATCGGCGAACACGACTGGCATCTTCGCGAGTACACGTGTCACGATCGTGATCGAGTTTTGCTCGGCTTGCGCCTTCAACTGATCGCTAGCGTATTGAACGATGGGCAACAATTCCAACTGGTGCCGATTTGCGATCATCGAACCGGCTTCCATCTGACTGACCGTCAACAACTGATCCACCAATCGGCCCAAGCGACTTGCTTCGCTGTGAATGACGTTGCAAAACTCTTTCTGACGTTCAACTTGCAAATCGTCCGATTCCTGCAACGCTTCGGCATAGGCTTGCAGATTTGCTAATGGCGTCCGCAGTTCGTGCGTTGCCGTCATCAAAAAACTGTCGCGAGCTTCGGTAGCCAAACGTTGCTGAGTCACGTCGTCGAGAACCCACGCCATCCCCTCAATATCACCTTGGCGTCCCGCCAATCGCGACCGCGTGATTCGCAGTTGTGATTCACGTGAGTCAACCACCAACCGCCGTCGACAGTGAACCATTCGAATCGGGCCCAGCAATTGATCCAGATCGGCACTAGCGGCGTCACTCGTTTCATCACGCAACCCGAGTAGCTGCGGCAAATCACGATCAACCGTGCGCTTCGAAACATTGTCATCAGCATCGGAACTTGCGGCTTCGGAAAGGCCTAGCATCCCCGAGGCGGCTGGTGAAATGAACCGAATTCCACCCTCTTTGTCCGTGATGACCCAGGCGACCGGCAGTCCACGCATCGCGCGAGCAAGCGTAACGGCTTCATGATCGAGTGAATTGATTTGGCGAGTCGCAGCGTCCCCGAGTTCTTGTTGACGATCAAGAGTCGCGATCAGCCCATTCCAACCGTCGGCGATCGGATCACATCCAATCACAGGACGAATCGGCGGGGCAGGACCGGACGAGGACGAGGACGATTCACCCTCTTCGCGAGTGAAACCTTGTCGTGCGCCGCGGCGCAGTTCGACTTCGATGGTTCGCAAAGTCCGCACGGAACTCATCGCCACTAAGCCTCCGGCGCAACAAGCAGCAAGCGACGCGATCCACAACAGAGAATGAAATTGCACGTGCGATGGCCAAGCGTGGGCCACTAACGAGCAAATCAACACGCAAACCGATACGCCGGCAAACACAAATCCGACGCGAGTTGTTGAAAGAGCATGACTAAACGCCGTGGCATTACTGCGTCCGGCGTCTTGGGCATCAGACATCAATGACCGACCTAGCTGATGCGAGCGTGGACGAACCACCAACTGATGCTACTTGCTCGGCGGCGGCGCCGAGGCTCCGAGTGATCAGTTCGATCAACAGACGTGGGCTAAACGGCTTGTGCATGATTGAAACAAGGCCAAACCGCTGTTGCAACAATTGCGAATCAAGTTCAAATCCCTTGGCCGTACAGAGAATTGTAGGCACTTGTTCGATTGCGGGATTCGCTCGAATACGATCGAGCAATTCGAGCCCACTGCAAACTGGCATTTGGTGATCAGTGACCAAAAAGTCGATCCCGCCTTGGCAAAGGCGTTCGTACGCCGCTAATCCATTGCTTGCCATTTCGACATTGTTGCCCGACCGTGAAATCGTGAACCCAAGGACGCGGCGAAAAACCGGGTCGTCTTCGGCGATCAGAACCGTCGGTACTGTTGTAGTCATGATCGGCACGATGCGAGGGAAATAAGTGGGCGAGAGAGGTCGTTACGTCAGCGGTGCATGTCGCTTCCTGCGGTCCACTACCAGTCCGAACCGGTCGTGCCCGCGGCGACGTTCAGGCGAAGTGATCCGTTGTGCGGCTTGTAGACCCATCCCGCATTGGCGTTGACGTCAACCGCAGCAGCGACGTCCGTGGTGGTCGAGTCATAGAGAACTCCCGCAACTCCGCGGGCCGTTCCAACCATCGGCGTCGGGAAAGGGCCGTTCAACATGGTGGCCATCGCATTGGGCAAGTCATTGACGGCCGGATAAGTTGCGTTGCGAGCGCGATACATTTCAATCGCGTTCCGCATCACCGCCAGTTGTTGCCGAGTCGTGTTTTCCTCGGCGGACTTGGCAGTATCAAACATGCGAGGTGCCGCCACTGCAGCGATGATTCCCATGATCAAAATAACGATCACCATCTCGATCAGCGAGAAAGCGTTTCGGCTTTTGCGGTTCATGTGTCGTCTAAATGTTTAAAAGGACTTTTTGGTTCGTTAAGCCGGCCAATAGACGGCTTTGCAAGAAACCCTACGACGTTGAACCAAGTAGCAAACAAAAGATGCGGCTTTTCCCGCAGATTTACTCCACACCGTTGGGGGACCGCAAACCTCAAGATCCGCATAACCTGATCGCGATTCCGTTGATGCTGATTGTGCGGGCAACGCATCGAACGTTGAGAATTCGAAACGCACGTTGTTTCCGATTCTCACCCGGCGAGGCAAATCAACCACAGCACGAGCAGACACAAACTCCAAGATCCAATTTGGCAGTCAATCACCAATCCCTTGGGCGCATGGCATTTACAGCAAAAACGGGCAGCAACGACACTCGATGGCTGCCAAGCAAGATGTTGCAGCGGTGTTCTTTGGCTTGAACTTTGCAAAACGGTAAGAGGCGATGCACTGGCGTTGCCCACCGTGCTGCCAAGTCGAACCCGAGGACTTTGATGAACCGATCCAGCCAACACCCTATCGGTCCGGAAAACAACGGCCCGCACGACAATCGTCCGCAACTCGATCGTCCAATCATGATCGTCATCTTTGCGATCGCCATCATCTTGGTCGCTGGCCGGGCGTCCGCGCACGACGCTATCGGGACCTGCGACTGTCCTAACACTTTCGTCTGCGAACACTCGGCCGCTGTGCCCATCCAATTGGACGGCGAAACCTTCTTTGTCCAGCCAGCCGAAACCGACGCATCACGACACAGCGAATCAACCAACCGCCAAGTTAAGCCTCGCTACGCCATCGTGGCTGCGTCGTTAGCAAACTTCGACGCCGATGCAGCCGCCGACGGTTGGCGCGCCGAAGTTGCACTGATGAACGACAAAGACCAACCCGTCACACCGCGACGGGCTCACGCTGCGTTTGAATTGACAAGCGGGTTTGACGAGGCACCCATGCGATGGTCCGTCCCGCTTGAATTTGATGACCGTGGCGTTGCGGTGGCTCGACTGCCGGCGTCATCGACGTTTCGCAATCAAATCCAAGCCCACCACTGGTTTTCGGATCACGGTAGTTCCCGCCGCAACTCGTCATTTCACGGTGCCGAACGTCATCGCCGATTTCTGGTCGACCCCTTGGACTCGCGTCTGGTCGGATCCCGAGAACAAATTGGTGTCCCCGGACGAATCTGGGATGGGCGTCTAAGCGTACGTGTTTCGGTTCCGTCCGCAGGGGTCTTTTCCGCTGGCACGCTTGTGCCCATCGATACAGCCGCCTTCCTTGACACCTTCCCGGCCTACCGATAGGCTTTGGGCAATGACGAGCAAACGATTGCCCGGGCCCGCGAAGGTTCGGGCAGTTTTTTTGGGCAGACGTCAACCGAACATCAATTGAACCGACTTTTCAGCAGCTTTCGGCCATGAATCCACAAGACATCCTTCGCTACGTCGATTCGCTCCACCGAGAAAAGAACATTGACAAAGAGCTAGTTTTTCTAGCCATCGAGTCGGCGCTGCAAACAGCTGCTAAACGGCAGTACGGCGAAGAAACGGACATCGTTGTCCAGCTGAACCGCGAGAACGGCAAAATCGCCGCAACGCTGGAAGGTGAACCTCTCGGCGACGACCAGATCGGCCGAATCGGCGCACAAACCGCCAAACAAGTCATCATCCAAAAGGTCAAGGAAGCTGAACGCGACTCGTTGATGATCGAGTACCGCGAACAGATCGGCGAGATCGTCAGCGGGATCATTGGCCGCGCTGATGGTGGTGTCGCGACCGTCAACCTCGGCAACGTCGAAGCCATTCTGCCGCGCAGCGAACAGATCCCTGGCGAATCACTTCACGCTGGCGAGCGAGTTCGTGCTGTGGTGTTCGAAGTCCGCGCCACCGGCAACCGAATTCGTGTTGTCCTCAGCCGAACGCGTCCGCAGTTTGTGCAGCGGTTATTCGAACAGGAAATCCCGGAACTTGGCGAAGAGATCATTGCCATCCGTTCGATCAGTCGCGAACCGGGCTACCGCAGCAAGGTCGCCGTCAGCAGTGTGGACAGCCAGGTTGACCCGATCGCCGTTTGCGTCGGCTATCGAGGTAGCCGAATCAAGGCGGTCCGCGAAGAATTGTCGGGCGAACACATCGATGTTGTTCGCTACAGCGACGATCCCGAAGTCTTGATCCCGAATGCACTGCAGCCCGCCGAAGTCGAACAGGTACTGCTGTGTGACATGATTGGTCGTGCGATTGTGCTTGTCAAAGAGGACCAGCTGTCCCTGGCGATTGGTCGCCGCGGCCAAAACGTCCGCCTGGGCAGCAAACTTTGTGGCTGGGACATCGAAATCATGACCGGCAGCGAACTCGAAGAACAAATCGAGCGAGCAGTAGCCGGGTTCAGCCAGATTGACGGCATCACCGAAGAGATCGCTCAAGCACTGGTCGAACAGGGCTACCTCTCCTACGACGACCTGTCGGTGATCGAGCCAGACTTGTTTGTCGAGATGAGCGGATTGACGCCCGAGAAAGTTGACGAGATCGTCGAGAAGGCCGAATTGATGGGCCAGGAAGCCGAGCAGGCGGCAGCGGACGAACGAAAATCACGTCGGGATCGCGAACAGTTGCAAAAGGAAGCGGAAGCCGCCGGGATCGCCGAACCAGAAGCACCAGAAGCACCAGCCGCTGAAGCTGAGGCACCGGCAACGGAAGCCACAAGCGAAGAAACGCCGGCTCCCGAGCCAGCAGCGGAAGAAACCGCTGGTGAAGACACACCAGAACCCTCGGCCTCAGATCCTTCAGCCACCGGGTCGCCGGATTCCGAAACGGAATCCGCAGCATCCGAAAAAAGCTAACGCCGTGCCCCCCGGACGCTAACCCCGATTGTCGCCTGAACAACCACAGGTGACGCCTCTTGGATCCATCCCAGAGGCCGGCAAAGTGGAAAAGTTGGCATGTTCCGGCGTAAAGTGGCTTTCTAGACCTCTTCGTCGGCGACCTTTTTCGCTATCGTATCGGAACGTTGAGCCCATTGTGGTTCCCAAGCGTCGTTGTAGGATCCCCGCCGCGACTGGTTTTCAGGGCAATTTGGCCCGCGAATCGGCTGCGACGATGGAGGAATAGGTTTATGTGACTCACTCAAATTTTTGAACCCAGCCCCGCGCAGCTTTGCGTTTCGGAGACCAAATTTCTGGTTTTCGGCACTCAACACAAAGCACCCCCGCACTGACGTAGGCGAAATACAACGCACGCGTGGCGGGTTCCCAATCGAATCGACAGGATTTTCACCCCGTGCCCGCACGCATTTACGCGCTCGCAAAAGAACTAAACCTCGACAGCAAAGAGCTGGTTGACATCGTTAAGAAGGTTGGGATCACCGGCAAGGGCTCGGCCTTGGCCAGTCTGACCGACGATGAAACGACACGAGTCCGAGAACACCTCGCTGGAGCTTCCGCTGCCAAGCCTGCCGCACCAACGGCTGGTTCAGGCGCGCCGCTAGGCGCTGTCCGCGACTCGGTGGTCCCGACTGACCGAAAGCCGGTCGCTATCAACGTCGGTCGATCCCGATCGCGTCCGACAAGTGCCAAGAGCGAAACGCCGCCTGCGGCTGCCGCCCCAGCACCGGCCGCCCCGCCTGCACCGAAACCGGAAACGCCCCCGGCTGCGCCCCCGATTCCTGTGGCGAAGGCTCCCAAAGTGGACCCGAACGCGCCCAAGGGAATTGGCATGGGTGCCGTGGTGACGCCGGATCGTGCCCAAACCCCCGCAGGCGAGGCAGCGACAAGCAAGCCAGGCGTCAGCCAGCCTGCGCCGAGCCAGCCTACCGTCGAAACAGGCGGAAAGAAGCCTGGGTTCGCTAGCCGAATTGCTAGCCGCATGGCAGCTCGCAAGGGATTCTCGTCACCGACTGAACCGGTTGCGCCAATCCGCCGCGACGCTAGTGCCAGCGGTTCGGGCAAGGTGCGATCTCTCGACCGCCCCTCCACCGGCAGTGGCGAGAAGAAACAACTCGATATCAAGTCGAAACGCCGCGAGCCTCGGATCAACGTCAAAATGGCTTCGCTTCCCGAAGTCAGCGAACAGGCGATGCCCAAGGCTGCCGATGGCGAGCCAAAGGCACAAAAGCCGGACGTCAAACTTAGTCCCGATGCAATCGCCGGCCACCGCCAAGGCATGCGAGCACCGCTAGAACAATTGGCCAAAGAAGACGACGAAAAGAAGAAAGCCGCCAAACGTGGTGGGCTCAGCGGCTTCACAGGCAAAGACTCCAAGCGACCGCTTGGCAAAGACGAGGACGAAAAGCCTCGCAAGAAAGGCTTGGCCGGAATGGCCAGTCCTCGCGCTGAACGAAGCCGCGGAGGCGGAGGTGCTCGGGGACGTAGTCGCTTCGATTCCAACAGCGGCTTTGACCGCTCGCGTCAGTATCGAAATCGCGGCGGTTCACGCCGCAAAACCATCAACACTGCCGCGCCCCGAAAAGACGCTGTGGTGCTTGAACTGCCCTGTACGATCCGGTCGTTTTCCGAAGCAGCCGGCGTCGGCGTTGGCAAGGTCCTTGGCACGATGATGCAGATGGGCTTGCAAGGCGGCATCAACATCAATTCCGAGTTAGACCTCGAGTCAGCAGAAGCACTTGCTGCCGAAATGGAACTGACCATCGAATTGAAGGCTTCCGAAACGCTCGAAGATTCGCTGATCTCGGAACTGGAAGATCGCGAAGACGATATCGATTCGTTGATCATGCGTGCACCGATCGTGACCTTCTTGGGTCACGTCGATCACGGCAAAACTAGCTTGCTGGATCACTTGGTTGGCATCAATGTTGTGAAAGGCGAAGCCGGCGGCATCACTCAGCACATTCGGGCCTACGAAGTGCTCAAAGATGGCCGCAAGGTGACGTTCGTTGACACACCTGGCCACGAAGCGTTTACCGAAATGCGTGCTCGCGGTGCCAATGTCACCGACATCGCTGTCTTGGTTGTCGCAGCCGACGACGGAATCATGCCGCAAACCGCCGAAGCCATCAGCCACGCCAAAGCGGCCGAAGTGCCGATCGTGGTCGCGCTAAATAAGATCGACCTCGAAGGCGTCGACCAAAACCGCATCTTGACGCAGTTGACCGAGCATGGCTTGACGCCAAGTGAATGGGGCGGCGACGTTGAAGTCGTTCGCACCAGTGCGACCAAGGGCACGGGCATGGACGAATTGCTCGAAACGCTGCTAACCGTCGCCGAAATGAACGAGTACACGGCTAACCCTAGCCGCGAAGCAATGGGCGTTTGTTTGGAATCCGAACAACAAGGTGCCCGCGGTGTTTCGGCCAAGCTGATCGTCCAAAACGGTACGCTGCGAGTCGGCGATGTCTTGGTCTGTGGATCTGCACACGGTCGCGTTCGTTCGATGACCGACACGCTGAAGAACAAACCAATCAAGTCGGCTGGCCCAAGTACGCCAGTCAACGTGACCGGATTCGACGAAGCACCGGGTGCGGGCGACCGCTTCCACGTGCTCAGCGATATCACCAAGGCTCGGGAAATCGCCCAATCACGGGCTCACACCAGCAGCCTGGAATCACTGTCGGGTTTGAGCACGAAAATTTCGTTCGACACGTTCCAAGAACAATTGCAAGACGGAACCCTTGGCATCCAAGCCGAAAAGGTACGTCTGAACATGATCATTCGCGCCGACGTGAAGGGATCACTCGAAGCGATCGAGAAAGAACTGACCAAGCTGGATCACCCGGAAGTCGAAATCCGGATCTTGCAAAAGAGTGTCGGTGGAGTCTCGATGGCCGACGTGTCGCTGGCTTCGGCATCCAATGCCGTCATCTGTGCGTTCAACGTGGTTCCTGACGAACGAGCCCGAGCACTTGCGGATGAACGAGGTATCGAAATTCGTCGGTACAGCATCATCTACAAGCTCACCGACGAAATCCGTGCATTGGTCGAAGGACGACTCAAGCCCGAAGAACGTGTCGTCGAACTTGGACGTGCAGTGGTCAAACAGGTCTTCAGCATCAGCCGAGTCGGTGCGATCGCCGGTTGTTATGTCGTCCATGGATCGATTCAACGTGGCTGCCGCATCCGCGTCACCCGCGACGGTCGTGTCATCGGCGATTACGGCCTCGACTCGCTCAAGCGAATCAAAGATGACGTCAAGGAAGTCCCGCGTGGCATGGAATGCGGTATCCGCCTGCAAGGTTTCAACGACATCAAACAAGATGATGTTTTGGAAGCTTACCGAATCGAAGAAGTCGCTCGAACACTCGATTGATCGACCCTCGAATGACAAGGTTGAGGTAGCGGCAATATTTATGACGTGGCCTCAACGACATGTTCCAAACGAGCGCTGGTGTTTCCCAAATGAGACTCCAAATCCGTTTGCAAAATCCTGTTCCCTACTCCACCCCCCGAAGCCAATCCCGCTGTGTCCAGCCGTCGCCTGTTGAAAGCCGCTGAAGCGATCCGCGAAGTCGTCGCTTCGTCCATCTTGACCGAGATGCGGGATCCACGTGTCCGCGATGTCACTGTCGTTGGCGTAAAGGTGACCCCGGACATGCGCGAGGCCACCGTCTCGGTCAGCGTGATGGGTGACGAAACCCAGCAAAACCTTTGCCTTCGCGGGCTTCAAAACGCGGCTGGATTTTTACAGAGTAAAATTGCAACTCGTATCGACACTCGGTACACGCCGCGATTGCAATTCAAAATTGATCGTGGCGTCCAGCAGTCACTTGCCGTTGGCGAGATCCTCGAAAAAATCAAACGCGAACGCGACGAAGAGTCGGGAACCTCGAATCCTTCGGGTGATGCCCCTGCAAGCGACGCTGCCGATGACGCAGCACCTGCGCCAAGCGACACCAATGAATAGCTGGCGCTGCCCCACGGGGCGGTAACGTCACCATCCATTCAACGCTAACTCAACTCAACACACCCACCAAACGATCCGCACCAAGATGTCTGCAAGCAACCGTGCCAATCTTATCGCCAAATTGCAAACCGCGTTAAAGAAGCACTACAAACCGCTACCTGCCCAGCCAACTCGGCCGCTTCTCGAACACTTGCTTTATGCTTCGCTATTGCAAGATGCGTCCGCCGAATTGGCTGACGAAGGCATGGCAAAGTGCGAACAGGAATTCTTTGACTGGAACGAAGTCCGTGTCACTTCGATCACCGAACTGACTCAGGTGCTGTCTCGATTGCCAGAGCCAGCCAAGGCGGCCGCGCGGCTGAAGAGCAATCTGCAAGGGATCTTCGAAGAGTTCTACACCTTCGATCTCGATCACTTGAAGAAAGAAAATCTTGGCAAAGCGGTCGGTAAGTTCGAACGCATGCCCGGCATGACCCAGTTCGTGCTCAGCTACACCATCCAGCACGGACTCGGTGGCCACTCGATTCCGATCGACTATTCAGCCATGGTCATCATGCTGGCCACTGAAATTGCTTCGCAACCCGAAGCCATGGCCGGCAAGGTTCCAGGCCTAGAACGGGCAATCCCCAAGAGCAAAGGCATCGAGTTTTCAGGCCTGCTGCATCAATGCGCCGTGGCGCTGAACAAGAACCTGAAAGACAAAGCAGCTCGCGATCTGCTCGAATCGGTTTCCAAGGGCTCCGGTGAACGCCTCGACGATTGGCTTGCCAACAAGAAGGCCGCCAAGAAACGTGTCGTCAAACGCAAGACCAAAGAAAAAGCAGAGGCCGCCGAAGCTGCCAAGGCAGCCGAACTAGCCGGTCCACCGCCAAAGAAAAAGGCTGCGAAGAAAGGCACCGCAGCAGCCAAGTCGGCCGAAGCAAAAGCAAGCGAAGCCGCGCCAGCAAAAGCCCCCGAAACAAAAGCGGAAACCGCGAAGAAGGCTGCTTCAACGAAGAAGACCGCCAGCAAGCCGGCTGCTGAAAAAGCTGCTCCCGAAAAGCCAAAGAGCACCAAGAAGTCAGCCGCCAAGCAGCCCAAGGCTGCCGCCAGCACTCCTGCGAAGAAAAAAACAACCAAGAAGAAATCGGTCAAGAAGTCCGCTCCAGCGAGCGCTGAAAAGAAGCCCGCATCGGCTAAAAAGTCGGACAACCGAAAATTGACCAAGAGCAAGCCACGCTAGTTCCGGCGGATTGCAATCCGTTTTCCCACCCTCGAATTCCTTTCATATCTGTACCGCTTTCATGGCCGGACACTCAAAGTGGGCGAACATCCAACACCGCAAAGGGCGAGTGGATGCTGCTCGAGGAAAGTTGTGGAGCAAGCTGAGCAAGGCAATCATCGTCGCAGCTAAAGGTGGTGGCGGTGACCCCGACGGCAACATTCGACTACGCAAAGCGATCGACGATGCAAAATCGGTCAGCATGCCCAAGGACAATATCGAACGCGCGATCAAACGCGGCACGGGCGAATTGGCTGGCAATGAAGTCGAAGAAATGACTTACGAAGGCTACGGCCCCGGCGGCGTCGCGATCATGTGCGAAGTCATGACGGACAACCGAAATCGCACCGGTCCCGAATTGAAACTGCTCTTTTCAAAACTTGGTGGTGACCTCGGTAAAACAGGCTGCGTCGCCTATCTGTTTGAACGCAAAGGACTGTTCGTCCTGCCAGCCGAAGCCGGCGAAGAAAAAGTCACCGAGATCGCATTGGAAAATGGCGGCGAGGACATCGAGTTGACCGACGAGGGCAACTTTCAAGTCACTTGCCCGCCCGAAAACTACCAAAATCTCGCCGACGCCTTCGAAGCCGCCGAGCTAAAGCCGGAAATCAGTGAACTGTCACGATTGCCGCAAACGATGGTCGACGTCGATGCGGCCAACGGCAAACGAGTGCTGCGATTGCTGGAACAACTTGACGATCACGACGATGTCCAAAACGTGACCACCAACCTGAACATTACCGACGAAATGGTGACGGACGACGAGTGATTGGTCCGCCGCATGCCGCCTTGGCGACACGCGGCGTAGCGTTTGATTGCAACATTTTGCGTTAGCTAAGCATCGGCGGTGTGCCAGAGGAAACCTGTGACAGGTACAGCGTCTCGGCCCGCAATCTTGGCTTGATCGGCTTCATGATTTTCGCGGCCGCGCCTAGCAAATCTCGACGACTGACCTGCCCAATCAGTTTCCCGTTTTCAACGATCGGCAGTCGTCGGTACGGCGAATTCAGAAACATCTGGGCGATCCCCAACAGATCCGCGCCCGGCCCAGCCGTCAACGCATCAGTGTCCATGAAGTCACCGATCTGCTTCGGCTGCGACGCAGCAAGAACCTTCGGATTCTGCGATGTCCTGCCCTGCGACGTCACCTCCATCGCCAACCGATACTCGGCCCGCAATACATCACGACGACTGACCTGCCCCGCCAATTTGTTGCCATGAAGTACCGGCAGACGGCGATAAGGCGTCTGCTGAAACTTATGCGCGACGTCTAGCAACATGTCCTCTTCGTCAATGATTCGGTTGCGATCCGTGTTCATGTACGAACCCACGTTTGTGCCCGGCAATTGATCGTGTAGCGCCGATGCAAGCACGCGCATCGCCGTCTTCTCGGAAAAGACACCTGCATAGCGTCCATCATTGTCCAATACTGGTGCCCCGGAAATTCGCCGGGACAACAGATGATCAATTGCTTCGAACACGCACGTGTCGGCTGACAACGTGACCAACTCACATGTCATGAACTCACGGACTTTGACCACGTGCAGCCCGACCTCGCGAGCCGCCTCGACCGCTTCGGTCAGGGCTGTGATCGAACACTTCTCACTAAACACGCCCAGATAATTGTTTTGGTGGTCGACGACAGGTGAACCCGAGATGCCGTCCTTCAACAGCCTCGCCACGCTCGCGTAGACATCATCGTTTGGCATCAACGTCACCAAAGAGCGACGCATGATTTCAGATGCGGAAAGAAGAACCGACATGGCACACCTTTGAAAGAGAAGGACTTCGGCGACGACGACAACTTCATGCATCCGAGAGGAGCGATGAAGACGAAAGTCACCTTGTCACCGTAAGGGCACCAAGAGGGGTCGTCAATTGAAATAGAGCAATCCGTTTGTGAAACATATTTCAAAGTGAACAAAACCATCCCGCTGCGCCGACTACTTAGACGATTTCTTCAACCAATCGCTGTATTCCCATCGCGTGCGAAACCGATCCAAGTAAGGCGCGTACTCCGGACTGTCGCGCCAGTGCCGTCGTTGAGGTTCGGCGGGATCCACAATACCCTCGGGATAGTCGGCTCCATCAAAACTTGCCTGTACCGACTCGTTCCACTGGATCCATTGCTTCTTCATCCGCCGCAAAATGTCCGGATTCTCGGCCGCGACATCCTTCGCTTCTTTCGAGTCGGATGATAAGTCGTAAAGCTGAAACTTTCCCTTCTTTGTGTTCTCGGAAAGCAACTTCCAATCATTGTCGATCCAAGCGGTCGCATTTGCGAATCGAAATCCAATCGGTGTCTCGCGTTGGGCAATTTCGTTTGTCAGCAGCGGTACCAAACTGATACCGTCGGCAGGACGATCGGGGGCTGGGTGGGCAACCTTGGTCACCTCCAACAGCGTCGGCAGGATATCCATCGCACAAGCGGGAAAGCTCGTCACTCGAGGTTGTTTGATGACGCCGGGCCATTCAATGATCCCCGGCACTCGCAGACCGCCTTCAAAAACGGTGCCCTTGTTGCCCCGAAGTCCGCCTGTTGTTGCAGGCTTGATCTTCGGCAATCCTCCGTTGTCGCTCGTGTACCAAAGCAATGTGTTGTCCGTGATTCCCAAATCACGAAGCCCCGTTCGCAGCGTCCCGATGCTGCGATCAAGTGCGATCAGTTCGCCGTAGTGGTGCATCGACTGCTCGTCCAAATCCTTGAACGCTTCCATGTCTTCGGGCGCAGCTTTGAACGGGCTGTGCGGGGTTCCATACCAAATCACCGTAAACGAGGGTGAGTCCACGCGAACCTGGCGACCGATGAAATCTAATGCTTGATCAACCACGATCTCGGACGAGTCACCAATGAACTCTTCGAATTTGCCTCGCCGCGACAAGATCGGATCACGGTCAAAGAAATTGGTGACCGACAACCAGCGATCGAATCCAAACTCGCCAGGACTGTGGTCATCGGTGTCCAAGATAGGCACACCCGGACCTTGAAACCCGTTCAAATGCCACTTTCCAAAATGACCGGTGGTGTATCCGGCCTCACGCATCAGCTTGCCAAGCGACATTTCTTGACGACGCAGTGCGTAACCATGGCTTTCGACACCGGTACGGTCATTGGTACGTCCGGTCAAAACCGCCGCTCGGGTCGGCGAGCAAACCGGCGCGCCGGCATAGTACCGATCAAATCGCAAACCGTTTTCAGACATCGCATCCAAATTCGGCGTCTTCAAAATCGGGTGCTCGTTGTACCCCGTCTCGCCCCAGCCTTGATCGTCTGCCATCACCAAAACGATGTGAGGTCGCGCAGCATGCGCAGACATCGACATCACGACCGACAAACATAAAACGACGGAACCTAGCTTCGCAAAGGTGGACATAGCGTACTCTTCGAATGCGGAAAATCTGACAGCCGCATTGTAGACGCTGGCGCGGGGCATCACTTAACGCGGCAATTCATAAACTGCGTAGGATTGATTGTCGTCGCTCGACAATGGATAGACGCGGATCAACGGCAAGTCTTGGCCAATCACTCGGCGATCAACGATCATGAATCGAACCCCAAATCGTTTTCGGTACTCTCGCAGTGCTCGATAACCGATCGTGACTCGGATATTTCCTAGCCTGGCGGGGAAGATTTCCGAAAAACGTTCGCTCCACTGGAACAGACTTTTTGCATCTTGCGGAACATCTTTCCAGTTCACCACTTCCGCCCGTTCGGCATACCATTTGAACGTTTGCTGATGCCGCGGAGTTAGAAAAACCTCGTCGCTTGGCGTCGATTGCTTTGCCCACTGACAAACCTTCAACCAGTCGACAAACGTTTGTCGCTGCGTCGTTGTTGATGCATCCATGTCCCATCCCAACAAAGCGTTGCTGACCGATGGTGGTACCGGAATGCTTGCTCGCCCCACCACGCTGTGGCCAACCAATCCGGCCGCCACCACCAAGGCCACCGTCCCGGTCCGACGCAACCAAATCCGATGATCGGCAAGCATCCGCATCACCAAAACCGCCAACAGCAACGGCACGACCGCATCAGAAAGTCGAAACCAATAAAAACGCAGCAACTTTGCCGCCAAGTCAGGCATCAACGCAGGCAACCCGCCAACGATCATTCCGCCGACTGCGATCAGGAACGCGCCAAACGTGAATCCGAACATCCGCCGCAGATTCCAAGAATCGCGAAAGTAGATTGCCGTCGCGGCGATCGTCAGCGCCAACGTGATGCCGTGACGCACGTACCATTCAAAGTAGAAATCCGATGGCAACAGGTGATGCCGAATTCGAAAGTACGTATAGATCCGCGCCGCTTCGGTCGCGTCCTGTGCACTTGCCCCCGAATTCAGCCAAACCGCAGGCAACAGCCCAAGCAACGACATCGCGCCACCCACAAACAGCCACCGCGTAAACAGCGGTTTGCAATCCAGTTGCCGAGCCTCGCTGAATAGCCACGCAATCATCGCCGCCACAACGGCCCAGCCACCGGTCAACACGTGCAACGCCGATGCGGCCCCCATGTACAACCAGACTCGGTTCCAACGGCGATCGACCAATTCAGCCAAACCCATCAAAACCAATCCATACGCGGGCACCTTGGCTTCGATGCCACCGACCACCCATTCGCCCGCCAAATTCCCGTACTCGACGCCCGCGATCCAAACGATCGCAACAACGATCGAGGCCAATGAATTGGCAAACAGACTAGCGCACAAACGGCGCAGCCCAATCGCCAGCGTCAACCATCCGACAATCCGGCCCATCCACGCGGTCGTTTCTAGCGAGACAAACTTCGTCGGCCATCCAAACAACGCATAGAACGTCGTGTGAGCTTTGCCGGACGAGGCAAACAGGTCGGATCGACACCAATCCGGTTGCCAAAAATTCTTGGCCTTGACCAGATAGTGGGCTTCGTTGACCATTGGCGGCGCATCGCCCGCGTAAACCAGAAACAACATCATCAGCAGCGTCGTGGTCGCAAGCGTCGCCGCCAGCGAACTCCGTCGAGTCACCTTGTCCTGCGCCGGCAACAGTCGTTCATTGTTGTTCGCATCAACCATCGGACAAATCGATCGCCATCTCGATTGCAGCCATCATGCTGGTTCGATTCGCTTTGCCTTGCCAAGCGATGTCCATCGCCGTACCGTGATCCACGCTGGTCCGAACGACGGGCAACCCCAGCGTCACGTTCACCGCATCATCAAACGCCAACGCCTTCAATGGAATCAAACCCTGATCGTGATACATGCAAACATAAACATCGGTCGCTGCTCGAACGGTCGGCGTGAACGCGGTATCCGGGGGTAACGGCCCGGTAACTTCAAGGCCGAGGGCACGCGCGGCTGCGACGGCCGGAATGATGAACTGAGTTTCTTCTCCGTGACTAATCAGCCCGTTTTCGCCAGCATGCGGGTTCAGCCCACAAACGGTCACTCGCGCGGCACGTTTTTCGCGGCGAGACAATGCGTCGGCGCCCAATCGGATCGCTCGCAAGATGGAATCCACCGAGATCGACTTGGCCACGTCCGCTAGTGGGATGTGGATCGTCACCAAGACGCAGGAAATAATATCGCTGGTCAACATCATGCAGGCATCATCGACGCCAGTCCGGTCCGCCAGGACTTCGGTGTGTCCGGGAAATCGAATGCCGGCGTCATACCAGGCTTCTTTTTGGATCGGTCCTGTCACGATCGCGTCAACTCGCCCGGCCATCGCATCGGCGATCGCGCGGTCAAACGCGTCAAATGAGGCTTGCCCCGTCGCAGCATTGAACTTCCCTGGCACGACGCTGGCTGAATCAATGTCGCCAACGTCCAGAACTTCGGCCGTCAAATTGAGCTTCATTTCACCGGCGATTCTGTCGAGCACGTTCCTGGGACCGTAAAGAATCGGGTGACAGCGAGCCGTGATTGCCGGCAATCCGGCACAGACGATCGCCAATTCTGGGCCGACGCCTGCTGCGTCGCCGACGGAAATCGCGATTCGAGGACGTTGATTTGACGTAAGATTGCGTAGGTTCGGCATCAGATGAAGGGTGATTGGTCTGGTGTACGAGGGACTGGATCGGCGACAATCCGTCCGGCAAGCTTAACTCATTCAACAGTAGTGACCCAATGACCTTTTCGCGAATCATCTTCGGGCTGACGATTTTGATTGGCTGCGCCATGATCGAAACCGATCACGCTGTCGCAGTGGATGCTGTGGTGGTCTGTCCCGACGTATTCCGCGCCGACCTACAACCGTGGCTGAACTACCGGGAACAAGAAGGCCTAAGTATCGTTGTGGTCGATTCAGCGGAACGCCCCGACGATGTGCGTGACATGATCCGACGTGCCGCCGACGATGCGACTCGCTATATCGTCCTGGTCGGTGACGCGCCGGTAATTGGTACTCGGTGCGATCCGGCGCGGCGCATCCCGATCGAGTATCAACCGACAACGGTGACCGCGAAGTGGGGGTCAACGCCCACATTATCCAGCGACCTTTTGTACGGCGATTTTGACGGCGACGGATTACCCGAAGCAGTGGTAGGCCGGCTGCCGGTCGACACGGCCGAAGAACTTCGCCGCGCGGTCAAACGCATCCTTGCCTATGAGAACAGCATCGACTTTGGCACGTGGCGTTCCGAAGTCCAATTGGTCGGCGGAGTGGGCGGGTTTGGCATGATGGCTGACGCAGCGATCGAGTCGGTCACGCGCACCGTTGTCACCAGTGTCTTGCCGATGGCAACCAGGACACGAGTCGCCTATGCCAGTGACGGTCATCCGTTTTGCCCGGTCGGCGCCTCGTTTACCGATTGCATATTGAACAACTACCAGCG
This sequence comes from Rubripirellula reticaptiva, assembly GCF_007860175.1. Taxonomy (NCBI): domain Bacteria; kingdom Pseudomonadati; phylum Planctomycetota; class Planctomycetia; order Pirellulales; family Pirellulaceae; genus Rubripirellula; species Rubripirellula reticaptiva. Next base: position 960,353 of record NZ_SJPX01000004.1, on the reverse strand, counting down.
AGGCGCACGGTTCTGGGTCTACGCAGGTCATGGACAAGTCACCGAACTGGATCGTTTTCCCCAAACCGAAGCCGGAATTCCAGTGCTGGATCGCAACAGTGCCGCGCGACTGTCACGCCCCGACGGCGCCTCGCCGATCGCAGTCCTACTGGCCTGTTACACCGGCGCGATGGATGCTCCTGAAGATTCGATCGCCGAAGAAATGTGGTTGACCGATGGTGGCCCCGTCGCCGTTGTCGCGGGCAGCCGAGTGACCATGCCCTACGGAAACACAACCGCAGCGGTCGGCTTGATCGACGGCGTTTTTGCTCAACAATTGCCGCGACTCGGTGATGCATGGCTCAGTGCGCTCGGCGAAATGCATCGGGTTAGCGAAACGCAAACGTCCGACGCGAATGCAAACTCGCGAATGATGATCGACGCGCTCGCCACGATGATCAGCCCGGCCGGAACGGTCTTGGTGGACGAGCGCCGCGAACACATGCTGCTGTATAATTTGATCGGCGACCCGATGCTGTCGATGCACCATCCCCAGCCGATGACCATGTCCGTTGCGGCCAGTCACGCGCTGGGCGACGTTGTCGAAGTGGTTTCGACCAGTCCAATTGCAGGCCAGCTTTGCGTTTCGATCGACCGTCCGCTTGGTGCGGCGATCGATGGTGACCCGAACGAAACGACCGTGGCCAAACTGAGCATGGACATGACCGCCAATCAGCCGGCAACGACCAAGTTTCGTTTGCCAGTTGGAACGGTCGGCCCATTAATCATCCGAGGCTTTGTTGCAGGCCAAAAAGAATGGGCGACCGGCGCGGCGAGAACCATCCTAAGGGCACCTTAACCAGGTTGAAGCTGGCACGCTAAGCTGAATCTTTTTGCGGTGGCACTCGGCATCTGGTCACCGTCAAAGTGTCTATAATTCGGTGATGTGCAAGACACTCCCCTTGATCGCTGGCTTTTCTCTGATCCTGTGCCACGCGCTAACATGTCGCTTGGATGCCGCCGATCCGATCGCGCTCTCGATCACCTCACTGCCAAACGCATTTCGGATTGACGACCAAGTCATTTCCGGAGGACTTCCGGATGGCGCCCAGGGCTTTGCCGAGCTGCATAAGATCGGGGTTCGCACGATCATCAGTGTGGATAGTGCTAAGCCGGATGTCGAAGCGGCTCGGCGTGCCGGGCTTCGCTATATCCATCTTCCGCACGGGTACGATGGCATCGATTCCAGCCGAGTTCTACAACTCGCCAAAGCGATCACCGACCTGCCTGGCCCAGTTTACATTCACTGCCATCACGGCAAGCATCGCTCGCCCGCCGCTGCCGCATCCGCCTGCATCGCCGCAGGACGAATCGACCATGAAGCTGGCGTCGAATTTTTGAAGACCGCGGGCACCAGCCCCGACTACCAAGGGTTGCATCAAACGGTTGCTCGCACACAACTCGTCGCCCCCAACGTTTTGGAATCACTGGTCGTTGAATTCCAAGCCTTCGAAGCGCCGCCTGCCTTGGCTACGCAAATGGTCAAACTCCAAGAGATTTTTGACTCGCTCAGTTTGACCGAATCGTCAGGCTGGGAGAATCAAGCCAATCTCAATCCGACTCAACAAGCATTGATGTTGAAGGAATGTTTTGACGAGACGTTTCGTGACGATTCATCCAGCAATCGATCTGCCGAATACATTCAGCTACTCAACCGATCGCTCTCCAACGCCAAGAAACTGGAAGACATCCTCAGGTCAGGACCAACCAACACAACCACCGCATCGAGGGTCTTTCGTGAAATCAAATCGGACTGCAAATCCTGTCACCAGATTTCTCGCGACGTTCCCTAGCCAAAGTCCGCCGCCTTGGCGACATCGATTTGCACTACACTGATGATCCATTTCTAAGACGACTTTACTAGCCTTCCTACTGAGCAACTTATGGCCACGTTGAAATTCTGCGGAGCAGCCGGAACCGTAACGGGATCTTGCAGTCACATCCACTCCGAATCATCAACGTTCCTGGTGGACTGTGGTCTGTTCCAAGGCAACCGAACGACACAAGAATTGAACTTAGTGCCGTTCCCGTTCGACGCGACCAAGGTCGAGTTCCTTGTCCTCACACACGCCCACATCGATCACAGCGGCTTGCTGCCAAAGCTGACCAAGGCCGGGTTTACAGGCCCGATCTACACCACACCAGCAACCAAAGACTTGTTGGAGTTCATGTTATTGGATTCGGCCTACATTCAAGAATCCAACGCGGAACGTCAAAATAAAAAGAACGAGCGACGAGGCGAACCTGCCGTCGAGCCGATCTACACGATCGAAGACGCCAAGCACGTGCTCAAGCAAATCAAAACCCATGAATACGAAGCTTGGTTCGAACCCAGCACGGATGTTCGCGTGCGGTTTTGGAACGCCGGACACTTGCTGGGATCACTGTCCGCCGAAATTCAAGTGACCGAAAACAACAAAGCGATTCGCTTGCTGTTCAGCGGTGACCTGGGGCCCGATGAGAAAGCGTTTCACCCCGAACCCGACGCGCCAGCAGGGTACGACTACATCATTTGCGAAAGCACCTACGGTAATCGCGATCGCGAAGAATACACGCTTGTGCAGCGCCGCGAAGCGATGAAGAACGAACTAAACCGCGCTTTCAAAAAGGGTGGCAATGTGGTGATCCCGTCGTTCGCCGTCGAACGCAGCCAAGAACTGTTGCACGACATCGCCGTGCTGCTGAACTCGGGCGAGATCCCCAACGCGCAGGTCTATTTGGACTCACCGATGGCAAGCAAAGCCACGGAAGTCTTCATCAAGTATGCCAACACGATGGAAGACATTGAAATCAAACCGTCCGAGTTGTTTCGGCACAAGAACTTTCACATCGTCGAAAGTGTCCAGGAAAGCAAATCGATCAACAACGTCAAGAGCGGCGCGATCATCATTTCGGCTAGCGGCATGTGCACGGCAGGGCGAATCAAACACCACCTCAAAAACAACATTTACCGCCCTGAATGCACCATCCTTTTCGTCGGGTACCAATCACCCGGAACGTTAGGACAGATCATCACTAGCGGAGTCAAGGCGGTTCGAATTCACGGCAAAGAATACAAGGTCCGCGCCGAAATCCGACGTCTCGGAAACTACTCGGCTCACGCCGACCAACCTGAATTGTTGGATTGGTTGGTCGAACGGGGGCCTGTCACCGGTGGTCTCTTCCTGAACCACGGCGAAGACGATGGCCGCACCGTGCTTGCAGACTTGGCTGCTAAGAAAGGCTATGACCGCACGAAGATCTACTTGCCGCAGTTCGACGAAAGTTATGAACTTGTCGCCGGCGGTCCGCCAACGTCGATCGAACGTCCGGAACCTCGCTTCGACGTGACGCAAATTGAACGCGATTGGCACAACGACTACGCCGCTTTCATGATGAATTTAAGCAACAAGTTGCAGGCCACCGAAACGGCGCACGATCGCCAAGCTTTAATCTCGCGCCTGAGCGAAGCACTTAACTAAGGACTTGTTTGAAAACAACTCTTACACCGACAATCTCAAAATCACCCTCCCGCCCCGTAGGTCGTGCAATTTTTAAGTCGATATTTCACGAGCGTTTAAATCACTCTCCCTGTGGGAAAGTGATAATCCGAAAACGCTATTAAAATCCAGCCTTGTCCCCAGACCTACGCTTCGCCAAAGGTGTGGTGAACAAACAGAATTTGTTCCTTGGCTGCGAAAAACGCATCAAGGACGACCGGGTCAAAGTGCTTACCACGTCCTTCTTCAAGAATTCCAAAACACTTGTCCAACGGAAAGGCTTCTTTATAGGACCGCTTACTGCAGAGGGCATCAAAGACATCCGCCACCGCAGTGATGCGACCAGCCAGCGGAATTTCTTCGCCCTTCAACCCCCAAGGATAGCCACTGCCGTCCCATTTCTCGTGGTGCGTGGATGCGATCACACTTGCGGTCGTCAACAGCGGTGAAACCGTTCTTTTAACCAGAGGCAACTTCGTTCTTACATCTTGATGCGAGTCGCCAACCGATGCCGTGGGATCACAGATTGCTTGACCTAGTGCACAGTGCTCTTGCATCATGCTGAATTCTTCGGCAGTGTACTTGCCTGGCTTTCGCAAGATCGAATCGGAAATGCCGATCTTTCCAACGTCGTGCAAAATCGCAGCAAGTTCATAGAGCTGCGCCGTCGCGTCATCGATCCCAAGTGTTCGAGAAATCAATCCAACGTACTTGCCAACTCGAAGCACATGATTACCCGTGTCTTCATCGCGATGCTCGGCAGCGCGGGCGAGACAATGAACGACCTCGACTCGCGACTCTTCCAATTCACGTGTCCGTTGCCGGACCTGTTGTTCCAGCGAGTCTTGATACTGTTTCAACACCAACGAATTACGGACTCTCGGAATCAAATCTTCGGGATCAATCGGTTTCAACAGAAAGTCCGTTGCACCGGCCTCGAGCGCTGCCTTTCGGAGCTGCCGATCGTCGCTAGCAGTTAAGACAAGAACCGGGAGATGTGAAAACTTCGGATCCGCTCGCACGACGCGCAGAATATCCAGCCCGCTTACGACCGGCATCATCATGTCAAGCAACAGCAAGTCCGGCTCCTCTTGATAGAGCGTCGCGATTGCCTGACTAGGATCACAGACTTTTATAAACCGCTCATAACCCTCGCCGCGCAGATGAGCGCAGACGACACTGATGTTCATGGACACGTCATCAACGACCATGATGTTCGCATTGATTGCTTCAACGAGTCTGCACGGACTCTGATGATCCATGGTTGCCATTGTCATACCGTCGCCTCCTTCAATTCTGGAACAACGATGCAATCAGCCAGTTGCCTCAACTCGGAAAGGATCGATTCAAGGTCGTGCAATTTTCCGTCAACCACAACGGTTTCGAGACGTCGAACGGATGGATCAAAGTCAGCGAATCCAGCGCTGCCCGCGCTGCCTTTCAACAGATGGGTAATCCTGGAAATTGCAGCGATGTCACTCGCAACACTTGCCTGACGGAGTTCTTCGATTTGCTGGCCCAGGAAACTAGCAAACTCAACGACAACCGCGGCAAAATCTGGATTTTCGGTCGGCAGCGTTGAATGCAGCGACGTTGGCGTTAACCGACGCCCCTCTAACCCGGCCCCCGAATCGGTCACCGCGTTGACCGAGTCGTTGAATGAAGTTTTGATCGTTGCCTCAACTTTGCTTTGCAACGCATCGGCAATGGCATCAAGCAGCAAATCCGTTTCAATTGGCTTGCGCAAGTATCCGCTGCAACCCGCATTCTTGCATTTGCGATGGTCGCTGCTCATCGCGTGTGCGGTCAATGCAATGATCGGCGTAGTGATCCCAGCCTGGCGCAATCGCGCGGTCGCGGCATAGCCGTCCATCACTGGCATCTGCATATCCATCAAGATCAGGTCAAAATCATTTGTGATCGCGAGATCCGATCCCGTCTTTCCGTTTTCCGCGGTCGTAATGTCGATGCCTTCGCTGGACAGAATTGCAACAATCAGTTTGCGGTTCACTTCACCGTCTTCGACCAACAAGACCTTGCCATGCGGGATGACGCGTTTTGCCGTTGCGAGCTCACTCGATCGAGACGATAAAGAATCGCCGATTGGCGCCTCATTCATTTCAACATCATCAAGCGAACCGGTCGCGATCGACGCAGTGAATGTAGTGCCGACACCCAGCTCACTGCTGAAGGTCAACTCGCCACCCAGGGCGTGAGCAATATGCCGACTGATCGTGAGCCCTAGCCCTGTTCCGCCGAATCGCCTGGAGATCGAACTTTCACCCTGAACAAACGGTGCAAAAACGCCACTTTGTTTATCCGCTGGAATGCCGATTCCCGTATCGACCACCTGTAGAACCAAAACTGGGTGATCGCCGGTTCGGTCTAAACGAGCGTCGATTCGAACACTGCCCTTTTCAGTGAACTTGATCGCGTTGCCCACGATATTGATCAGCAGTTGGCGCAGCTTTGTCGGATCCGTTTCAATCGTGCAAGGCACTTCACTGTGCCAGGCGTACGCGATTTCAAGCTGTTTGTTGTGAGCCTGGACGCGCATCAAGCTGATCACTTCGCAAATCACTTGATGGGGTGAACAACGAAGGTGTTCAACTTCGATCGCACTGGCTTCAATCTTTGACAGATCAAGAATATCGTTGATCAATCCCAACAAATGACGTCCGCTAGTACGAATGCTGCCTAGATAGTCACGTCGTTCGGTTTCACTGCAGGTCGTGTTCCGCATCAACAAATCGGTAAACCCGATGATTCCGTTTAGTGGCGTGCGAATCTCGTGACTCATGTTGGCCAAGAATTCACTCTTGGCTCGGTCAGCCGTTTCCGCTGCGTTCTTGGCGTGTTCCAGTGCATCGGCGACCGCAGCACGCTCGGCCATCGTCGCTTCGATACTGTGATTGATGATTTCCAATTTCGCTCCGCGCAACGCCCCGAGCCACATTTCGCGGACACTATGACGACAGGACAAAAACAGGAAAAAGTCTTCGAACAGGGCCCAGGCGGCGTGCTCGAACGATCGCCAAAGAGGAGCCGAAGCCACACCAAAAACAGACTGTGGCCAGTATAGTCCTCGCCCTAGGTGATCAACGACCACAATGGCGGTGGCCGAAACCAACACTTTCCAATCGCGATACATTGCTAGAAAAGCGAGAGAGCCGAAAATGTGAAAGTGAGTCTCGATTCGGCCGCCGGTCAAGTGAATCAACAAGCTTGAGAACAAGATTTGCGCCATCGCAATCACGTGCCGAGTCATCACCTCGCCGGGCCTTCGCCAAGCGAGAAAAACAGGAAGCACCGTTAGCGTGCCGCCCAGAAATATGGCGCACCAAACGTGAAAATGAATGTAGCTGGACGCACCTTGCCACGTCGTTGGCGCGATCACGACCGCGGCTACGATAGCACCAAGCCACTGAACCACCATCAGGATCGCAAATAACCGATCGGTATGCCGAAAGATCTCGTGCTGCTGCTCGGCAAACAAGACCCTTGCACGACTTAGGATCGAGTCATCCAGCGGGGAATTTTCTTTTAATGCATTCGACATGGCAACTCCCTCATTCCTCTGTCCGAGGACTACTGAGAGAGCAACCGTACACCGGGCCCATGCTTCGATGACTGGTTCCCTTCGTCAGAATTGAAACGATCGCATCATGCCCCGTGTTGTCGCCTTCGTGACCGCGCGACAGTGTAATGCCCCCGTGGTAAGACAAATTTCCGTTTGCCTGGAACAAAAATGTCTCGCCGGAACTACGAGCCTGAAATAGCCTGCTAATGATTTGCTGATGGTCTACCGCAACGTGCAAATGAGGAATCGCCATTGCCTGTCGCCATAGACCTGATTGCTTTACAGGTTTGTCGATGGATTCGAACTCAAGGAACACTACCGATGCAGTGACCTGTCCTTCACACTGCGACAAAATCCGAGATAACTCATTCATGCTAGCGCGAGTGCATGGGCAATGAGGATGCGCGAACATCACCAGCGTTGGTTTCCCGTGCGCCGTTTGCAAATGACTGCTAGCCGGCCATCGGTCGATCTGATGATTCAGTTGGGCTGGTGTGTGCGCGTATCGCTCGATCGCAACGAAACCTGCGCCAGTGGCAAGGCACCAAAGCACCAATAGAAAATATCGTATTGAAAAAAACATAAGACGTGCGTCTCTATTCCCCTAACTCCGCTTTCAGCCCGTCGACGGTACGTCGATATAGCCCTGCAGGATGAAGTCGGCGTTGCTGGTGAATTTTGGTCCACCAACAAACTTTCTCGTTTTAAGGCTTGATGATGAAACCTCAATTCGCGGCGACGGGGCAGTTCGCACGGCGACGATTGCGGGAAACGACGGAATGTTACGTCGACCCTGCCGATTGAAACGATCCTACGGACAACGCTCGGTACAACAGTTAGGCTGACATTGGTGACCGGCATGCCGAAAACTTCGCGTGCTAGCGATCGCCAGCTCTTCTGGTCCATAGCTCTTCTGGGAGGATGGAATGCCGAACACCCCCGATTCAATCCATCGCCGACGCGGTTCGTAATCCGGATAGCAAGTAGCCGGCTTCAGCGGTGTGACCACGCATCCCCAGAACGGTCGGTGTAGAATGGGTATCAATCAACGCAGCCCTTTTCCTTATCTGAGTTAATTACGATGTCCAGCGCGGCAGGTCCGTCCAATCCCCAAGCTTCACCGACAGCGCATTTCGGCGACCGCTCGTTTGTGACGCGAGTCGTCGAAGGCGAAGCCGCGGCGTGGCGTAAATTTGTTATGGGATACCAATCGCTGGTCCGGTCGCGCGTAGCGGACGTATCGTCAGCATTCGGTCGTGGCGAAGATGACGAGGCGATTGACGACGCGACGGCCGAAGTCTTTGCCGCGCTCGTGTCCCATGATTCGGCGCCACTAAAGGCCTATCAGGGGCGGTCATCGCTAGCGACCTATATCGCGGTAATCGCGACGCGTAGCGCCACTCGCTACTTTGCACGAAATCGATTGGTTGTGCACGAAGACGAGACCGACTCAACTGAATCGAATACCGGCGACGGACATCATGACCACGTCGCTAGAACCATCAACGCCGGTCAACAACGCCGCATTCAAAAACTGATCGATCGCTTGCCACCGAAAGAACGTAGCGTGATTGCCTTGTTCCACTTGCAGGGCCAAAGCTACGCTCAGATCAGCCAAAAACTTGAAATCCCCATTGGGTCGATCGGACCAACCCTGCGCCAAGCCGAAAAGAATCTGCGGCAGTGGATGGAAGAGGAAGAAGCCTGATGCAACGCCAAACTATTTTAGAAACCATCCAGCGCCACCTGCGCGTTGGGACCGCTTCGATCGAACGTGACCAGGTCGGGCTGCCGCTTAGCGAAATCGTCGGCCGAGTTGCACGAGAGCTTCGCCGCGAGAAACCAGACCCGTCGACAGTAGTAACCGTCATTCCGATCGAACAAGTCGCTGCGTTTGTCGATGGCAACTTAGATCAAGCTCGAGTTGATGCCGTATGCCGCGCAGTCTTAGTCGACAACGGCGTGCTCGCCGAACTGATTGCAGCGGTCCGAGCGACTCAGTCGTCAACGGACGCATTGCCGCCTGTTTCCGAATCGCTTACCGAGCGACTGCTGGCGACTCATCCGGCTGAGCTAATTTCGTCAAAAGACATCGCCCGGATGATGTACGAACCCGAAACACGAGCTCGCAAATCGAGGATGCGGATCCTAATCCCGTCGATCATGGCCGCAGCGATAGCATCGATCGTTTATCTCAATCGTGACTCGACAATCGAAACGAGTCAGCCGTTGGAATCAGCGGCTTCCCAGATCGTCGCGGAACCCACCATTGTCGATGCACTCACCGAACCAGATTCAGACGCTTCAGATTCAGACGCAGTCGGATCGAATTCGCCCGCCGAGCAAACCGTGGCGACACCGAAACCTGCTTCTTTGAATGCTGAGATTGAAACTTCAGCCAAAGCAACATTAGAGAACACTGAATCAGCCGACGGGAATTCCACGATAATTGATTCTGCTGAAATGGAACCGCCAGTCGCTCCGCCTGTGGAACCAACGCAGAGCGACTTCGCCGAACTGCCAGCGACCGAAGAAACCCCAGACAAGGTATCGCCACCGAAAGTGACACGAGTGCTACAGCCTGCGCCCAAGTGGTCGGCCATGCGTTGGACCGATATCGCGGGAATCATCGGAACGATCGAGCGTCCGATTGATCCGCCGACTGACGCGTCGCCGGATGATTCCGATAACTTAAAACGACGAAAAATCCGACGCGTCATGGCACCGTCGACAGCAACCTTTGACGAACCTGTAAATTTCCACTCCCTTCGATTTTCGCGTGGCATCGCTGCCATTGAAACGGAATTGGAGGGCGGTGGCGGTGAAATTTTGATTGACGAGGACTCGATCGCGATGATCGCCGCAAGCGTCAATAATGCATCCGCCCAAATCGATGTTCGGCGCGGCTCGATCGCAATCCGCAATGTCCCTGAACACACTGGGCTCGTTTTGCGACGGGGTGCTACTCCTCTTGGAATGGTCGTTTTCGACGCCGAAGCGACCGTGCTAATTCATGCGATCGCTGGCGGCATGGAACTGCACCTACAGAACGCAATGCTGAAAACCGACGAAGGCTGGTTTGTCGGCGATGCGGTGCGTTTGACTGCGGGTGGCACCACAGAGATGAACAACCTGTCTTCGTTGTCGGCAGATTGGATGAACAACGATCCGGTCATGCTGGACAAAGTCGTGATGTCTCAGATTGGTGAATCCACTGATCTGATTGCCTCGATTGATGCACAAATCAATCGACTGGCTGGGTCGTCGCGACTGACCGATACACAATCGGCCAAACTTTCCCAACTGGTTCAAATGCGATTGTCACTTGCCGGCGATCGTTTGTTTTCGATGGTCACCAGTCAATTTGAAGTCGTGCGAGTCGCAGCCGTAGAAGCGATTGCATTGCTGCCCAAAAATGACCCGCGGTTTGAACCCGTTTGGGCATCCATCGAATCTGACGTCGCGACCTCACGACTACGTTCGAATATCGACGGTTGGATGCAATTAGTCCGCACCGGCGGTCAACCGAAACCGAATCAATTGGTAAACATGCTGGACGGATTGAAATCGACGAAGCCAACCGTTCGTGGGCTTTGCGATTCGATGCTGCGATCTTACGTTGCCGATCCACCTTCAGTCGACCCGAATGCGTCAGCCGAAAAAATGCTTGACGTGTTCACGGCTTATCAACAGCAATTGGCCAAAGAGTGACGACGACAGAATCCATGAATGGCTTTCGCGTTGCTGAGGTGAAGTACTGGGTTCTGCTAACGCTATTGATGCTCGGCGTTGCAGCAATGACGGGGCATTTGCAACCACACCACGTCGATGACACGCCAAGCTACTTGCAATATCCGCTGGACTCGATGGACGCTGCGATGCGAAGCACTCGCACGCCGGGTTACCCGCTAATTTTGGTGTCCGTGTCGAGGCTGATAGGAATTGCCGCGGTCCCTTGGATTCAAATCTTGCTGCACTCCGTGGCGGCTTGGTGGTTGGGTGTCGAACTACGCCGCTGGGGCACGCGTCCTGCATCAGCGATAGCCGCAGCGATTGCCGTTGCGTTTGGATGCACGTTCATGGATCACGTCTCGACGATTGCGACCGATGCACCGGCCGCCTCCCTTGGCGTCATGACGGCAGTCGCGATGATGCGTTGGGTTCGGCTGGGGCAAACCGCAAACGCAGCGATGGTTGTCGCTTGTTTTTCGGTGTTGGCGATCTCGTTTCGCCCCGCGTACCTAGCGCTTGCACCCTGGACTCTGTTATGCGGTGCCTGCTTCCGATTTGCCCCCATCAGTCGCGGCAAGATCACGGCGAAATTCGGTTGGCTCGTTGCGCCAATCGCAATCACAACCGCGATCGTCACGTGGATCATGCTTCGCGGGTTCACCGTGGGTGACTTCGGTGTTCTGCCGTTCGGTCACCAAAACCTTGCCGGTATCACAGTCCAGCTTGCAAGTGACGATGAACTGCTGACGTTCGACGGTGCTCCGGGAAAGCTGATCGCCGAAACGCTTCGCCAACGAGACGCACGAATCGCCGAGGGTTTGCAGTTCACCGAAGGAAACCCGTCTGCCACGATGACGATCGAAGGCCGCTGGAATGATCTTATCTATCAAGCCGTCGTGCCGGCATCCAGAGCGATCCACGGCGATGACACGATCACAAATCACAACGCCATCGCCGCGATGAACAAGGTCGTGATTCGTCGCTATCCCATGCGATATGCACGGTGGCTAGCTCTTGCTGCACGTCGCGCGGCTTGGGCGTCGGCGGCGGATATCGTCATGCATCCAGTATTTCTGGCAGGTATCACGCTGGCGGTTCTATGGGAAGCGGTTCGTGTGCTGGCGGGCTTCACGGTGAATCCATCGGCGAGTGATGCCGGTCTCGCAGTCCTGTTCATCGTCGGTTTTAGCTACTTTGTGGTCCAGATTGGTTTTGTGATTCTGACCAGTCCACCACTCGGCCGTTTCGCGGACGCGGTTGCGATACTGATACCGGCATGGATTGCCGCAAGAATCGTCCAGCACTTCCAATCCTGTAGCCGTCGCAAGTCCGCACCAGCCTAGCAAGCGCTCTCACACCTGCCGTTTCGTTTTATCAGGGCCCGCTCATGTCCAATCCAAAAGGTCCCTTCGAAACGAACCCGTTTGGGATTCCGACACCTGACGGCCGAAATCCCTATGCACCGACCTCCCACGTATCGCTTGACGAGGTGGACCTTAGCGATGTCGAGCAATACCGGCGCAAGTACTTGAGCCACGAAGCATCGATCAAATCGATGGGGTTTATCTATCTGCTGGGTGCTCTTTTCACGACACCGGTTGGATTACTAGCAATGGCTGGAAGCTTTTCGATACGCAATGATCCCGAAGGGATGATTGTTATGGCCATCGTTGGATCGATCTATACAGGGATTGGATTACTACACGGATTTGTCGGTTACGGTTTTCGAAAACTAAAGAGTTGGGCCCGCATCGCCGGCATGGTGACATCAACAATGGGATTGATCATCATCCCAATCGGCACGATGATTTCGGCATACGTTTTGTACTTATTGATCAGCAAGAAAGGTAAAGTCGTTTTCTCGGACGAGTACCGATCGGTCATCGATCAAACACCCCACATCAAATACAAGACATCGATCGTCGTTTGGATCTTGCTGGGGCTCATCGCTGTGTTTGTGATCTTAGCCTTCGTCGGCGCATTTCTTGGCGTTTGATTGCTGACCAGAATGATGGCCAGGCAATCAGTCTTGGTTTACCGATGTGACGACCGACTGTATTTCGCCTCGATGAACCCGAGTTCGAATCGAGTCACCGACGCTGACTTGGTTCGAATCTTGGATCGCGTTTCCTTGCGGATCAAGCGTCACGCTGTACCCGCGAGTCAACACGCTAAGCGGCGACAGCGCCGAAAGCGAAGCCGCTTGAGTGGCCAACTCGGCACCGCCTAAACGAATCTTGGCGAACATCGAACGGCGGGCACGAGCGTCAAGTTCATCCAAGTAACGCGAGCGAAGATGAACGATTTCGTGAGGCCTTCGGATGGCCGGTCGTGACGCTAGCTGTTCCAACCACAAAGCTCGGGACTCGATCATCATCTGAGCCGAACGATTCAGCCGTCGCTCGAGTTCGATGACGCTGCGATCAAGCATCTTGGCATCGGGCAGCACTCGAGTCGCTGCGTCGGTTGGCGTCAGCGCTCGCAGGTCCGCGGCTAGGTCACAGAGCGTGACGTCGATCTCGTGCCCGACCGCCGAAATGGTCGGAATCACGGCCGCGGCAACCGCACGAACCACCGATTCTTCGTTGAAACACCACAGGTCTTCCAAGCTGCCACCGCCCCGAGTCAGGATCAATGCGTCAAAGGAAGGTGAGTACTGGTGCGCTTGCTTGATCGCGCGGACGATCGAAGGAGCGGCGGTTGGGCCTTGCACGATCGCGGGAATGACAACGATCTCAACGCCTCGAAATCGACTTGATGCCGCCTCTAGAAAATCGCGGATCGCAGCGCCACTCTGGCTGGTGATGACAGCGATGCGGCGAGGGTTTCGCGGCAACATCTTCTTTCGTTCGGCCGCAAATAAACCCTCGGCATCCAACTTGGCTTGCAATTGCTGAAAAGCTTTTTGCAGTTTTCCGATGCCTTGCAATTGGACTTTTCGAATCACCAATTGGTAAGTGCCACGCGCCGCGTAGACTTCGACGTCACCAAAACAGAAAACGGATTGACCGTCTTCGATATCCACGTCCATTCGCGACGCGGTGCCACGCCAAATCACACCTCGGATGTGCGCATTGTCATCTTTCAAGGTGAAGTACATGTGACCACTGCGTGGACGCGACAGATCCGAGATCTCACCGGCCACCCAAATCGACGGGAACGTTCCTTCCAAAATAGCTTTGATGTGATGCGTCAGTTCGCTGACAGAGACGGCGTGCTCGACGGGCGGGTTCAACGGGAAAGTTCCTTTATCCAAAGGGCGATCAATACGGCCAATCCTACCCGCGCCCCAGGGCAACCGAGAACCCGGATATGGAACCGAAATGAATACGTCAGCGGTGGTCTTCCTTTCAACCATCCCGATCAACCATGCCGCGGTCTCCTACGGCCGGGACTTTCCAACGCTCCACTAGCCACCATGACGATCTAGCTGGCCACCTGTTCACAGCTTCCAAGCCCGACTCGATACGCTGCCAACTCGATGACGATGCAGACTAGTAGCTCAAAGGATGAAATTCCGTTTTGCTTGACACCGCCTGCAACATGTCAATACATTGGCAGGTGTCAACAGATTAGCACGCGGCCGAGTCAGCTGCTTTGACCTTGGAGAGTTCGATGGGAAGATATCAAAAGAAGCAGCGTTCGCTGGCCCCTCGAGAAGAACAGATCATGAGTGTTGTGTACCGGTTGGGTACCGCGACGGTGGCCGAAGTGCGAGAGCAGTTGTCGGATCCGCCGAGCTATTCAGCGGTTCGCACCATGCTCGGCAAACTCGAAGAAAAAAAACTACTGTGTCGTGATCGCAGCAATATCACTCATTGCTACTCACCGACTCAGTCGCGTCGCAAAGCCGGCTTGTCGGCAGTACGAAATCTCTTTGATACGTTCTTCCAAGATTCGCCCGCTGATGCCTTGGCCATGTTGATTGATGACTCCGCGAAGAGTCTCAGCGACGACGACATTGAGCGTCTCGAAAAAGCCATCGCCGCTGCTCGCAAGGGAGAAAAGTAGATGTTCAACGACGCACTGCTTGGCTATGCCATTCGATCCTGTGTCGCTTTACTCGTCACCGTCGCCATCGCGTTTTGGCTGCGTCGTCGATCCGCTTCCATGCGACACCATGTCTGGACGATGGGATTGTTGGGATGCCTGATGATCCCGATCCTGAATCTAGCGACACCCTCTTGGAACCTTCCCGTGTTCCCCGACCGAAATGCGGACGGGCGTATCGCAGAGCAATCAACAGACTCGCGAGGCACCACGAACAAGAAAGCTAATCCGAAAGAAACGTTACTGGGCGAGTCCGAGGAATTTTCCAGGCAACAACCAGCGACAGATCGATCAGGACTTGAGACAGTGGGCGGTCAGCAAACGATGCGGTTGGTTTCACCGAGCCCAACCGTTGAGGAACTCACTGGATCATTGGGGGAACAATCGGCAGACGTGTTAGAGTCGCTGAACTCGCCTGTGGCGGACGTGACGCTGTTTACGTTCCTTGCAAAAATCTCGGGCTGGGTTTGGTTAAGCGTCGCCAGTTTTCTGGGCATTCGACTAATCATGCGTTGGTCTCAGGTGCGACGCATGCTGTCGCGGTGCAAGCCCACCGTTGACGATCGGCTGGATAAAATTTTCGCCGACGTTTGTAGCGAGATGAACATTGGTCGTCGCCCTCGTTTATTGTCGGCTTCGACAACGACTTCGCCGCTGGTCGCCGGTGTCCTGAACCCCGTGCTGGTGATGCCCGAAACGGCGACCGGGTGGACTGAAACTCAGTTGCGGATGGTGTTCACGCACGAACTTGCCCACATCGCCCGACATGACCTCTTGATTCAATCGCTCGGCGATTTGGCGTGCGTTGTGAATTGGTTCAATCCGCTGGCTTGGTATGCGTCAAACCAGATGCGAAGCCTTCGAGAGATCGCGTGCGACGATTTCGTGGTTGTGCATTTTCGTCAACCTGCGGACTATGCCGATGTGTTGATGAAGATTGCCAAGGCATGCAGGCAGCAATCGCCAGTGATGACTGTTTCGATGGCTCGTGTGAACTCAGTTAGCCAGCGAATGCTTTCGATTATCGACGGTTCTCGCGAAAGGTCTCCGGTGAGTCGACCAGCAACTTGCTGGACATTTGCCGTTTCAACAATGTTGATCGGCATGTTGAGCGCTGTGCAACTGACTGCGACCGCGCAAACACCAGCAGCACCGCACGAGAAACTGAGTGCACAAAAATCGGATTTCCAAGCCACCGAGGATCTCGACGAAGCAAAGACAGCCAGAACGATACGTGTTCGTATCGTGGGCGATGACGGCAAACCAATTGCCAACGCAGATTTGTTGGTAAGCATTTGGGAAATCGAGCGAACAGGAGATTTTCCGACAAAGACTTACCAATCGAACAATGAGGGTGAAGTCGATGTGCGTTTGCCAAAGAATATTCGCATTCTTCGAATGTGGCCGTCCAAGCCTGGATATGTACCACAGTTTCTGAACTTTGCGGACGGAACTCACCAAGGTGGCGACAAGATCCCCGGAAGTTACACCTTTTACTTAGAGCGGGGCGTTCGACTCGGCGGGACCATTGTTGACTTGCAGGGCCAGCCGATTGAGGGAGCAATCGTCGAAGCAAGAGTCGACGTTGCGGAGCCGCCTTGGACATCGAATCCCGATCCCATAATTAGTACTTGGCTCGCCGATGGGGACGATGCCGTGGTGACTGACCGAAACGGAAAGTGGGAAATCCTAAACGCACCTGAGAAGAAAAATGAAAAGGACTACAAGTTTCGGCTACAGGTAACTCATCCCGAGTTCGCCGGCGACACTCGCTGGGGCGAACTGCAGGCAAAGCAGGGCGTGACCACCGAACAGTTGCGAGCGGGAACGGCCCAAATCAAGCTCAATTCGGGTTTGCGGATCCGCGGCAAGATCACAGGGCCAGATGGAGAACCGGTTACCCAAGGACTGGTTATTTGGGACGACCGACCTTATTGGGCCGAAGGGGACAACGAAGTTGCGATTGACCAATCGGGACGCTATCGAAGCTTGCCGCTCAGCCCCGGGAAATATCCCGTCACCATACTTGCACCGGGTTTTGCGCCACAGCAGGTCAACTTCGATCTCGACACAACGTCAAAAGATCTCAATTTCAAGTTGAAAGCCGGTAATCGCCTCGTGCTTAAAATCGTTGACCGGGACGGCCAGCCAGTTCCGGATGTCGATGTAGGAATCGGCGAGTGGCGGGGAACCGAAGCGATCTATAACAACAAGCATCCCAATGTTCCCGAGAGCGGGATTCCAAGAAAATCAGACTCGATCGGAAACTACCAATGGGACTGGGCACCGGAGGACGCGGTTGTCTACAGTTTCGGAAAAAAGGGTTTCGTAAACACCGAAGTTGCTTTGGTTGCTAGAGACCAGCCACACCGAATTGAATTGTCGCCACAGATGACGATTTATGGCGAGGTGACGGACAAACAAACAGGTGAGCCGATCAAGGAATTTTCCGTCGTGCCTGTGAAGGCTTTCCGGCCAGACTTCTATTCAACGAACTTTCAAGATCGGCGCCAAGCAACGGACGGCAAGTACGAGATTCCGATCAATAGCCATGGGCAAACGGGCAACCGATACATGGTTCGAATCGAAGCCGAAGGATATCGCACCGCGTTGGCAACCAAGTCGATGGAAGTCGGCGATGCTCCCCTTCGCGAAGACTTTCAACTAGAGCCTGCCGCATCGGTCAAAGCCGAAGTCGCGAATCCTGATGGCTCGCGCGCGTTCGATTTCATGGTAGCGGTCGGCACGCCAACGTCGGCTCCGCAATTTCGGATCGAGCGTCCTGATTCGAGCTTCGGAATTGCGATGAAAGTGACTGGTTCGCACCGGTTCCAACTTCCTGCGACTTTCGAGCCACAACTGGTCAGGGTCTTCAACGATCAAGGGTTCGCAGAGATTGATTTGCCGACCGATGGAACGCTTGGAAAGATCCAGTTGCAACCATGGGCAAAGATTACTGGACGTTTGATGCAAGGCGACAAGCCGATTCCAAATGAAGGTGTTTACTTCCACCCGCTGATCAAGCGAGGATTGATGCAGGCAAGATTCCAGGATTCCTTCTTTACGCCAACCGATTCCGAAGGAAACTTCGAATTTGATCGACTGCCACCGATGGCCGGTCGAATCCAGGCCTATCTGGGACCATGGGCAGACTCGCCAATGACGTCCAGTCAGTCGATCGCGGTCAATCTAAGGCCAAGCGAAACGAAGAATCTGTATTTGGGAAGTGAAGGAAGTCGCGTGGTCGGAAGAGTCGTCGCGACGGGACGCGATAATGACGGTCTAAGCAAACAGTGGTCGATCAACTATCTGATCAGTCGCACCCCGGGACTGCGGCAGCCCGGCAGCGTTAAAACGCTAAACATTGGTACTGACCACGCGGTTGATCGAGCGATTCTGCAGAGCGACGATTTCCCTGAATGGCTTGGCGCAAAAGTGCACTATTACGTCAAACTCAGCGAAGACGGCGCGCTGCAAATCGACGGTGTTCCGCCGGGCCAGTACGACTTGGTGATCCAGTTGTACGAGCAACCAGCGGGTTGCTTGGTGGAAACCATTGGCCAAGCGATCGTTCCCGTTTCGATCGAATCAGAGTCGAGCACGAAGGATCTAGCCGAAATCAATGTTGAGTGTCGCAGCGGACCAAGGGTGGGATCCGACATGCGAGCCTTCAAATTCATCAGTGCGGAAAGTCGAGAACGCAATGTCAATGAAATGAAGGGTCAGTACGTGTTGTTTCACGTCTGGGCAAGCTGGTGCGCACCCTGCATCGCATCGATGCCGAACGTGAGGTCAGCAGCAACCAGCTACGACGAAAGACCTTTGACGGTTGTCGGATTAAACGTCGACGACATCGCTCAACAACCAAAAGCTAAGTCATTGGTCCAAGACGGCAAGTGGAATTGGGCGATGAATTATCTCGGCAGTGACTCGGCCATGATGCGGCAGTTGGCCGTCAGTTCCATCCCCGCCTATTACCTGGTCGGACCGGACGGCAAGTTGTTGATGTCGTCGAACCAATGGAGCGAAGTTCAAGCGGCCCTTGATGCCGAACTGAGTGAATGATTCGAAAATCGACATGCGGATTTAACGCAAAAAACGTTTTGCAACGGTTTCGGCAAGGCCCATCACAGCCAAGTCAAGCAGCGTTTAGGGATGTTCATCATTGTCGCCGCATTCATTCCACTTCGCTGTGATCTGAGGCGGGAGCCAACCGCTGTAACAACGCCAGCAACACTTCGCTGATCCGCTGTGACGCGTCAAGTTGGACTCGGTTGGTGCCCATCCAAGTTTCATACCCGCCCAGTTCATGTTGCGCTGGCGTTGGCAAGTAGCCTTCGCTGCCGTTGGCCAATTCAATCGTAAAGGAATCCGAAAATGGATTTCGTTTCTTTAAGTCCAATCCTGTTTCCGCGAAGACTTCAAAGGGTATCGCGGTGATGGCCAGGTCGCCAATGCGGAACGCTTGCAGCATGACGGCGGTTTGATCGGGTCCATCGGCGAGTTGCCCTGCACGCTGGGCGTACACCCTGGCGTGTCGGTGAATGGATTCGGGAGAGATGTTTTCGTTTTGCAGACTTGTAAAGTATCGCTGCATTTCGGCGTCGGGCTTCCGCATCGCCAGGACCAGATCCTGCGCAGCGGCCGCTAGCTGGACCGAGTCTTGGTAGTCGATCGATCGAACGGAGTCCGCGACGCGATTAGCGATCAATTCAGAAACCTCTTCGATCCGCTCATAGCTGGGTTGCGAGCGGCGTTTTTCGCGAAAGGGGACATTGTTAACATCGCCACTGGTGCCATTGGTCATGATGCCGACAAAGGAATCATCCGCACCGATCTTACCGCCAATCCGATCGGCAAACGCGCCAAAGTAGTCGGCTGAAACTTCACCGCCGGGCACGCCACCGACATAGTGCAGCGAATAGTTGGCGAGCAGAGCGATAGGTTTGCCGTCAAGTGATTTCGCGATAATGAATGAGACTTCCG
Source organism: Rubripirellula reticaptiva (assembly GCF_007860175.1). Taxonomy (NCBI): domain Bacteria; kingdom Pseudomonadati; phylum Planctomycetota; class Planctomycetia; order Pirellulales; family Pirellulaceae; genus Rubripirellula; species Rubripirellula reticaptiva. The sequence goes on along the minus strand of NZ_SJPX01000004.1, from coordinate 940,487 downwards.
GATCGATTGGACCAGCCGGTTTGATTAATGCCGAGTTACCCGAGGGCGGATTCATGCGAACCCGGTCGACACCGCCAAACGGATTACCTAACAGCTTGGGATTACTGACGAACCAGCGGCGATTGTGAACTTCGGATGGCTCGTCCACGCTGCCCCAACCGATTTTTGCGGGTTTCAGATTGCCGATCGCATGGGCGACTGCTTGGCTAATTCGATTGGCCACTAACGTCTGATAGCTGTCCAAAACCTCAATGCCATCGACTTGGCGAGTCCCGCGAGCGGAGACGGCCGAGTGTGTGTGGGTTGCAGACATCATCACATGAGTTGGCGGCAAATCGGTTTCCGACTGGATGAGCCTGCGAGCCTGGTCGAACACTTCTCGCGGTATCCCAACGTTGTCACAGATCGCGAAAACGAGCGTGGTTTCGCCATCGTCAAGCGCCAAACAACGAACGTGCAAGTCGTCGTGAATCTTTGTCGCTGGCGGCGAATCCCAGTTGCCGATGATCGGCAACCCCAGCGGCGGCGTGATCTTCACAGCGCTAGCACCAGCCCGGAACGTGGCCGGCTCGACCGCCGAAACGGACCCCACAAACATGACGGCCAACACGATTCCGGAAAACAGAATGCCGATTGGCTGGCGATGCAGGACTACAATCTTACTGCCAGAATGAATTCGAGCCCAAGTACACGGCGCAAACGTTTCAATGCGATTCATGATTGTCGCGGTTCCCCGACAGTGTTTGATATAGCGTGACCGAGACGACGATCAATCGAAAGCAAAAGCATAACTGGTTCCAGATCCGGACGTCGCACTTTGCCATCTTGTAGCCTTGCCGGGCATTGTCAGCGCGCTCGTGATTGCCAGGCTCTGGTGTTTATGAGGAGTAAGAAAGACTCGAGCCCGTCAAACGGGTCCAGAATTGTGTACGATCAATAAGTCCGTTTTGTCCCCCTAGCCGAGTGAAAATTTCTTCAATGGTCGATCTCTCTAAATATGTTCGCGAAATCCCTGACTATCCCAAGCCAGGAATCCTGTTTCGCGACATCACCCCCATGCTGGCTGATCCCCAAGCATTGGCGGCGGCGGCCAAAGCGATGGCGGCTCCGTTCTTGGACATGAAGATCGACATTGTCGCGGCGGCCGAGGCGCGAGGGTTTATCTTCGCCACACCAATGGCGATCGAACTTGGTGCTGGTTTTGTTCCCATTCGCAAACCGGGAAAACTGCCATTCGATTTGCACTCATTCGCCTATGAATTGGAATACGGGACGGATGAACTGCAAATTCACGTCGATGGCGTCAAACCGGGCCAGCGAGTGCTAATCGTCGATGACTTGCTGGCGACGGGCGGGACGATGGAAGCATGTTGCCGGCTGTTGGAAAAATGTGAAGCCAAAATTGTCGGCTGCTCGTTCTTGATCCACCTAGCCCAATTGGGTGGCGAGGACCGTCTGAATCCGTACCATTGCCATTCCGTGCTCACGTACGACCAGGACGACCTGGAATCGGAACTGAGCCCGTCCGGCCGGGTCTAATCCACCGAGCGACGGATTATGCGAAAACGATCTGAATGCGGCTTTTATTCGGTCTGATGCTACAATGGGTGTGGGCGTGTTCCCACCTAATTGAGTCTTTCGAATGAGCACCAACATGAATCGTTTCACTATCGCGGTCGCCGCCGCCAGCAGCCTTGTCGGCAGTTTCGTTTTCAACTCAGCCGCCAATGCCCAAATACGAATCGGTGGGTACGGCGGTGTGAGCGTGCGTGCGCCCTTCGTCAGCGTCAATGTCTTGCCGTTTGGCGGCGGAACTCGCGTTCGTGCTCCTTTCACATCAGTGAATACGGGGCTGTACCGAAGCGGCTATGGGTACGGCTACGATCCCTACCGCGGTCCTCGTCTTTACGATCGCGGTTATGGATATCGAAGCTACTACGATCGTCACGATTACTATTTCGATCATCCGGCGATCCTTCCAATCCCAGTTCCGGTTTACCCCGTGCCTGCTTATCCGCCCCCGGTCTATCCAGTGCCGTCCTATGGTGCGGATTTGTACGGAGGCCCTGACTACGTTTACACCGAACCCTCTGCGGCGCCTCGCGCCGATCGTTACTTAAATGACGAGCTGGAAAGTTACCGAGCCGGGCGCCCCATCGCGCCGCTTGCACAAGGCTCCCCCGCCCAAATGTCAATGGAAACTTTGGTAGCCGACCTGCGTTTTGCTGCGGCCCGTTTGTCACGATCGCTATCCCAGCGGCGCGACGATGCGGACGTCTGGCAAGACTATTTGAAGCCTGATTTCATCATCGATACGATTGATCGTGGCGGCCCAGCATCGGAACTGCAATCCTTGCTGATGAACTACGAAGGACTTTCAGGCAACTCGCAATTGTCCGGCATTTGGATCGAGGACGGTTTTCGCCAAACCCATCAATTGCTTCGCGAATTTGTCCAGTCCAACGTTGACGTGGAATCGGCCGACTCAGGCAGTTCGATTTTAGACGGTACCGCCGAACCAGTCGCAAGCCAAGACACCGAGGCCGATACGGCGTTGCCCGCCGATACCAATCCGCGCAACACGGAACCGACCGAGGCCGCGCCGATCAAGAAGGCGACCGACGCCGAGCAATTGCCGACACCGCGTCCAACGACCTCCTTGTAAGACTCAGTCCGAGAACCGACCGCCTTGTCGATCCAGTTCTTCCAGGATCTTGGCCGGCGGCAGCAATTCGAATTCTTGACGTCGATCGGCTGGCACGTCCATGAACCGATCCAGCGTCGACATATTTTCGCGTCGCTGCCACGGTGACTTGCGGCGAATCGCTTCTTCGGCCCAGGTTCGCAACACCATTGGTTCGAAACGCCCGTCACCGCCGCCGCTGGACTCGTGCAAAATCACTAAGTCTTCGGGGGCCAAGATCAAACGAATCAGAACAATTTCGTCGGGACGAAGTGAGTCGGGACGTTGGATTGTTTCGGCTGATGGCGGCATCCGCCGGCGCGGATCTTGAGCTCCGAACATCCAGAACAGCATTCGCCATTCTGAATCCGATCGGCCGGGCGATCGGCCTTGCATCTTCAACAATGATTCGCGTTGATCCTCCGGCAACTCTTGCAAACGCTGGGCAAGAATTTGCCGCAAGACGAAGTAAATCGATTCAATGGCATCATCACTGAGCTTACGACTGGATCGTTCTGAAATCGCGGCCATGGTTTCTCCAATCGCTTCGGCCAAAGCTTCTTTTTGCGCTTCGCCTTCGGATCCTTCGATCAGATCAACCGATTCGGCCGGCAAACTTTCTCGCCAATTCGCATAAGCTCGCATCGTCTTGATCAGTTTGCCATGGTCCGTCTGCTTCGCAACGACATCGGCGACTTCCTGGATCTTCGCACGACTTTTTTCGTCCAACCGGTTGTAACGCTCCCACCGCGAATAGTACTGCGTCCGCTGCTCCATCGGCATCTTGCGAATCAGATCTTCACGCTGATCAATTGGCACATCCGCGATCAGCATCGCATCGCTTGAGTTGCCTTCGCCCTCCGCAACGCCACCAAGTTGTTGCGATGCTTTGACCATCTGCGTCCACTGCGAATCCGCGGCTAGCGAACGCATCAAATTCAGATCGCCCGCATAGAAATAGGCGTCCATCGATTCAGCAATCGCCAACTCGCGAAGCTGTTTTTCGAACGATCGTCGTTGGACGGTACGTGTCCCAACAACCGCAATCAGGCTGCCCAATGCACAAGCCAGAAAGATGCCGACCGGATATCGAAAGCGATCCTGCATTGACGACTTGGGCGGCGATGCGGACACCAAATCGGCGACCGCTAATTCAAGAGTAGTCTCAACCAATTTTGTATTTGGCGCGGGGTCAGGCAGTTCTTCCAACAGATCCCAACCAGATTGCAACTGTTGCAATCGGACTCGCAAAGTCTCATCGTCCAGCAAGCGATTCTCGACTTCGGTTCGTTCGCTACGCTCGAGTTCCCCGTCGAGATACGCCACCAACAACTCATCATCGGGATCCAGCGGTGTTTCGTCGCTGATTGGCATTGTGCTCACTACGAATCCTCCGCATCTGAATCGTCGTCATCCGACCTATCCGATGGCATGCTCAACACGCCTGTTTCGATGTACGCCTGCAACGACTCTTTCAAATTGACGCGTGCCCGACTCAGCAATGACTTGACTGCCTTGGTTGTCAGATCCATCGTTTCAGCGATTTCCACGTAGCTCATGTTTTCGAATCGTGACAACATCATTGCCATCCGTTGCCTCTCACTTAATGCCTCAACTGCGGCGCGAACAATCGTTGCCCTTTCAGAACCTTCGGCAATTCGCCCTGGCATCATTCCGCTGACATCCAACGCGGTTGACGCCAACAGTTGGGCACCACTGTCGGCGTCCTGGGATCGTGGTGCATCGACTTCATTGACTTCGTGACGACGACCGATCGACCGAGCCGAATTTCGAGCCACGTTGCCCGCAATCGTGAACAACCAAGTCGAAAACTTCGCGCCGGGCTGATACGTCTTCCTTGCACGAAAGACTCGCATGAACGTTTCTTGCGCCAAATCTTCCGCCAAGTCGGCTCGCGGCCCCATCGTTCGCATCAGACGTACCAAGCGGCCCTCGTACCGCGCCACCAATTCCGCAAACGCACTGGCGTCATCATCTCGAACGCGCAGCATCAAACGAACGTCCGGGTCGGACTGTTGATAACGCAACGCGGTCGATTCACTAACAGCCAAGCGAGCTTTCAAATTGATGAGAAAAACAGAAAGAGTCCGCAGTCTAGCTTAATTCGGTCTGCCCAACGAAATCGATTGCATCCGATATTCAAACCCGCCTAACCCCGTCGAAGTTTCGGCGAAAATTGCCTAGCCGAATTTTCGGCAAGAATTGGCAGTTTCGAATGCTTGGTGATCAAGCGGTTAGCAACTGCCGCCGCAACAACGCGGAGCGCCACACGAACCACCGCCACCCGCGATTGGCAACGACTCGCTGGCAGCCCCCGATTTGACCGTCGGCGATGCTGTCACGCTAAAAACCCGCTGGAACTGGCCGCTACCGCACCCGGGGCACTGGGCGTCGTTGGGAATGACGTCGGCCGAAGGCGTACTGACCAAGATCTCGATCACTTGGTCGCAAGACTTGCATTCGTATTCGTAAAGCGGCATGAACGGCACCTGAAACGGATCGACGTTTTGCAGCATTCCACGGGTGCTGCGATATGATGGGGAGTGGTCCCCCATTATCGCTTCCAAAGTTCAAATTGAAAACATGAGCATCTCGCCGCTGACCCGCGACCAAGTTCGCCGAGTCGATGAAGTCGCTATCCGAGATTATGGCCTATTGGGGGTCGTATTGATGGAGAATGCAGGCCGCGGAGCCGCCGAAATCATCAATCGACTGGCCCCTCAGGGTCCAATTGCGATTCTTTGCGGCAAGGGAAATAACGGTGGCGACGGATACGTCATCGCCCGGCACTTGGAACTGTCGGGACGTCAAGTCGAGATTTTCTCGGTTGTTGATCCCCGCGAACTCTCTGGGGACGCTGCGACCAATGCCGCCATCGCGTTCAAAGCCGAAATCAGAACCACAAAGATCAACGACGCGAGCCAGATCAACCAGCAATCGTGGTCGGCGGTCGTCGATTGCTTGCTCGGCACTGGCGCGACAGGATCGCTGCGCGGAATCTACGCAGGTATCGTGGACGCGGCCAACTCAGTCGAGACGATGCGTTTCGCGATCGATGTTCCCACCGGGCTCGATTGCGATACCGGCGCAGCATCCATCCCGACGTTTATCGCCGACCATACGATCACGTTTGTCGCGTCCAAAGTCGGATTCGAAATCGGCGATGCGTCGACTTACGTGGGAACGGTCCATGAAGTCGGCATCGGAGTACCCGCGAAGCTGCTGCGAGAAATTGCAAAGTCGTCGTGATGGCGCATTCTAGGCGTTACTGCATCAGTGCAGTCGCCACTCGGTCTTGTTGTCGCGGTAACTGGTGTGTCTGGACCATGACCGAGTTCCGGACGCACCGAAGTACCCGTACGAATAGGGCGTCTTCCAAGTTTCGCGGCGCACCGCGTTAGGAATGGTTGCCGTCGGTGCCTGAATGTGATGATGCAAGCGATATCCAGGTGGCAGCGGGTTCGTGAACGAGCGGCGTTCGGCGTCGTGATGGCTTGCCAAGTCGTCATGCAGTTCACCGTGCAGGCCTCCACCATCATGACCAATCCTCGCGCCCGCACCACCATGGGACGCCGATCTTGGTTTGGGCCGCGGTGCTGCGATCACTTGATGTGCCGGCAGCGGCACGGGCAACAGATCGCCCGCCAATGTCTGAGACATTTCAATTGCGATCACTGCCGCCGACGATGGCTCGTCGAATGGTGCGACTTCGTATTGAGCGTACTGGGTTTGGCGAATCGGCGGATCGCTGCCGGGTAACTGAGCAATGCGAACGGGCGCGGGCCACATGATTTGCTTGGCTGCCATGTCGGTTGCGTCATCGTCGCCCCCGCCATCTCGCTGGAAATCGTCATCCCAGCGATCGGGTGACCAGCCCCCAGACTTCACTTGCGATTGCCCCAATACGGACGAAGAATCCAATGCCGCTAATAGCAGTAACATAGCCAGAACGTTGCGGATTGATTGGGTTCCCATAAGTCATCCTCTGAACAATGCGGCAGCAATCACTGAACAATGCGGTAGCGATTACGGCGACCAGGCAAAATAGAACGGCCAGCGTATTTTCTTTCATCGTCTTCACGGTTCGTGCCGGCCAACCTTTTCCATTAGAAAAACCCCATAATTCAATCCCCAAAACTGATCTTTTCACGACTGCGAACATCGGTGTAGGGTCGTGGATGGATCAGTGGCTGCTGAGCCTATTTTCGCGGTGTCACAAGACTTATCGATCGGGGTGAGTCGAGCGATTGTGCGGAAGCGAAGATCCACCATCGATCCAGTGACCTCGCCCCACTCAATGGGGCGATAACACAACTTCGGGCAGCTAGGATGCTGCACTTAGAAACTCGATGCATTTTTAAACGCACGGATGCCAACATGAAAATTGAACGCCGCAAATTCATCACCCTTTCGGGTTCATTTTTCGCCGCATCCTCTGCGACATCCGTGCTGGCTGAAGCTCCCCAGTTCGTCGAGCCCGTGCATCGTGTCGCCAACGCCGCGAGCATCGAACCGACACCAGCACCGACTCATGCCCATCCGCTCGATCGCGCACTCGAAATTGCACACAGCGGGCTAAAGTCATGTCGCGAAAGCGTCAACGACTATACGGCGTTGTTAGTCAAACGCGAACGAGTCGACGGAACCTTGGGGCCACATGAATACATGCAGGTCAAGGTTCGCAACCGCAAACTTTCGGGCGGTCAGATCGTCCAACCGCTCAGCGTGTACGTCAACTTCGTTAAGCCGACATCAGTCAAAGGCCGCGAAGTGATTTACGTCGAAAACTCCAACGACGGCAACATCGTCGCTCACGAAGGTGGCTTCAAAGGCAAGTTCCTGCCCACGGTCAACATTCCGCCAACCGGCATGTTGGCGATGAGGGGCCAACGGTATCCGATGACCGAAATTGGCGTTGAAAACCTGATCGAAAAACTGATCGAACGCGGCACACGTGCTCGCCAAGAAGCCGACGTTCAATGCGAGTTTCGCAAGAACGCTCGCGTGAAGGACCGCACCTGCACCGTGTTGCAAGTGACTAGCCCAACCAAAGTCGAAGGATTGGATTTTCATCAAGCACAAGTCTTCATTGATGACGCATTGAACTTGCCGATTCGGTACATCGCCTATGACTGGCCAACTCGCCAAGGCGCGGCACTGGAAGTGATTGAAGAGTACAACTACTTGGACTTGAAGGTGAACGTTGGTCTGACCGACGCTGACTTCGACCCGTACAACAAGCAGTACAACTTCTATTCGTAGTCGTGGCTACGACGGTCAGCGCGACCGCGTCTCTGCTGACTTGCTAGATGCCGTCTTCCGACCGGGACAGCTTTGCTGTCAACAAGTACATGACGGGCGCTAACACCAGCACGACGATCGTGCTGACGGTAAGCCCGAATGCCAAGCTGGTCGCCATTGGCGAGACCACCTGAGCTTCTTTGGACCGTTCCAGCAAGATTGGCAACATCCCTGCGACGGTCGTCACCGACGTCAGCAGCACCGCGCGAAAACGCCGTCTGCCGCCGTCCATGATCGCTTCGTGAATCGGCAATCCTTCGGCAACTCGTCGATTGATAAAATCAACCAATACGATCGAATCGTTCACCACCACACCCGCCAGAGCGACGATTCCAAAGATACTGAACAGCGTCAATTCGATGTTCATCACGATGTGTCCGATGATCGCGCCGATGAACCCGAACGGGATGATCGACAATACCAAGATGGCTTGCCAGCACGAATTGAACTGAACGGTCAGCAACAAGAACATCGCGCCCAAAACAACGAAGAAACCAATCGTCAAACTGTTGACCGTTTCGGCGGTCTGTTCTTGTTGGCCGGCCCATTCCAGTTGAACGTTGGGAAACTCCTTCTCAAACTGGGGCACAAAGTTGGCTCGCATATCGGCGACCACGTTGAACGCGTTCCCCTGGTTCTCGTCCACGTCGGCGACGACGCCTACCGCCCTCATTTGGTCGACCCGTCGAATTTCAGCAAACCCTCGAGCGACTTCGACATCAGCCACTTCAACGAGCGGTCGTTCGGTGCCGTCGCCGTTGCGAATTCGAATGCCGTCAAAGCTGACCAACGTGTTGCGATCTTCGCGTGGATATCGAACTCGCAGCGGCACTTCGTACCGACCACGCTGCAGTCGCATGACTTCCTCACCGTAGTACGACGCCCGCACCGTTCCAGCGACATCCGCTAGCGAAATCCCCATCGCCTTGGCATCGTCGCGGACCTTCATCCGATACTCCCATTTGCCTTGCCGCGTATCGGTCGCAATGTCTGAGACATAGGGATACTCGGACAGTTTTTCTTTGCAGCGACGGATCGCCGCGTCAAGCTGTTCCAAGTGTTCGGCGCCAGCCATCAAACGCAATTCAATGGGCAACGACGCTGGTCCTCGCGGTGATGCGCCGAACGCAACTGCTTCGGCACCCGGAAACTTGCCCGCCGCCTCTCGCCACATCGACACAATTTCTGCACTTGAAACGGTTCGCTCGCTGATCTCATTCAATTGAACGAAAATGCCGCCCACATGGCTTGCCGGTGCCGCGCCGACAGCATCGCCCGATGATCCAACCGTTCGCTGCACGACAAGGACGAAGCCCCCTTTGTCGGTCGTCAACTTTTCGTCGATCGATCTTTGATTGACTGCCAAGATTGCATCTGCCAGACGCTTCGTCGCCGCGTCGGTGACGGAAACAGGCGTACCATCCGGAAACGTGACTTGGCAGGTCACGAACCCAAAGTCAATCTTCGGCAGCAGCAAAAATGGAACCAAACCCGATCGCACCACTCCCACCGACAGGATCAACATCCCCGCCGCAGCCGACATGACGATCGCAGGATTGCGAAGCGACACCGCCAAGATTGGCAAATAAACGCGATCAACAAACCATTGCAAAAACCGCGTCATCGCAGCACTCAAGTGGCTGATCACCCACCCCAACGGTTTCAGCGGGAACAACAACCATTCCACTGTATCCAGGAACGCACTGCGTCGGTGCGAAAGGTGAGCCGGCAAAATTGTCAGACTCTCGACCATCGATATCAACAGCATCGCACCGACGCAAAGCGGCAACACCACCGTCAATCGTTTGATGTTGCCTTCCAAGTACATGATCGGCACAAAAGCAATCACGGTCGTCAAGATCGCCGTGATCACCGACGGCATCACTTCGGTCGCGCCGTCGATCGCCGCATCACGATAGCTTTTACCCATTTCACGGTGGGCGTAAATGTTCTCGCCAACCACGATCGCATCGTCGACCACGATCCCAAGCGCAATTAGGAACGCAAACATCGACGTCATATTCAACGTCTGGCCGCCGTAAAACATGTAAATGCAAGCGCCCAACAGCGACACGGGAATCCCCAAAGCCACCCACCACGCCAAACGCATTTCCAAAAACAGCGCCAAGACGATGAAAACCAGTACCAATCCCATCCAGCCGTTTTTGGTCAGCAGATCCAGGCGACTTTTCACGCTTGTCGACCGGTCTCGCATGTGCAGCATCGTGTATCCAGCCGGCAATTCCGACTTTTCGCGATCAACAAACTCTCGCACTTCGTCAGACACACGGATCAGGTCATCAGCGCTAGTCGTTTCAACGGAGATCACAACGGCGGGACGTCCGTTGACTTCGTTGATTGACGAATCGACTGCGAATTCATCTCGCACTAACCCCAAATCGCCGACCGTCAACACCGCGCCGCCCGGCTCACTGACCAGCGGGATCCCAGCGATGTCTTCGCCCAGTTCGCTCTTGTCGCTACCACGAAGCAAGATTTCTTGCGATCGGCCTTTTAACGTTCCGCCGGGAAGTTCGATATTGTTGGCACGAACGATCTCGGCAACTTCACGTAACGACAGGTTGTACTCGCGCAGCGTTGACTCGGCGATTTCGATGTCGATTTGAAACTCTGGTGCACCGACGAGATCGACGACCGAAACCGAAGGCAGCGACAACAGATCGCTGCGCACGGTTTCGGCGACTTGACGCAATTGCAATGCGGCTTCGGAAACCGCGGCTTCGTTGCGTCCCTCACCGGCACCTGAGTTTTCAGGCCCTAGCACCGCGACGCGAATCGCCGTGACAAAGTTGGTTTGCAGCCGCACGTCCGGTTTCTCGGCGAGCTCCGGGAAGCTAGGAATTTGATCGATCAGCATCGTGACTTCCGTCAACACCCGCTGGGCATCTTCGCGAGTCGTATCGCTATCGAGTTCCAACATGATCGATCCGATGCCCTCGCGAGCGGACGACGTCATTTCGTCGATACCGTCAACCGTGCGAATCGACTCTTCGATCTTTTCGAGGATCCCTTGCTCGATTTCGTCCGGACTTGCGCCGGGGTAAACGACCGACACGTTCAGCACGTAGAGTTCAAAATCGGGCCAGAAATCACGTCGCAGCTGCGTCAAGCTATAAGCGCCCAACAACAGCGTTCCCAGCATCAGGACATTCATGGCCTGCCAATTTTTGACGGCCCAAGCGACGACCGATCTCATCTGACCGCCTTTTCACCAACAGATTGCTCGCGAGCAGACTGTTCTGCGGCGGACGGTTTTCCAGCCGGCAAACCAGGTTCCCCCGTCAATACCGGCTTACCCTCACGCTCTGACTTGCCGGCCGAAATCAATTTCATCCCTTCACTGGGATTGCTTACCGGCGAAACAACGACTGAAGTTTGCGCCGCCTGGGACGCCAACTCGTCTAGATCGATGATCACGCGAGTTCCTTGGCGAGCGACGACTTCGATCGGCTGGATGTGTAATGCTCCGTCGCGATTAATCCAAATCCGATTGCCAGGGCGAATTGCCGTTTCGCTGCAACTTGCGAGCTGCCGGCGAGACTCGGTCTTCAACAGTACCGACACAAACATTCCTCGCATCAATCGACTCGGTCCGTCGCTAAGATCATCTTGCTCAGCACGATCGGGCCGCGACACCTGCTCCGGTGCATCGACTCGAAACAGACAAGGATAGGTGCGAGTAGCGGGGTCGATACCGGCGCCGTCAATGCGTTCTAACACAGCTTGCCACTGATAGGTCCGCGCCCCGAGACGATACTGGATCGTCGCGGGCACCGGCGGGACTTGGTCATCGGCGGTCAACTCGGCTTCGCTGCCAACCGCATGAGCCGAATTTGAATTCCACACGCGATACATTTGATCGACGGTCAAATTCGAACGAACTTCGACGACGGAAGTGTCTTCGATCGTAACGAACGAGGTTCCGGCAGCCACGAACGATTGTTCCTCGACCGATGACGAGACAACTCGGCCGTTAATTGGCGATTTCACGGTCGTTCGGTCAAGATCAAGTTGGGCTCGGTCGATTGCAACGCGGGTTGCGACTTGTTTTTGCACGATCAGTTCGCGTCCGGCTAACAGATCACGTTTGCGATTCCCAGTCTCGACAAGCGCCGCCCTCGCCGTCAACTCGGCTCGCTTGGTGACGTCGACTTCTGACACCGACGCCGCCTGTCGCTTGACCAAAGCATCGACACGCGCCCGCTCATCGGCTGCAAGCTGCAATTGCTCGCTGGCCAGCGACAACAGCTCAGTGGTGTTCTGAATGCTGATGTCGGTCGCGGCCAGTTCGGCAGCCTCTTGAGCCTGTTGGGCGCGAAGCCGGCGTAGCTCTAATTCGAACTCCGTTGTATCTAATTGAATCAGGGTCTCGCCCGCAACGACGGAACGACCGGGGCGAAGATTATCGGACTGTTCGACGACGCGTCCCGCGACTTCCGTCGCCAAGCGGATCTCTCGCAACGGCACGACGACACCGTTGGCCGACAACGAGACCGTCCCGGAATGGGGAACCAGCGACTCGGTCGTCACAACCGTTCCGTTGGGCTTGGGCTGTTTGCCGCGGACAGGCCGTTTTCGCTCGCCCAGAAACGAGTATCCGAACAGGCACCCGCCAATCACAGCCGTGGAAACGACCAAGTTGACAATCGTGCGAAAAAGCGGACGGGGAGGGGAATCAGTTTGCAATCATGCACCTAATCATCAAGTAGGGTCACCCAAATCATCGTCCGGACATCTTAGTCAGAAAATATGGAACCCCACCAACCACCCAAAAGTTCCTGGCATTCCTCGGCTGACGATGGCTCGTAAGGTCATCGAACGGGCGAGGAAAGACAGATGATCAGGCGTCTGCTCAGTAGCTTTCGATGATTGAACGCCGCAACCACATCAACTCGCCAGCAATGTCTTCGGCCAATCCCCGTTTTCGCATGGACTCAGGAAGCACGCTCCACGCGTATGTTTCGATTTCTAAGTGCCCCGTAAAGTCCACATCGCTATTAGGGGCCGCAAGTGTTTGCAAACAATCAAGGACTTCGGCGTGCGTCGTCGTCAAATGGCCGAATCGTTCCAAAAAGATAGGAACGTGAAAGTGAACGACCCATCGATCGTCGCCCCAGACAGGATCGCCATCTTTGGCGACTCGCCCGATCAGTTCGGGCAAGTCTTCGACCAACATGTTTTGGCCGGTCGCCGTTAGACGCATGGTTTGGTGCAAATATCGGTCTTCGGCAAAGTGCTTGAGTTGCTCGATGGCTTCGCGGCGGCGTCCGATCGCCATCGATTGCCAATCGGCAACCACGGCGCTGCTAACCTGGACCTTGCCGATGGTGATCCCTGCGGCTGCCAATTGGTTCAATACATCGCTTTGGCTTTCCATCATCACAGCAGAATGGCAAACGTCGTGACACACCGTTAAGTGCCGCCGATGCCCCGCTTCGGGCAACTGCGAGTGGAAGAAATCGACCACGTCGATCGTCGTGTCCAACAAACATCCAGGCTCGGGTTCAATCGCGACGACAATCCGTCGGCCAGTTTTTGATTCCAGATCCTGCAAGAAGATCGCCAGGTCACGAAACTGCTTGCCGGCCGCATCCATTCGCTTGGCGGTGTCATCGGGTTGGCCGCCGTCCGACTGCGTCGGCCAACCGATCGGCAGCGTGCTGATCGACCCCATCGATTCGGTTCCCCCGGCTGGATTATCGGGCAAGATCGCAGCCAGAATTTCAGCGAGCTGCTTGGTGTATTCCAGACGCGCCGGTTCCTCCCAAGTTGGCCGATAGACCGCATGTTTGACCACGTCTTGGTGAAAATTATCGTAGGGAAAACCGTTGATCGTGTAGGGCTGAAGATGCCGCTGACGAAGAAATTTTGCAAACTCGTCCGCTTGACCCACCAACTGAGACGCCGCTTTGGCGGGCAACCACAGGCCGACGCCAAGCATGTCCAGGCCCGCCTCGATCCGAGCCGGAACGGCAAATTGCTCGAGATTCTTTTTGACCGATTCAATTTCGGTGCCAGCGTGAACGTTCGTGCAATAGCCGATCGTCCAGTCCGTAGGGGCTACATTCGTCACAATAAGTCGCAGAAAACAGAGTTAGGGGTGGATCCGATGCCTCAGTTTAAGCGGGGGACCCGTTTGACCGCGACCCGATTAAACTGACCCAATCAACCAAATCGTTAGACCGCTCATTTCCTCCCATAAATTGACACCATGATGCTTCGTTTCAGTCTTGCCTTGGCATGTGTCGTCACTTTCACATCGATTGGATGGGCGCAGCCCCTGGCCAATCCCAAGCATTCGGACAGGGCTGATCGCTTCTACCAGATCGACCAGTGGTTGCCGACGCCCAATTCGGCACGAACGGCTTCTGGCGCTCCCGGCCCCCAGTACTGGCAGCAACGGGCCGACTATGACATCGACGTGACGCTGGACGACGCGAACCAAAAGATTAGCGGCACCGCACGAATCCAGTACCACAACCTGTCGCCCCATCCGCTGTCGTATATCTGGGTCCAATTGGACCAAAACCGTTTCCGCCCCGACGGAGACTCAGTTACCAGCGCGCCGGCACCATCGCTGGCACCCAAGATCACGTTCGACGCGATGTCAAGCATTTTGGCGTCCATGGTGTTCGATGGCGGTTACAAGATCGAGTCGGTGAAGTCATTCGACGCCAAGAAGTCAGTGGTCGGCGACGCGATGAAATTCACGATCCATCAAACCATGATGCGGATTGACCTGGACAAACCACTCGCACCGGGCAAGTCACTCGGCTTCGTCATTGACTACCAATACAACATCGTTGACGCAAAAGTGATCCGTGCCCGCGGCGGATACGAGTTCTTTGAAAAAGACGACAACTACATCTACGAAATTTCGCAGTGGTATCCGCGAGTCGCCGCCTACACGGACTACAGCGGATGGCAACACAAGCAGTTTCTCGGCCGTGGCGAGTTCACGCTGGAACTCGGCGACTATGACGTTCGCATTACGGCACCGTCCGAAATGGTTGTGGCGGCAACGGGAGTATTGAAGAACGCCGACGACGTGCTGAAACCCGAATGGAAAGAACGGCTTGCCGAAGCAACTAGCGCTAAAAAACCAATGTTCATCGTCACGCCGGACGAAGCAAAAACTAACGAGCCCATTCGAACTAAGAAAACAAAGACTTGGGAATTCCGCGCCGACAACGTTCGCGACTTTGCCTTTGCGGCGAGCCGAAAATTCATTTGGGATGCGATGGGCGTCGACGTCCAAGGTCAAAAGGTCATGGCGATGTCGTATTACCCCGGCGAAGCCGAACCGCTTTGGAGTCAGTATTCGACCGAAGCGATCATCCACACGCTCGACATTTACGGCAAGTATTCGTTCGCCTATCCGTATCCGGTCGCCATCAGCGTCAACGGGCCAGTCTATGGCATGGAATACCCGATGATCTGTTTCAATGGTCCCCGTCCCGAGGAAGACGGAACGTACACCAAAGACACGAAGTACGGACTAATCTCTGTCATCATCCACGAAGTGGGCCACAACTTTTATCCGATGATCATCAACAGCGACGAACGGCAATGGACGTGGATGGACGAGGGACTCAACACCTTCCTTCAATACCTGGCCGAACAAGAATGGGAAACCGATTACCCGTCACGCCGCGGCGATCCTGAAAAAATTGTGCCGTACATGCGAGGCGGAAACCAACGCCCGATCATGTCAGGCAGTGAAGAAATTCTGCAATTCGGAAACAACGCGTATTCCAAACCAGCGACGGCCCTGAACATCTTGCGTGAGACAATCTTGGGCCGCGAACAGTTTGACTTTGCCTTCGCCGAGTATGCGCGTCGCTGGAAGTTCAAACGGCCAACACCAAGCGACTTCTTCCGCACGATGGAAGACGCCTCGGGTACCGACTTGGATTGGTTTTGGCGTGGTTGGTTTTACAGCACCGACCATGTCGATCTAGCGATCGAGGATCTGAAACTGTTTCAAGTCGACAGCGGTGATCCGGATGTCGAAGCAGAACGAAAACGCAAAGAAAAAGACGACAAGGAACCTACGTTGTCAAAAGAGCGAAACGAAGCGTTGCGCAAACGAATTGAATGGCAAGCCGGCCTGAAAGACTTTTATAACAGCGAAGACTATGACCCGCTTGCGGTCGACGAAGCGGCCCGCAAGTCGTTTCAAAAGTTTGTCGATGGGCTGAACGAAAAAGAACGGGCGATGCTGCGTCGTTCGACCAACTTCTACGTCGCCACCTTCAAGAATGTCGGCGGTTTGGTGATGCCCATCATTGTGCGACTGCACTACACCGACAACACCAGCGAGCTATTCACGATTCCGGTCGACATCTGGCGAGGCAACGGCGACCGAGTCGGAAAGCTGTTTGTGACCGACAAAGAGATCACTCGAATAGAACTGGACCCGCGCCGCGAACTCGCCGACACCGAAGTGTCCAACAACCACTGGCCGCCGCGAATCGTCCCCAGCCGTTTCAAGTTGTATAAAGACGAAAAAAAGAAAAACCCAATGCAAAAGCTGCGGGACAAGAATAAGGATGACGGCGTGACGGATTCGGATTCCAATTCGGAAGACACCAAGGACGAAGAATAACGCTGAATGGCTAAAAGCGAGACGTTGACTCTAAAAGTTTTGGCTGGGTCACTTTCCTAGCCAAACTTCGCCGCCGGTTCAGCTTCAGCCTTGTTCGCATGCGTCGACGGTATGACGGATCCTCAGAACGACACCATCATCTTCATCGCACCTGCGTGAGAAGCCGAAGCCAATGGCTAGTCGTTTTTTACAGGGCTTTTTTGTTTGCTACTCCAAGCCCGTTTGTTCTCGGCATTTCTTTTCGCATCTCTCTTACCTAGCTAACCCGAATAGCTAGGTACATCGCACCACCTAGTAGTTTCCTCTTTCGTGCATTTGCACAGTTTTCGCGGCTGTTTTTGATACTGCCGCTCCAGAAAACACCGCTCGAATTGCACGATTTCTTGTAAGCAACGTTCATGTCACGTTACCAACGGTGATAGAACGAGAACTTGCATCGCTGGTAAGAGGCAGTTTGTGATTGATGACGACCCCAAGTCGATATTCACGCGGTGGCTCGACGAGCATAGCTCATCAGTCATCCAGGTCGCTCGTGCCTACTCGCTCAACAGCGAAGAATGCCAAGACTTGGCTCAAGAAATTCTGCTTCAAGCTTGGCAATCGTTGCCCAAGTTTGAAGGTCGCGCCAGTGCGGCGACATGGTTTTACCGCGTGGCCCTGCACACAGCGATGAATTGGCACCGCAAGGACAAGCCGCGGCGGACGAATCAGAAACCACTGCTAGAGACGCACGCGTCTGTCTCCGAACGCACAGACAGTGGCGAGCAATTGCAACAGCGAGAAACAATCGAGCAACTTTACAACGCGATCCACCAATTACCGAAAACGGACGCCGCGATCGTTCTGTTGTATTTAGACGAACTTAGCTATCGCGAGATGGCGGACGTGCTGGGAATTTCAGAGAGCAACGTGGGCGTGAGGCTGAATCGGGCGAAGAAGGCTTTGTCCACTCTGTTGAATGGAGAGTCCGATGAATCTTGAGAAATTCCAACAAGCATGGAAGGCCGATGCCGATCAAACTTGCGTCACGATCGACGTCGACTTGCTATCGAGGGAAGTGCAGCGAGACCAACAGAATTTTCGATCGACGATCTTCTGGCGAGACGTTCGTGAAGCAGGAGGATCGCTGATTTTGATACCCATCTGGTTTACGATGGGCTTCGTCGTGCCGTTGCCGTGGACGTGGTATCTGTGCGTGCCGGGATTTCTTTGGGTTGCGACATTCATTCTTGTGGACCGCCAACGTCACCCGCAGCGTCCAAGCGGACCAGGTCAACCGCTTGGTTTCTATGCGAAGGAATCGTTGGTCCAGGTCGACCATCAAATTTGGTTGTTACGCAACGTTGTTTGGTGGTACCTGTTGCCGTACGCAATTCCCGCGATGGCGTTCTTTCTTCATGTGACCTGGCAGGCGCAAACCAACTGGTGGAACTTCCTGCTCTTGGGCGGATTCTTCAACCTGTTTTTGGTCGTCTTGCATTGGGTCATCTACCGCGTGAATCAAAACGCGATCCGAACACAACTTGAACCACGACGCCAGGATCTGTTGAAACTTGTTGCAAGCCTAGAAGATGACGCGAACAGCGAAGACGGTGGCGACATCATGGAATTGGTAGCTGCACTTGCGGTTCCGATTCACGATGCTGGCCTGAGCCCCGGTTGGGAACGTTGGGCAGCGACCTGGAACCGGCTGATCCCGTCGTGGGGAGCCGCTGCGACCATCATGGTGCCTACGATGATCGGCGGATGCTGCGGGTTCCTCTACCCGACTCCTGACATGGGACCCGCGTTCTTTCAAACGGTTGTTGCCGCAGTTATCCCATTCGAGATTGCGTTCGGATGCGTTTGGCTGCGGTCCTACGTCAAGCAGAAGCGATCGACGTTGAGTCGCGACGATGCAAACTCCCCGCTCTCGGTCACCGTGTTGGCAAGATCTTCGAACGAAACACTGACGAGATTAGACATGACAGAATCAACCTTAGCGGCCACCCATTCACCTGCGGAACTCAAACGCTTGCCAGAAGCCCCCGCGATCGTGATCATTGTCTTGACGTTGTTCATTGGAACCATGGCAATCTTTGCGGTGTTCGCATGCGTTGCCGAATCCAAAGAAACGCCTCTGACAATTCCCGCGCTCAGTGATGTCAGTGCATTCAACAGCGATGATGTCTCGCGTCTTGACACGTGGATGCAGAAATTTGTTGACGGTGGGTATCCCAGTCTCAGCGCCGTGGTCGTTCGCGACGGCGAGGTTGTCTACCGGGGCGCGTTTGGATTGGCAAACATCAAGGCCGATACCAAAGCGACTCTGCACACTCAGTACAATGTCGCATCAGTGACCAAGGCTTTCACGGCCTTGTTGGCGGCGATCTTGCATGACCACGGCGTGATTGATTTGGATCAGCCTGTCGCAAAGTACCTTCCCACCGGTGTTACGATCAGCAAGACGCCTGACGTAGGAGCAACGATCACGTTGCGACAGCTTGCGTCCCACACATCCGGTTTGCCTCGAGGCGTGCCGGGACGTGTGCAATCGGTCGAAGGATGGTACGAACTAGAACCACCGTTGCTTTATGACCATCTATCCAACGTCCAGTTAGAATCGAAGCCAGGGGTGGCTGAAGAGTATTCCAATCTTGGATTCGGGTTGCTCGGCCATGCCTTGGAACTCGCTGCCGACAAACCGCTCGATCAACTGATGCAGGAATTGGTTTGCGATCCACTGAAGCTGGAACAAACGGCAATTCAGGCAGATGATACGCTCAGACCAGCCACGGGCTACGCTGAACGTTCACGGATAGAAAAAACGCACTCGTTTCAACAACGCCTGGCGGCTTCCGGGGGCTTAGTCACTTCGATTGAAGATCTGGGTAAGTTCCTGGCTGCTCAAATGAAACCTAGCGTTTTTTCCCCTGAAATCCTGGCACAACTTCACACGCAAACCAAGTTATCGGATGGTTCGACATCAGGCACATCACTTGGATGGTCGGTTCGTTCGCGTCCATTGATTGGTCGTCTTCTGAAAAAGAATGGCGGCCGAAACAACTGCAGCGCGTGGATGGGATTCGCTCCCGAGCAGGGTGTCGGTGTTGCGATCGTTACCAACTGTGGCGGGCCGGATGTCGACCCGATTGGCTACCGTTTGTTAGAGCAATCGATTCCTCTTTCGCAGAGGAAGCTGGTAACATCAGCGGGTTTTGCGAAGGTCGCTCCGTACACTGGTGTCCGCTGGGAGCAGGACCAACCAACTGTTTGTGTACGCGGCCAATGGGCTAAACTCGTCTCAGTCAATGATGTGCCGATCGCCGGAATCATGGATTTTGCGAAGAGGGAATACAAGGAGAAGGCGCAAAAGAGATTCGCCGAAGACTTGGTCGAAGTGTTGTCAAAGATGGGGCACCAGCCAGACTGGATGGTGACTCTAGAACTGAAGGCAGAGAACGGGCAAGTCGAGCGGTCGCAGGTACTGATGACAGCAGAAAACCGCAAACATGTTCGGCGATCGCTGCGTCCATGACGGTCTCGCCCCAGTTTTGTATTCCCTATTTTATGTCTTTGTTCCGCAACGCTTCATTGCCAGAGTTCTTTATGAAATCGATTCCTGTCATTTTACGATCAGTCGTCATTGTCTTGTTGCTTTCCGCGCCGAGTATCTGCTTGAGGTCAGATGCGGACGATTCATCGCGAGAGATGGCGGCGAAGCTTGCCGAAATTTCCCGCAAACATGACTTGCCAGCGATGGTCGCGGCCGTCGTCAACAGTGAGGGACTGGTAACGTCGGCTTGCTCTGGCAACCGCAAGCGAGGAACCGCGGACGAGGTCGAGTTGTCCGACCGGTTTCCTATCGGGTCGAACACGAAATCGATGACGGCGACGTTAGCAGCAGTCCTCGTAGAATCAGGAAAAATCAACTGGAATACAACTGTCGGTAACGTTTGGCCCAAAGCCAGTGACAAGGATATTCACCCGAAGCTCGCTGCGGTAACGCTGGACGAGTTGCTGTCTCATCAAAGTGGACTTCCCGCCAACATTTCAGATGTTTCTGCGCAAGCGTGGGCTAGCTTCTTCGACGAGAAACAGTCGCCTGCGTTGGAACGCCGACGCATGCTGAAACTAGTGCTTTCCAATCCGCCCTCGCACGCTCGAGGCAAGTTCGTCTACTCGAATCTCGGCTACGCGGTCGCTTCTGCAATGTTGGAAACGAGCGCAGGCGAGTCGTTCGAGTCTCTGATGAGGAAACACGTGTTTGGTCCACTTGAAATGCAGTCGGCAGACTTTCGTTCGATGGAGTCCGCGAAACAACTTCAGCCGCCGTTGCTGTGGGGTCACCAAGCAGACGGAGGCAAGCCACTTGATCCTAGAAACGCGGGATCCGAAAACCCGACCGTCTATGCCGCGGCGGGAACCATTCACGTGTCGATCGAAGATTATGCCAAATATGCAGCGTGGCAATTGGCGGGCAAGCCCGCGCCGGTGCTTCGATCAAAGGACGTCTTCGATCATTTGCACAAACCACAAGCCGACTATACGACCGCCGGCGCAAAGTACGGGAGCGGTTGGATCATGATGAACACAGGACTCGGTCCCGCCTTCAACCATGCGGGTTCCAACACAAACACGTTCGCGTTGATTTGGCTTTTTCCGGAGTCCGACTTTGGCGTGATTGTCTGTACGAATTCGGGACAAGAACAAGCGTTTGCCGCTTGCGACGAAATGGTCAGTCATTTGATGGCCCAGCACGCGGGGTCCAATAACTTACAACCTCAACCGGCCCTCGTAGCCCCGGCCCTCGGAGAAATTGGGCCTGAGCGTCTTGTCGGCCGCTACCAACTTGCACCCAACTTTGTTTTCGACGTGACTCTCAGAGACGGTCATGTCATGGTTGGTATCACGAATCAGCCAACTCAGGAAGTCTTCGCGGATTCACCAACCCGGTGGTCGTACCGAGGAGTCGACGCGAAACTCGAATTCCACCTTCGGGCGAAAGGCCCTGCGTACGCCCTCACACTTCACCAAAACGGTGCGGCCCAAAAGGCAAAGCGAATTCGCGACTGAAAAGAATGCAACCGGGACTCCCGCCTTCTTCTCGCTTTTGCGTCGGGTTACCCCCAAAAGGCATTTCCCCCAACGGAAAAAGTGATTCGTCTACGAACCGGTAGTCAATGGCAGCCACTTTTGCGCCATGCTAGGCTGGTGAGTTATCCAACTCGCCACACTTCCCACCTAAACGATGAAAATGATTCGAAACCTGTCTACCGTAATTGCCGCGATCCTGATTTCTGTTCCCTCGCTCGCCCTTGCCGATCACGATGTGCTGCTGCAAGGCAACAATCGTCTGGCGATCATTGACGCGGATGGCACCGTTAGCTGGGAAATGCGCTGGGGTGGCATTCATGACATTCACCTCCTTCCCAACGGCAACATTCTGACTCGCCAAGGCGGGGCCAAGGTCGTCGAGATCAATCCGACCACCAAAGAATTGGTGTGGTCGTACGATAGCGCTCAAGAAAACGGCAACGCAGGAAAACGCATCGAAGTTCACGCATTCGAACGTCTTGAAAACGGCGACACCATGATCGCCGAATCGGGTGCGGCACGAATCATTGAAGTCAACCAAGACGGCAAGATTCAAAAAGAAATCGCGTTGACGGTTGAACATCCGGGCGCGCATACCGACACGCGATTGGTGCGGTCAACCAAGTCGGGAACCTACTTGGCGACTCACGAATCGGACGGCAAAGTTCGCGAATATGATCGCAAGTCAGGCAAGATCGTTTGGGAGTACGAGGTTCCCTTGTTTGGCCGCGAACCGGCTGGCGGACACGGCCCCGAAGCCTACGGAAACCGATTGTTTTCGGCACTGCGTTTAGAAAATGGAAACACTTTGATCGCGACCGGAAACGGTCACGGCGTCATCGAAGTCACGCCTGAAAAAGAAATCGTCTGGCAAATCCAACAGGACGACCTGCCGAACATCAAGCTGGCTTGGGTAACGACGCTGGAAGTGTTGCCCAACGGGAACTACGTGATCGGCAATTGTCACGCCGGGGCGGGCCAACCGCTGCTACTCGAAATCAATCCGTCGAACAAAGAAGTCGTCTGGACCCTCGATCGCTTCGACGACTTCGGCAATAGCGTTTCAAACTCGGTACTGGTCGACATGGCTGGCAAGTCGATTCGGTAAACCTGCTAATCCAGCGTTGATCGACGCTGGATCACTAAGCAACGTGATCACTAAGCAACTCGGCGGCTGAAAACCCACCATTCGGCCGCCAAAACGCCCAGCACGCCCATCAGCGCCCATCGCCAATACTCTCGGCGTTGCTCGACACCACCGGTTGCGGCTTCGACGGCTTCGTACCCTAGCTCGACGCTCGGCGCGACCTTCAAATCGCTTTCGCTACGGTCAAACAAGTTAACCGAGAACGAATCGGCCAATCGGTCACCATCTTCGACGCGATAATTCCCAGGCGTTTCAGTTCCGACGATTTCGATCAGACCACTGGGCCCCGCGATCAGATCGGACGTCGCTGTTTCGCCGACTCGCCTAAGCTTGGGCTGTGCTACGGCGTTTTCCAGGCGAATCCGAACCGTCTCGCCTGGACGAAACGATGGCGAACCGGTCGCCTCGGCCGCGCCCGCTAGATAACGCAACACGTTCAGCAAAAAGACAGGCCACGACCGTTCCGCGTACCAGTTCGTATTTGTCTCGGTCAAACCATCCGCATCGGTCGAAATGACCTCGAACCCTAGCACCAAGTCTTGATACCCATCGCGAGGCGACAGAACCAACATGGGGCCCGAATCGGCCGCCACCAATTCAGTAGAACCGACGGGCCCCTTCACGCTGCGGCCTTCGAAAATCAGCAACGAAAACAATTCTAGAAATCGCATCATCGGGTGAGTTCGATCGATGTCGACCAACGACACCGGCGCAGGTTCGGATCCCCACTGCCAATCCTGGGTCGACTCGTCGGCGTCTGGCGGCGGCAGCGATCCGATGAAGAACGTATTTGTCGCCGGCATCGTCGCGGGCGAACAACGGTCAAAAATCACCAAGTCATCGGTACCCGTTTCGGCTCGAGTCTTCCAAGCCTCGGTTTCCAAATACGACGGCAGCACAAACTCAGCAGCGCAGATCTTAGCCGCCTTTTCGGTTTCTAGCCCAAGTTCCAAGGGACTGTTCCCGGAGGTCACAACCAACACATTCACGTTTCGCATCGGCGACAATCCGGCGAACGCAACATTGTCGACCGGTAAATCGTCATCGACATCCAGCGACAATCGCAACGCAACGCCTTCGTCATTTTCGATCGTGAACGAAAGCCCGGTTTGTTCTTCTGGTTCTAACGAGACCGAGACAGCGTCCAAAAATTCATTGTCATTTGCAGACGATACCGCGTTCAGCGTCGCTGTCGTCTCGATTGGCTGGTCGCCAAGATTGATGACCGTCGCGAACGCTTGAACCTGAGACGGCTGTTCGATGTTTCGTTCGGCCGAGAACGCCGTGATCGCAAGATTTTTGTGGTTGCTGCCACCGATCGAGATGTAAGTCGGTATCAAATTGCCAAGATTGAATTCCGTGACCGGCTGGAAACCGCCATCGGTAAAGATCAGCAAGTCGGCTGGCATCGCATCAGCCACCTGCAGGTCATTGATATTCCCAACTTCACTGCTGCGCCGAGGATTGGCGAGTCCGTCGGCCGCTTGCAAGGCACCCAGAATATCGGTTGGATGATTCGTCACTTCGACTCGGCCAAGGGCTTCGCGCAGCCGACGACGATCCGTCGTGAACGACTGGACGGTGTCCGGGCGATCGCTAAAAGTGACTAACATCGCAGTTTCGGAATCGGACATCGATTCAATGCGTCCACGAATCTGCTCGCGAGCCGATTCGAATCGCGAAACGCCACCTTCGCCACCATCACGCGACTGCATGCTGGCCGACGTATCCAACAGAAAAACCATTCGCCCCTGCGACGACGCTTCGCCGCGAATTCCAGGGCGAAACAACGCAAGAGCAGCCAAAGCGACAGCCAACAATTGCAAAAACAGCAACAGGCTGCGGCGCAAACGCTGCATCAAACTGTTGACGTGCAAATCCTCAATCGTGCGTGACCACAAGTAGGTGCTGGGCACTTCGACCGGTTCGCGGCGCAGCTTCAAAAAGTAAAGCAGCACGATTCCGACCGGGACCGCCGCGAATAAAGCCCATTGCCAGGGCGAGATCGCCGAAATCCAACTCATCGCACCACTCCTCGCTCGCGCAGGTACCGTGTCACGATCGTTTCGACGGGCACATCCGTTCGCACGGGGATGTAGACGATGCTACGCCGACTACAAAACTGCTTTGCACCGCCAATGAACGACTTCACCGTTTCTTTGTACTTGTCTATCACATACTGGTTGATCGTGATCTCGGCCGCGTCACCGTCTTCCACATCGATCAGCTTGCGATCACCACGCAGCGGCGGATCAATCTCCTCGGGTGACAAAATGTGCATCACGAACACATCCATCCGTCGTCCGATCAGCATCCGCAGCGCCGACTCGTAACCGTTTTTGTCCATCAAGTCAGTCAGTAAGACACAGACGCCGGTGCCGGCGGTCCGCAGCGAAAAATCTTTCACTCCATCGTGCAACGAAACATTGTGTCCGGCATCGATTGAATCCAAGTAGTTCAGCATCTTCCAAAGACTGGCTCGGCCACGCAGCACCGGTGCACGCCGTCCTTCTGGGCCGAGCGCCGACACGCTGATACGGTCGGCGCGGCACATCCCGACATACCCGAGCGCCGCGGCCAACTGCTTGGCGACATGCAATTTTGTCGGATCGCCGAAATTCATCGATTCGCTGGCGTCGATCAAGGCAAAGAAGTGCAGATCTTCTTCTTCCAAAAACAGCTTCAGGAATAACTGGTCCAAACGCGCGTACAGATTCCAATCGATCAGTCGCAGGTCGTCGCCGGCGACATAGTTTCGGAAGTCAGCGAATTCGACGCTTTGGCCTTTGCGTTTGCTGCGTCGTTCACCCTTCATCCGTCCGCGAAATACCTTGCGAGAAACCAACTCCATGCGTTCAAGACGCCCCAAGAGTTCAGGGCTTAGCAAGGTCGAAGAGGAAGCAAGTTTTGCCATGGGGCGATGCTGCCGGTGAAGCGTGCTGTGAAAAGAGGCTGAGAACGCGCTGGGTACCCAGCCTATCGGAATCGAAGTGACCGACGTCTGTTTCGGCAAAACGCCTCAACTCCGATTGCTCCCATCCTACTCGATTTCGACTAGCGCCAATTCTGTGGCAAACGTGCGTCATCGGGTGATAGGCTATCGGCCGGACGAATGCCCTTTCCTGACCGTCCGGTCAGTTTGTCGCCCAAGTCTTCACGAGCTTCTTCGGCGGCGGCCTGCAGTTTAGCGACTTCGGCAGGGAACTTGTCCATCACATTGGTGGTTTCTGACACATCATTGTCGAGGTCGTACAGGGCCAGTTCAGCTTGCACGTTCGTGTAAGCCACCGGCCGACCTCCGAACCCGCCTGGATGCCCTTTTAGTGTTCGATATTTGTGCGGAAAAACCAACTTGAACCGCTCGTTGCGAATCGTTTGCAGTTGTCCACCGCCGTAGTAACCATAGAAGGCATTGTGAGGCGAAACGGCACCCGCTTCGCCGAACATCAACGGGCGAATGTCTTTGCCGTCGATTTTGTGCTTGGGCAGATCGGCACCGATCAGGGCCGCGACCGTGGGCAAGAGATCGATGGTGCTGCCCAGTTCATCGCAAGTTGTGCCAGCGGGAATTTTGCCTTTCCACCACATGATCGTCGGTTCGCGATATCCGCCTTCGAACATCGTCCCCTTGCCTTCACGTAGCGGCGTCGCTTTGCCAGAATCCGTGCCGTATGAAAGCCAGGGTCCGTTGTCACTGGTGAACACGACCAGCGTATTTCGTTCGACTCCGATGTCTTCGATCGCATTCAAGATTTCGCCGACCGACCAATCCACTTCCATCACCACATCGCCGAATTTGCCAGCACCACTTTTGCCACGAAACTCTTCCGATGCATACAGCGGTACGTGAACCATGGGATGCGGCAGGTACAAGAAAAACGGCGTGTCAACGTGATCCTTGATGAAGCCCACCGCTCGTTCGGTAAACTGCTTCGTCATCTGTTCTTGATCAGCCGGCTGAATGTCATCGTTGACGATCGTGACACCACCATCGACGGTGGCTTCGATCATCGGTAGCGCCGGCCAAGCAATTTTGGCGTTCGGATCTTTTTCTCGCTGGGCGACCGACGCCGGGTGCAGCGGCCACATGTCGTTGCTGTAGGGGATTCCATAGAACTCATCGAATCCGTGATTGGTGGGCAAGAACTTGGGATCGTGACCAAGGTGCCATTTTCCAAACGCCGCGGTTGCGTAGCCCTTGGATTTACACAGCTCGGCCAACGTCGTTTCTCGCTCGGCGATGCCGATGTTTGACTTTGGCCCCAAAGCGCCGCTAATCCCGACGCGGCGGTGATAGCACCCTGTCATCAGTGCCGATCGTGAAGCCGAACAGACGGCCGATGACACGACAAAATCCGTGAACTTACGACCTTCCGACGCCATTCGATTCAGGTTGGGCGTTTGATACTCGGTCGCACCGAACGGATTGATATCGGCATAGCCCATGTCATCAATAAAGATGACGACAATGTTGGGTGGCGGCGACTGAGCTTGCAAAGAAGTTGTAAAAACAACGGCAATGAAACCGAGAACCAGGCTGGTGAGTCGAAGCATTGCGTGAGATCCGTGACATAAGGTTGCGAGTTCAAGAAAATCGTGAAATGGATTACTTCAGATCTTTAGCCAATTCTAATAGCTCGGTGCACTGCTGGCGGTACGCATTGATGGGTGCCTCGGCGACAGCCGCCTCGAGATGCTTGATCGCCAGATCGGTTTGGCGAGTGTAAATGAATACTTCACCTAGTCCGCGATGCCACGCGTACAAATTGTTGTCGACTCCTTTGCTCGGTCCCAACTGATCGGCCCGTTTGGCCGCGGCCAGTGCTTTTGGCTTGTCCTTGGCCTGTTGCCAAACTTCCGCTGCCCGCATCAATGCGAACGAACGCGATGCATCGTCGAGTTCAGCCGTCCCCTCGTACAGTTCGGCGGACTTGGGATAGTCGTGCAAGATTTTGTACGAGAACGCGCGGTCCATGTGCATCCGTATATCGATCGGCTCGTCAGAACTTTTTTGCAAATCGATCAGTCGATCCAGATACTCAATTCGCTTGTCATGCTGGCGAGATAGCAAGTACGTGTATCGCTCCATCATCTCGAGCGCGACGCGATTCTTGGGATCCTTGACCAGGATTCCTTCGTAGCGTTCCTTCATCTTCGCGTGCCAATCGCGTTGACCGACGATGGACGTCAAGCTGCTTTTGGTCAGCGATGCTGACGCAGCGTGCGGGTGGTTTGCAACGACGAAATCAGCCGAATCAAACATCGCACCCGGTTTGTCGAGTCTTGAATAGACGTCGACCAAAACACGGTGAGCGTCGCAGTGTTTGCGAACGTCCGAGCTAAGCTCGATTGCCTGCCGAAGTGCGTCCTCGCTAGCCTTCCATTCTCCACTGGCACGATGCTTGGACGCAGCGTGAAAGGCCGCTTCGTAACTGACGTACGGTTTGACCTCGTCTTCGGCGGCGAGCTGACTGGCAGAGACGACCAGCGAACATGCGACGACGAGCCAGACGCGTAACATGGCAACCCACTTCTATACTTATTCGGAAAAAAAGAACTTACTGACGCCACGAGCTCCGCTGGGAAGTTGTCCGGTCACGGTGACGTCTTCTACATCGTACTTGAACGCGTCGAACCGTTGGCTGCTTCGTTTGTCGGTGAACACGCTTTGCGGCATGGTCAACGTCTCGCCAACTTTGAGCGGCGAGCTTTGCAGCAGCAAGTATTGCCCGTTGATATCCAACGTCAGCTTGGGAATGTCGTGGTCCGAAACGTTGGTGACAATCACCACCTCGGTGACCATGGCACCGACACCACTGGTTGTCATGACGGGTTCATTGCCAATTTGAACTTCGACGGGCAGCGGCGGACCATCAATGCTTGATGGAAACAACGCGTACACAGCCAACCCCGCGGCGACCATCGACGACAGGCTGATGATTAACCCGAGTCGCGACAATCGCATCGTGGGCGCGACGCTGGGCGGCGATTCAACGGAGCGGTTCTGGACTAAGTCGTTCTCGACTGAGTCATCCTGATTCGTGGTTTCCGACATCGTGCTTTTTGCTTCGGGCTAGAAGGATTCTTTTTCGCTAGGAAATTCACCGTCGCGGATCGATTGGGCATAACCGGCGGCAGCGTCCTTGATCAAACCGCGCACGTCGGCAACCTGACGAACGAACTTGGGCAAGTACCCCGAATGGAAACCGATCAAATCATGCGTCACCAACACCTGGCCGGTCGTATGCGGTCCAGCACCAATGCCGATCGTCGGAACCGTGACTGATTCGGTGATCGCTTTGCCGATTTCAGTGGTGACGCATTCAATCAACACTGCGAAGGCTCCCGCCGCCTGAGCCGCTTTTGCATCGGCAATCAATTGAACTTCATCACGTTGGACGCGGTAGCCGCCGTCGACGTGAACGTTTTGGGGACGCAGTCCGACGTGAGCCATGACAGGGATGCCAGCGGTCACGATCGCTTCGATTCGCGAAGCCTGTTCGGCACCGCCTTCAAGTTTAACCGCATGGCACTGAGTCTCTTTCAACACCCGCGCACTCGCTTCGATGCTTCGTTCGATCGACAATTGGCCTTCGGGGAACGGCAGGTCGACAACGACCATGGCCCGCTTTGCTGCCCGGCCGACCATTTCTGCGTGATAAATGATCTGGTCCATCGTGACGGGCAAAGTTGTCGAGTGTCCCTGTACAACCATCGCCAACGAATCTCCCACCAACAAAACGTCGATGCCGGCTTCGTCGAGAGCTTCGGCGATTGGAAAATCGTAGGCCGTCAGCATCGAGATCGACTGGTTCTCGCGACGCATTTTTGCCAACGTGCGAATCGTCACTCGCGATGGTCCAGGTGAGTCCGTCGAATGGTTGCGGGTCATCAGTGGCTTTCGAAGGAATCGTTGGGAAAGATCTGCTGCGGCAAAATGCGGCAATTCAGTATCTTAACCAACCGCCGAAGCGTTCCAACGGGGCGAGATCGACGTACAATGAGCGTCCCAGGACCGAACTGTCACGAAAACCTGAATTAGAGCGACGGCTGATGGCACACAACTATTTCTCTCGAATCGCCCTGATTGCCAAGGTCGCGATAGCTAACTTCACGATTGGATGCCTATTTGTGATGGCCTGCTCGATTTCGTCAGGGCAAGACGCAGCCTCGCCGGATCAAGACGCGGCCGGCTCAAACATGGTGACGGAGTTCAAAGGCAAACTGAAATCGTTCGAGCGAGGCGTCATGGTTGTGATCCGCGACGATGGCACGGAAGTCATGGTGCAGCCGCCCGATTCGCCGGAATCGTTCGTGTTTGTGGCCGAAGCCAAACCGATGTTCTTGCAACGGGGAATGATGGCTCGATTTCGAGGCACCTTTACCGCCGCTGGCGCGGCGACTCAGGCAATTGAAAAGGTCGAGCTGTTTCAACCGTTAGCCGGCAATCTGTCAGGGCGCGCTCGAGAACAATTCGTCCCTGGGATTTATGGCGAGCGAAGAAACAGAAACGAACCTGTTCCGCAGGTCGCGACGGTCAATGTCGTTGGCGGAATCCTGGGAATGGACGGAACTGGCATCATGATCCAAGCCGGCAAAATTCCGGTGCAGGCTCCGCTGACCCCAGACGTAAAATTCGAGATCCGATTCAACAATCTGTCGTTGGCCCAAGAGGGCGACAGCGTTTCGGTCGAGGGTTTCTATCAGCCGCCAGACGACACGAAAGTGAAAGGCGATCGCGTCGTCGTTACCACTGACCGAATCTACGGCGAGCCCGCGGCGGCACCGGTTCGCAAGACGCGTCGCAGCCGACGCACCGCTGACCAGGAGGCTGAAAAAGGCGACGACAAAGCCACTGACGATGCAGACACCGAATCGCCCATGCCCGAAACGCCCATGCCCGAAACGACTGCGGCCGAGTAAGCTCTCCGCATGCGAACTCGAATCACCTCAGGACGACTGATCGACCCCGCCGCCGGAATCGACCACATCGCCGATCTTGTCATCGAACACGGTCGTATCGCGATTGCGCAGGCGAGCGACGTCAATGACAAGAGTGTGCGGACCATCGACGCATCGAATTGCACCGTGATGGCCGGCGGCATCGATTTGCATACGCACATTGGTGGCGGAAAAGTCTCGATCGCTCGGATGCTGCTGTCCGACGAGGTCGCTTCGCATGCCGCGGCCGCACAAACGCTTGCTGCCGAATGCGAGTACTTGCCAGCGGCACATGTAACTGGCCGGCGTTATCTGGACATGGGCTACACGACTTGCTTTGAACCGGCCGTGATTCCCTGCAATGCCCGTTCGGCCCATGCCGAAATGGCCGATGTCGGCGGACTCGATACCGGTGGCTATTGTTTGCTGGGCAACGACGACGTGCTGCTGTCGATGATTGCGGACAAGGTGCCGCAGCCCTTGATCAACGATTACGTCGCTTGGATGGTATCGGCGACCCAGTGCATTGCCGTGAAAGTCGTGAACCCGGGCGGCATCAATGCGTTCAAGTTCAACGTGCGAACCTTCGATGTTGATTCGCGTCATCCCAAATACGACATCTCGCCGGGTGATGTGATTCGGACGCTTTGCCGATCGGTCCACGAAATCGGTTTGCGCCATCCGCTGCATGTCCACTGCAGCAATCTGGGCGTGCCGGGCAACATTGAATCGACCCTGGCCACGATCGAAGCCGCCAACGGTCTGCCGATCCATTTGACGCACGCCCAATTCCACTGCTATGGCACCGAGGGGCCGTACAAAATGTCATCGGCTGCGGCACGACTTGTCGAAGCCATGCAGCGGCATCCCAACGTGACCATCGATGTCGGCCAAGTGATGTTCGGGCAAACCGTCACGATCAGCGCCGACGCGATGCACCAACACGAAAATTTCCGACATGCCAGCCCCAAGCAATCAGCACTGGTCGACGTCGAATGCGAAGCCGGTTGCGGCGTGGTGCCGTTCAAGTATCGCCGCCGCCAATTCGTTCACTCGTTGCAGTGGGCAATCGGGCTAGAACTGTTCTTGTTGATCGATGATCCGTCACGAGTCTTCCTGACAACGGACCATCCCAACGGAGCCCCGTTTACGACTTACCCGCACTTGATCGGTTTGCTGGGCGATCGCACGATGCGAGAAACCGCACTGGCCGAAATCCATCGCGACGCAGCAGCGTCTAGCGAATTGGCAGGACTGGATCGCCAATACACGATCCCCGAAATAACAACGATGACTCGCAGCGCGCCGGCCGCGATCCTGGGTCTGGCCGATCGCGGGAACTTGCAAGTCGGTTCGATTGCCGACGTCGTTGTCTACGCCAACCACGAAAACATCGAACGAATGTTTTCAAAACCCAAGTACGTGTTCCGCCAAGGAAAATTGGTCCGCGGCGAAGGAGCAACTCATGTGTCCGCTTCGCCAACCACACTGAAAGCCAACTTGGATTGCGATCGTGATGCGGTCAGCGGTTTCATTGACCGTTACCAGTCGTCGGCAATGATGGACATGCGTCGTTTGTGGATCAGTGACGATGAAATGGCCAACGTAATTCGGTCCACTCCTACCGCCGCCAGCACGAAGGAACGTGTGCAATGACCATTTTGAACGGCGTAACGATCGAATCCGAATTTGCCGAAGCTTTCGACATGAAAGCAACTCGCGTGATCATCACCGGCCACGATCGCCAATGGGCTCTTGATGCAACCATGGCGATGACAGGATTCGGAACCAGCGTGATTGCCTGTGGTATCGAGACCGCAATCGAGCGAGAGCTTTCACCCGAGGAAACGCCCGACGGTCGACCAGGGTTTTCGGTGCTGGCTTTCGCCGTTTCCGGCAGCGAACTGGAAAAGCAGATTCCGCGCCGAGTCGGTCAGTGCGTTTTGACCTGCCCAACATCGGCGCTTTACGCCGGCATCGTCGGTGACAAGTCGATGCACCCGAAACGAATCCCGCTTGGCAAAACGATTCGCTACTTTGGCGACGGTAATCAGATCAGCAAAGTCACCCCCGCAGCCGGCTACGCCAAGGGACGCCGTTATTGGCGTATCCCAGTGATGGACGGTGAGTTTGTTTGCGAACATGATGTGGCGAGAATCAACGGCATTGGCGGTGGCAACTTTTTGCTGCTAGGGAATTCGATCGAGGCGATCTCAAAAGCCTGCCGTGCAGCCGTGGATGCAATGCGAGACCTTCCCGACATGATCACTCCATTCCCCGGTGGCGCGGCGCGTAGCGGATCCAAAGTCGGATCAAAGTATCCGGCGCTGTTCGCGTCCACCAACGATGCATTTTGCCCCACGCTGCGAACGATGACACCATCACTGCTGCGTGATGACGAAACCATCGCGATGGAAATCGTGATCGACGGGCTGTCGTTTGATGCAATCGCCAACTCGATCAAAGTTGGCGTCACCGCGGCATGCAAAGCGGCGGGCGGAAACGGACTGTTACGCGTAACCGCCGGCAACTACGGCGGAAAATTAGGCAAGCATCACTTTCATTTAGCCGAGGTGATGCAATGACCAAGTGGACTCTGACGCAAAAGCAAAAGCCCCCTGAAAACAAAGTTGAGACCTGCGCCGAAAACATCGACGCGTCCCCAATCGACGCCAAGAACTTTGGCGACAAATCACTCGCCGAAATCAAGAAAATTTCGCTGGGACGTCAAACGATCGGTGACTGGTTTGATGTTCAGGATTCCGATGGCCCGGACACCGTGGAATTGCGAGGCGACCTGCGCCGGTTCGATCACATCGGCGCCGCTTTGTCGTCGGGCGAATTGAAAGTTGTCGGCGACGCAGGCAATTTCCTGGGTGGTGCCGCGGACGGCAAACGACTCGGCATGTCGGGCGGCCGAATCGTTATTACCGGGAACGTCGGTGATTACGCGGGCCATCGAATGCGGCGTGGCGAGATCTGGATCTGCGGCAACGTGGGTCGGTTCGCCGCCGCTCACATGGTGGCCGGCACCATCGTGATCGCTGGAAAAATTGGTCATGATTTTGCGATCGGCATGCGACGGGGCAGCTTGATTGTTTCCCAAATGCCAATTTTGGCAGACGGACGCTTTTCTGATCCGGTGGAGTCTGACTTTTTGATCGCCTCCTTGATTGCACCGCCAGAAACGGGCCACTTGGTGGAATTTTGGTCGCGACTGCAAGATCAACAAGTCTCGACCCGGCGAGGCGACCGTGCGGTTGGTGGCCAAGGCGAGATCGTGACGCCCCATTAATACGTGAAACCAACGCGTTAACGCCAATTGTGCGTTTCCGTTCAACGGCTCGTTTGGATCCGTATGGGCGAAACACCTTCATTCGGCGTAAACTACGCGTACAGATTCGGGTGCTAACGCCCGACAGATCCCCCTTCCCGGCTTTCCGGCCGTAAAAACCGCTGACATGAGTCATTGTCCCACCATGAAAATTCGACTGCTCTTTACTTCGCTTCTGGCTTCTGCGCTCGCAATGGCCGCTACCAATTCTGGTCTCGCATCGGCTGCCGAATTGGGCATCGGTTCCAAGGCACCTGCGATCGACATTGAGTTCTGGCTGCAAGACGGCGCCAGTGCGTTCAAACCAGTCACCAAGTTCGCGGCAGACAAAGTCTATGTCGTCGAATTTTGGGCAACCTGGTGTGGTCCATGCATCGGCAGCATGCCGCACTTGGCAGAATTACAAAATAAATATCGCGGCCAAGGCGTCCAAATCATCAGCGTTTCGGATGAAACCGTTGACGAAGTCAAAGACTTGATGGGCAAGGAACATCCTGATGCAGGCAAAACATTCGCCGAAATCACCTCGGCCTATTCCTTGACCACCGACCCCGACCGTTCGGTGTACGAAGACTACATGGAAGCTTCCAAGCAACAGGGAATTCCGACCGCATTCATCGTGGGCAAAACCGGATTGGTTGAATGGATCGGGCACCCTGGCAATATGGACGAACCGCTCGAAGCAGTCGTCAACGATTCGTGGGACCGCGAAGCGTTCAAAGCAGAAATGAAGCTGCAGGAAGAACTCGAAGAGAACATGCAGAAAATGGCCAGCTTGGCCGGCGCCGGCAAGTTCGACGAAGCCATCGTGGTCGCCGACGAGCAAATCGCAGCGTCACCCAACGACATGATGAAGGAACATTGGACCGCCGTTCGTCACAGCCTAAAGCTATCGTCCGGAAAGTTGGACGACGAAACGACCACTTACTACAACGACCAAATCAGCGAAATGAAGGGCGACCTCGACTCGCTGGTTCGCTTCGGATACTCGCTTTACGGTGTTTCCCAACAGGGTGTCGACGTTAGCGCTCTGGCAGGAACGACGATCAAGGCACTCGAAGCAGAATCCGAATCGGTTGCCGAAGAAGCCAAACCGATGTATTTCAATGCCATCGCCGTCTTGAGCGATGCGAACGGTGACCTGGACAAAGCCATCAAGTCGCAAGAATCAGCGATCGAATTCGCCAACGAACGTCAAAAGCCTCGATTGAAGCCAATGTTGCAGGAATTCAAGGACAAGAAATCCGGCAAGAACAAAGATGAAGAAGCCGACGACACCAAGGCGTCCAAAGAAGCCAAGGAATAGTCCTGGCATCGAGCCAAGGTAAGAACTTAGCCACGAATCCGACAAATTTCGACGAATCTGACCCGAGCGTCATTCGCACGAGTTGTCAGATTCGTGGCCAAAATCGTGGCAAACCTAATTCGCGACGGCCGGTCGGTTACAATGTCTGGACGGAACCGACGTTTGCTTCCTCCCAATCAGCACGACTCGGTTTTCGCCCGCCTCTTCGGAAACCTCCCGCCCACCGAACTCGACGTTCCCCACGTCGCGAAATTCACGTGCATCACGCCACTCGCCGGACCGCGCGTCCCGATCGTCCCCAACCGATAATTCAAAGACACGGGCGGCACCGCCAACGTGTCGATCGCCCCGTTTACTGGGGCTGCCTGCTGATGGTTTTGACCGTCAGCGGATTGGGTGCGCCGATCGCTGCATCGGCTGACGATGGAATCGACTTCTTCGAATCCAAAGTACGACCGCTGCTGGTCCAGCACTGTTACGAATGCCACAGCGTCGATACGGGCGAATCATCTGGTGACTTGCTCGTTGACTCGGCCGCCGGAATGCAAACTGGCGGAATGCATGGGCCAGCAATCGTGCCCGGCGATTCGGCAGCCAGTTTGATGATAAAAGCAATCCGGTACGACGATGCCGACATGCAAATGCCTCCCGCCGGAAAGCTTGACCAAGAATCGATCGACGTGCTGAGCCACTGGATCACAATCGGCGCGCCAGACCCCCGTGAAGGAACGGTGATCGCCAAGGCGACTTCACCGATCGACCGAGATCCCAAAACCCACTGGACGTTTGTCACGCCGAAACAACCCAACGCACCGGATCACCCGGGGCGTTCGGATCGCGATGCGATAGACACATGGGCACGCACGGCCGCCCAATCCAATGGAATCGAAACCAGCCCGCCAGCGGATGACGCGACGTTGGTCCGCCGACTGTACTTTGACTTGACCGGGTTGCCACCAACGGCCGAACAAATCCGCAACTACACCGAATCTCTTCGACCGGACCGCTATGCGCGGCTAGTCGATTCATTATTGGCATCGCCAGAATTTGCCGAGCGATTTGCGAGACATTGGCTGGACGTGGCGAGGTACGCGGACACCGTTGGATACGATTTTGGTGGCAAAGAACGCCGCATCAAGGGCAGCGAGCGATATCGGGACTGGGTGATCAAGGCTTTTGCCGCTGACATGCCCTACAACCGAATGATCGAACACCAATTGGCCGGCGATCGCACCGACCCCAACAACATCGACGGCAATTTGGATGCGATGGGATTCTTGACGCTAGGTCGTAAGTTCATCAACGGCTTGGACATCACCGATGACCGCATCGACGTGATTACTCGCGGGCTGCTTGGATTGACGGTTGCTTGCGCCCGATGCCATGACCACAAGTTCGATCCGATCCCAACGTCCGACTACTATTCACTGTTTGGTGTTTTAAACAGCAGTCGGCAACCTGACGACGGTGCCAGCCCGTTAATGATGGTCGACAAAGAAAAGGTCGGCGACCACCCAATTTTGCTGCGTGGCCAAGCCGGCAACAGAGGCCCCATTGCGCCGCGTCAATTTCTGACATCGCTGCGCAATCCTGATGAAAAGCCTTTTACTGAAGGTAGTGGACGATGGGAATTGTCTCAGCGGATCACCGCGACCGACAATCCGCTGACGGCTCGCGTGATGGTCAACCGCCTATGGGATCGCCTGATTGGCAAGCCTCTGGTGGATTCCCCAAGCGACTTTGGCTTCCGAACCGAAGCCCCTGCCGTTCCGGAAGTACTTGATGAATTGGCGGTCGCATTCGCCAAGGACTGGAGCATCAAGCGAGTGATCCGACGTATCGTCATGACGGGCGTCTATCAGCAATCATCGGCCGCGACCGACGCGATGATCGACGTTGACCCCGACAACCAATTGCTAACGCGAGGGAACCGAAAACGGCGAGATTTTGAATCGTTGCGTGATTCGTTGCTTTGTGTTGCTGGATCGCTAGACCGATCGATGGGCGGCCCGCCGGTGGAAATCACGCTGTCAACGCCGACGCCAAAGCGAACCGTCTATGCGATGATTGATCGACAGAACTTGCCTGCATTATTTCGGACGTTTGACTTCGCCAGCCCCGACACTCACTCGCCCAAGCGATACTTCACAACCGTGCCTCAGCAAGCGTTGTTCTTGATGAACAGCCCTCAAATGTTCGCGCTCGCAAAACGCACTTCCGAATCGATACGCCAAACGGTCAATGAACAAGACATCGAGGCAACCGTGACTGCGGTGTTCCAGCAAGTACTACGACGGGCCCCGACGAACAATGACTTGGCCATGGCGATTGAGTTCTTAAAATCGCCAGCCGCGGACGTCGCACTGGAAATTGACCCCCGAGACCTGTGGTCTTACGGAGTCGCAAAATTGGGCGATCAAGAATCAGTCGTTTCATTTGAACCACTGACTCACTTCACCGGCGACCGCTGGCAAACGTCCGAAACATTCCCGCACGATTCCCCCAATGGTTACGCATTTCTTGATCGCGAAAACGGTCACACTCCTCGGGCAAACGACATGGCAGTCGTCCGGCGGTTCACCGTTCCATTTGATGCGAAAGTATCGATTCGGGGTCAAATCGGACATCGTGATCAAGGCGACGGCGTCAACGTGGGTGTTTGGATTGGTGGCAAGCGACGTTTTTTCACCAACCAAAAGAGCAACCAACGTCCGATCGGTCCGATTGAGGGAAAGGCGAAGTCCGGCGAAACGATCGACCTTGTCGTCAGCCCTGGGGAATCAGACAGTTTTGATTCGTTCTTTTTACGTGCCACGCTCCAATTGGTCGGCGACGACGGACGTCGAGTCGAAACCAATACCGTTCGCGACTTCAGCGGTCCGCGAACGGATGCGACTGGCGAACCACTCGATCGATTGGCTCAGCTTGCGCAAGTGCTGATGCTTAGCAATGAATTTGCGTTTGTGGATTAGACAAAGATGAACCATCCCATCAACCATCGAAACCTGTTGACATCGCGGCGCGAAATGCTGAAGCGATCGGGGGTCGGATTTGGCGCCTTGGCGCTGGGCGAGATACTCGGACGCGAATCCTTGGCCGATCAATCCGGTTCGACACTCGCCACCGGTGAGGTGCCGATCCACTTTCCGACCAAAGCGAAACATGTCATCCACTTGTTCATGAACGGTGGACCTAGTCAGGTCGACACGTTTGACCCGAAACCGGCGCTGGCGAAACTGCACGGCAAAACGGCGCCAATGGCAAACCTAAAGACCGAACGACCGACGGGCGCGGTCTTGCAATCACCGTACAAATTTAAAAACTATGGCGAATGCGGTTTGCCGGTCAGCGAGTTATTTGCCAATACCGCCAAGCACATGGACGACATCTGCGTCATTCGCAGCATGTATGCGGACGTCCCCAATCACGAACCCTCGTTGATGCTGATGAACACGGGCGAATCCCGATTGGTTCGGCCAGCCTTGGGGTCATGGCTGACGTACGGTTTGGGCAGCCAAAACGAAAATCTGCCCGCTTTCATCGCGATGTGCCCAGGTGGCTATCCGATCAAAGAATCCCAAAACTGGCAAAACGGCTTCTTGCCTGGCAAATACCAGGCAACGTACATCGATTCCGCCGGCGAACGAATCGAACAATTGATCGATCACATCCAAAGCAAAGGGGTCGCCGGAACCGACCAACGCGAACAACTGGATTTGTTGGCGAAACTGAACCAGGCGCATGCCGCCGAACGCACCGAAAACGCCCGACTTGAATCGCGAATCGAATCATTCGAACTCGCCTACCGAATGCAAAGCGAAGCATCGGAGGCGTTCGATGTGTCACAAGAGACCG
The DNA here is from genome assembly GCF_007860175.1 of Rubripirellula reticaptiva. Lineage (NCBI taxonomy): Bacteria > Pseudomonadati > Planctomycetota > Planctomycetia > Pirellulales > Pirellulaceae > Rubripirellula > Rubripirellula reticaptiva. Next base: position 901,194 of record NZ_SJPX01000004.1, on the reverse strand, counting down.
CCGAAACTCGCCGTTTGTACGGCGAGGGAGCCTTCGCGCGCCAATCGCTGATCGCTCGTCGACTGGTCGAACGGGGTGTCCGGTTCGTTCAGCTCTACACCGGTGCTGGGCAACCATGGGATGACCACGACGACCTAGAGGTTCGCCACCGTGCGAACGCAAAAAAAGTTGATCAAGCCATCGGTGCGTTGCTGACCGATTTGAAACGCATTGGAATTTTGGACGAAACCTTGGTGATGTGGGGCGGCGAATTTGGACGCACACCAGTGGTGGAAATGCCCAAGGAGGGTTCCAACCAAGGCAAGATGAACGGCCGCGACCACAATCACCACGGCTTCACATGCTGGCTAGCAGGTGGCGGCGTCAAAGGTGGACAGGCGATCGGCGCCACGGACGAATTGGGGTTCAAAGCAGTCGAAAACCGGGTTCACGTCCATGACTTGCATGCGACGGTTCTGCGTTTGATGGGCTACGACCACAAAAAATTGACCTTCGCCTACGCCGGTCGCGATTTCCGGCTAACCGACGTCCATGGCCGCGTCGTTGACGAAGTACTGGCGTAACACTGTCTACTTCAATGCCGCCGAATTTTGATAAGCGGGATCGCCCGCGTCCATCGGCATTGTCGCGTTCCACTGCAACGTGGAATTCAGCAATCGTGCCGTCACGTCGGGATTCTGTTCCGCAACGTTATTCGATTCCGACGGATCGATGTTCAAATCATGCAGCCGAACTCGCTTGCCGTCAAAGTCGCACATCAATTTCCACTGACCTGCGCGAACGGCTAAGTCAGGTAAGTCTTTGTAGGCTTGAAACTCTTTTCGATCGGGTGGACGTCGAAAGAAGATAGGCTGCGAACGCGACTGTTTCGATTTCGCGAGGATCGTCTCGGACAAATCTTCGCCGTCGAACTCAGCGTCTTTGGGCGGCTCGACACCGGCGATGGTAAGCAGGGATGGAACCAAATCCATCGCGGCAAACACCGATGATTTGTTGACCGTTCCGACCTGGTCTTTGGCAATTAGGCCTGGCCCCCAAGCAATCAGCGGGGAACGAATTCCACCTTCGAACAGAGTCGCTTTGGATCCGGAAAACGGTCCAGCCGATCCACCATTTTTATCGGGTCCGTTGTCCGAACAAATCAGGATCAGCGTCTCGTTTCGCAACTTCGGATCGTCGGCGATCCGCCGAAACAATCGTTCAAGCTGCGTGTCCATTTCTCGCAGGACCGCCAAGAACAAACCGTGCGGCGTACCCGACCAGTTCTCGATCGTCGGGAAGTACGGGCCGTGAACATCGTCGGGCCAAACGTTGACATAGAACGGCTGATCCTTTTTTGCAGATTCATCGATGAACTCGATCGCTTTGTCGGCAAAGCCGCCAGTAATTTCGCTGCGAAGTCGCCACTCAACCGGCTCGCCAAGGTTAACGGCTTTGTCCCAGATTCGCCCTTTCTTAATGCCGCCATCGGCGGTCGGCACTTCGGTCAACGGCAGCAACTTTGCTCCCATGCCTTCGAAATTGGTTAGCGAAACATCAAATCCATAATCGGTGATCGGCGGCGCGTTATCTACATCACGCTGGCCGCCCATATGCCATTTGCCACAGTGAGCGGTCGCGTAACCCGCGTCCTGCAATGATCTGGCCAGCATCGGTGCCCGGGGATCAAGCCACTGGGCCATGCCACGTTCTTTGTTGTTTTTTCGATTGTTCAGGAACGAACTGATGCGATAGCGATATGGGTACCGGCCAGTCGAGATCGCCACCCGTGATGGCGAACAGATCGGTGAGTTGACATAGAACTGGTGAAACCGAATTCCCTGTTCCGCCATCCGATCAATGTTGGGCGTTTCAGCTTCGGTGTTGCCAAAGCATGAAAAGTCGCCCCATCCCATGTCATCGATGAACACTAAAACGATGTTAGGTCGATCCGCCGCACAGGCGACAGTCGAAAGCAAAATGAAAAACGCGATCGATCGAAACAGTGTCATGGCCATGATTGATTTCTATGATTTCCGGTGATTCGCTTGAGGTTCGTTACAATCGATTCGCAACACGGACAACGATTAGGTATCCGCTGCGAAGATTCGATCAAAGATTTCGCGATTACTCTTCTTCGCCGCGTCGCATCGCTCTTGAATGACCGCAGGATCGGACTCGCCCATCAAGAACGCAAGATTCTTTAGCAGGTCGATGCTCTCTGGCATTGAATGCCGAGCCGGAGCCAACATCAGACGCAAACTCGCTTCGATCCGACGCAGCGTTCGATAACCGCTCGCTAAAGCCTCTGCGTCACTATGATCCAACAACCCTAAGCCGGCCAGTGCTTCTAACGATGCAGTAGTGCCTTGGCGAATGATCTGTGGCGTGGCATGGGCGTGCTTCAACGTCAACATCTGAGCGATGTACTCGACGTCCATCGTCCCGCCGCAACCACGTTTTAGGTTCTCTGGTTCAGCGGTTTTTTCTTGTTCGATTCGCAACTGACGAATTTGTCCAGCCATCGACTTGTCCCAGACCGTAGCTGCGATCGTATCGGCAACTGCGGCATCAACTCCCTTGCGAATCAAACGCGATCCCGAAATCACACGAGCCTTGCAAAGCGCCAGTCGCATCCACACGGGCGTTTCGTCGGATTGGAAAAGCTGTAAGAAATCGTAAACCGACATTGCGATCGGACCGCTGTCGGCGAAGGGACAAAATCGAGAATCCAGTTCGTACAGACGCCCGTTTTTGTGCGGTTGATTGATTCTTGCGAGGACTTGGCGAGCCACTTGATTGAAGAACCGGTGATTCGTGGTAGTCAGCCGGTGGCCACCGACTCGCCGCCGAGTTTCGCCGGTGGATGAATACAGGAATACGGCATCCAAGTCGCTATGGTAATTGGGTTCGCGTCCGCCAAACTTGCCCAAAGCGAGTGCGATCATTTCGGACGGATTGCCGTTTTCGTCGGTAGGATCGCCAAACTGATCTGCCACGACTTCTTGCTCGTGCTGGATCACTCGCCGCACACAAGCCTCGGCGCAATCCGCGATCGACTGGTGCGTCGCTTCGAGCGTTTCTTTGCCGAGCATGTCTCGGACGCCAATCATCAAGTGAACGCCTGACTTGAAGCTACTAAGGATGTCGTCGATATCAGCGGCACCACGGCATAGTTCAATCGAGTGAGCGTCAACACGCTCAGCCGACGGCAATCGGTTGATGACCAACGAATCGACCAATTCGTCAATCATGCCAGGATTGTTGGTCAAAATATCGCTCAGGTACGGTGTTGTCGCACACAACCGGACCATCAGGTTCATCGTTGGACGACTTGCGCCCAACAATTCCCACAACGTTGCTTTCGCACCTAGCGAATCGGTCACCTTGACCATTGAATGCAGTGCCGCATCCGGGTTCGGTGTCATCGCGACTTCGGCGAGTAGCGCCGGAGCGATCGACGCGAACACGTGCCGACAACGCAGCGGCGATAGAAACGGTACCGTTTCAGTGCTGAGCGATGCGAGATCCGTCATCGCCGAACGCGGATGCTTCAAGTTGTACCGGATCAAAGTTGCTTCGACGTGGGCCGGATCGGGATCGGGATCAAGCATCAAATCGGTTTCGACGGGCGTGTCGGACCGTTCACCGAGCGCGTTTACCATCAACTGGTTCATCGTCGCTCGATTTTTGTCCAACGTATCGGCAAACATTTGATGAAAACGATTGACGTCACCGACACCCGGTTGATCCGACCGCTGAATCCCAAGCTGTAACGCTAGTCGCTGGCGAGCTGTGATGTCGTCGGGCAGTTTGGTCAGACCGCGATCAAAGGCGATTCCCAATTGATGTTGCAGCCGACAAAGCCTCGCATAATTCCCGGCAAGCCGAGTCCGTACATCATCGTCCAAGTGTCCCGCGCGGTGCAGGCTATTGATAGCGTCCAGCGTGCCAAGTCTGCGCACCGATCGGTCATGTCCTCCATAAAGCAGCTGTAAAAACTGGACCGTTAATTCCATGTCGGCTCGTCCACCGGGTGAACGAACAACGTCATCGTCGTCGCGGGATACATCGCCGGAAGATTCGAATCGACGTTCCAGCTTGTGACAAAGCGACCGGATCTCGGCCCGTTCAACTCGGCTGATGAATTGGCGGTAAATCCACGGTTCCATCCGATCGAGAAACGCCTTACCAAGCGACTTGGAACCGGCCACGACGCGGGCCTTGATGAACTTCAATCGCTGGCTCGTCCGGCCGCTGGTTTCGTAGATCCGCGCGGCTTCGCGAAAACCACAGATGTGAACACCGACTTCGTGCCGCGGCCCTTCGCGTAAATCAATGTCAACTCCGTCGTTGCGTTTCGCGTCTCCGCAAAGCAGCGTGACAATGTCCGACACCAAGGCGGAGTAAAACTTGCTGTGCCAAACGTTCTTGTGGTCGATCGAGTCGTACAGGAACACGACTTTCATGGGTGCGGCGTAGCTCATTTCAGACCCGCCAAGATTCCCCAGCCCGATCACGGTGATTTCGGGCGTCGTTCCGTCAGGCCGTTCGGGCATGCCACGGCGATCGGCCAAACGCTTTAGCGTGAATTGCAGGCCACCTTCGAGAATCGCGTCGCTCAAATGTGCAAGTTGTCGGCCGACCAATTCGGGCGAATCGCCGCGAACGAATTCGCCGTAGGCAATCCGCATCACGTGCCGCGAATAGAACTTGCGAATCACGACGGCCGCGCGAGTCGGTTGATCAGTGCCGGCAAGCAGTCGAGCGAGCTCGGCGTTGAGTTGCTTTGCGTCGGGCGAACCCAATTGGCTTGCCTGGATCAGATCAAATGTCTGCGGATCGGCGATCAATCGCTCGGCCAATCGCGGGCTGCTGGCAAACAACATCGCCAAAGCATCGGCAAGCGGCCGTTCTTGTTGAAATCGGGCCAACAGCAATTCAGAAGAATCGCTGGATCGCACGAATCGGGCAATCAGGTTCAGTACCGAATCCGATTCGGCAGATTGGCAAAGCGATGGTGTCAGGCACTCGCGAAGCAGAGCGGGCAGGTTATCGGCGTCCATGAATGCGATCGGTTCTCGCGATTTATCTGGCGAAATTAGGGATCGATGGGGAACCATCTCGGACCGCCGTTATCAGAAACAGTGTAAATCCTTTGACGCAGACCGTGTAGGCCGCGAACGTAACCTAATCTTCAGGACTGAGACGAATTGACGGCCATCGGGGTCGCCAATCGTCGTGAATCACCACCACGACAGACGTTGTTTTTTAGCAACATCATTGTGTGGTCAATTCACAACGCACGAGGGGTCGGCGTTTACGGTAACTATTCACGCAACCTCTTTGCACCAAACGACTTGCCATGATATATGCCCTACTCTCTTGGAGCGATGGCACCGCTCCTGCTTGGTCTCTCTCGAACCAAACTGATCGTTATGACCTGGGGACCGAGGAACCGCTCGTGGGTAAAAAATTTATTAGCCGCAGTCTGCAAGATGACGCGTTCGACGCTGACGAATCTGTCAGCCGACGGAATCGGGTGATGGGCCAAGAATTGGCTGATTCCTTGGACGACGACTCTCTGACTGATGACGTTCCTCGCCGTCGCGACGAAATGATGTCCGACCCGACCGAGGATCCTGTCCGCATGTATTTGATGCAGATGGGGCAGATTCCATTGCTGACCCGCGAGCAAGAAGTCTCGGCTGCGAAGCAAATCGAAAAGACTCGTGTCCGCTATCGCCAAACGATGATGGCGACCGACTTCATGCTGCAGGGTGCGTTGAAGTTGCTGGAACAGGTTCGCGACAAGACGCTGCGATTGGACCGCACAATCGAAGTCAGTGTGACCAACGCGCCAGAAAAGAAAGCGATCATGTTGCGGATCATCCCTAACGTTCGCACGATTCAGCACTTATTGTCGCTTAACCGAGCCGACTACATGACCGCGATCAATCGTAAGATGCCCATTCGCCAGCGTCGGGCCGCATGGAAGAACCTGGTCATTCGTCGCAACAAAGCGGTTCGTTTGATCGAAGAAATGAACTTGCGAACCAACAAGCTGCAACCGTTGTTTGAAAAGCTTCGCCGTGCCAACGAACGCATGACCGAAATTCGCACACAACTGAGTGATGCTCAGGCAATGTCGGTGCCGGGCACGCAGACGGCTGCCGAACTGAAGAGCGAGCTGACGTACCTGATGCGTTTGACCTTTGAAACGCCTGCCACACTGTCGCGCCGGATCAAACGATGCGACGCGTACCGCGACGACTATGACGCCGCGAAGCGAGTTTTATCGGCTGGAAACTTGCGTTTGGTCGTTTCAATCGCCAAGAAATATCGTAACCGCGGCTTGTCGTTCTTGGACTTGATCCAAGAAGGCAACACCGGCCTGATGCGTGCGGTTGATAAATTCGAACACGCTCGCGGTTACAAGTTCAGCACGTATGCAACGTGGTGGATTCGTCAAGCGATCACTCGCGCCATCGCCGACCAGAGCCGGACGATCCGCGTGCCTGTTCATATGATCGACACGATGAACAAGGTTCGCCAAATCACGCGTGAACTTGTCCAAGAAAACGGACGCGAACCAACTCCCGAAGAAGTCTGTGCTCGCAGTGGTTTGTCGATCGACGACACAAGAATCATCTTGAAGATGAGTCGCCAACCTTTGTCGCTTGACCAACCGATCGGCGATCACGAAGAAAGCGTCTTCGGCGAGTTCTTAGAAGATCACCGCGACGTCGATCCGTTGATGGAAACGAATCGCGAAGCTCTGAAGACTCAGATCGACCGAGCGATGGAAACGCTGAATTATCGCGAACGCGAAATCTTGCGTCTCCGTTACGGACTGGCTGACGGCTACACGTACACGCTCGAGGAAGTCGGCCGGATTTTCCAGGTCACTCGCGAACGAGTTCGCCAAATCGAAAGCAAAGCCGTTCGCAAACTGCAACAACCATATCGTGCCAAGTCGCTGGTCAGCTTCCTGGACGGTGCCGAATTGCAGATTCTTGAAGGCAGCGAGGCGGTCTAAAGCCGGCAAACGCCGTATTCCTGGCTAACGCGATGCGACGAAAACACGTCCATCGCAGCGTTATTGCGGGTTTTCTCGGCCCAATCGATCCAATCGAATCCTTGGCTCAACCAGGTGCAAGATTCGATCTTTCTGGGCCGGGCCAGGAGTTGACTGAACCGACACCGGTGCGTAATCTTTACCAAATCACGGTGGTTGTAGCTCAGTTGGTTAGAGCGTCGGTTTGTGGTACCGAATGTCGCGGGTTCGAGTCCCGTCTTCCACCCTATCTTTTGGCTGGTTTTTACCTGCCGCGACGCTAGCTAGCGTTTCCATGCCCCGACGATTCGGTTCTGGCGAGTCAATCTTGTAGTCCAAATCGTGAGCCAGATTGGAAATTGATCAGTCGCGAGCGATCTGGGCAATCGCATCTCGAGCATTCGGACGACGGAATTCTGGCGATTCCCATTGCGGATATCCTGCAAGACGGTAAACCGTTGAAGCGAACTGAACCCGAGTGGACAGACTTGTTGAAGTATCGTCTGTTTGACCGGTGATGGTGCCCCATCTAACCTAAAAGAAGTCTAAACTTTAGGCAGCAAGGCGAGGTTTGATGCCTTGTTTGCTGATCTTAGAAAAAGATTCTTGCCGGCGAATGTGAATACGTTGCTGGGCAAACTCAAAATAGGACACTTGAATGCGATCGATGGCGGCAACTTTGAAAACGGAAAATGCCCAAGTCCAGTCACGCCGAATCTTTAGCGGACTTGTTTTCTTGGCGGCCATCGCGGTCGCAGTGGTAGCGTCAGCTCAACCTGCGGCGAAGCCGAAAACGAAAGCGGATGCCAAATTAAAACCGCGGCCGGTGACGCTGAAGACTAAAGACGGCATCAACCTGCGCGCGTTCTATTTTCCATCAGCAAAGGGCAAAGAAGCGATCACCGTGATGGTTGTTCACGAGTGGGAAGGATCAGCGAGCCCGTACTATAAATTGGCAATGGAGCTTCGCGGTGCGGGATGTGCCGTGCTAGTCCCTGACTATCGCGGGCACGGCGGCAGCACCGAATACGTGGCGGCTGGAAAAACACAATCGTTTAACGTTCCGCAGATGGGCAAGTTCGACATCCAGAACATCATTTTACGAGACCTCGAAACCGCGAAGGGTTTCTTAAAAGATGAGAACGACGAAGAAAACCTGAACCTCAATGCGATGGTTGTCATCGGGATCCGGGAAGGATGCGTGATGGCGGCTCACTGGGCAGCGCGAGATTGGAGCTTCCCCAGCATCGGCAGCAAGAAACAAGGGCAAGACGTCAAAGCACTCGTGTTGATCTCGCCGGAAAAGCAGATCAAATCAATTTCGCTTGACCAGGGGCTTAATTCGCCGGCCATCATGCAGTTACCGATCATGGTCGTCGCTGGAAAAGAGAGTCCCGAAGCGGGAGAAGCCAACCGCATCATCAAACGAGTCGAAGGACTCAAGAAGCGGGCCGGCGGTGGCACGGTCAGCAAATTCGAAGGAAAAATGGTCGGAACGGCGTTGAGCGGCCCGTCGCTAGTGAACGACGTCAGCGAAGTGATCCCAGCGATCGTCAAGTTCTTGACCACCGAAGTTGATGCTGTCACTGACAATCCTTGGATCAAGCGAGACTGACGGCTTGCGAACGGTTTAGGTTCGCCGCGTTTCGGTAACCGTTGTTCGCTACGCTGAATATGGGTTTAATCAACGAACGGTTCGCAGCACCAGCAGCGACTTTTTCCCCCGTCATTTGCGAAGCCAGCTCCCTTGATGCGAACTCTCCTCTTTTCCGCTGCCCTAGCGGTCGCCGCTGTCTCGAATTCGGCATGGGCGCAGACGCCGATTGCAAAGCCAATTTCGGATTGGTTTGACACCCAGGGCCAAGACTTGTTTGGGATCTACTGCAACCTGCACCAAAACCCAGAACTGTCTTGGGACGAATCGGCAACTGCCGACTTGATGGCCGACCATTGGCGCCGCGAAGGGTTCGACGTCACGGCTCAGGTTGGGATCAAGGGAGTGGTAGGGATTCTGCGGAACGGCGACGGGCCCACTTTGATGCTTCGCTGCGACATGGACGCGTTGCCGGTAACCGAATTGACGCAGCTCGACTACGCGTCGACAAAGGACGTCTCGCTGCCGAGCGGCGTCTCCGCAGGTGTGATGCACGCTTGTGGCCATGACATTCACATGACCAACATGATCGCCGTCGCAAAGTACATGGCGACTCACCGGCAAGACTGGTCGGGAACGTTGATGGTGATCGCGCAGCCGGCCGAAGAAAAAGGCGAAGGCGCCCGAGCGATGATCGACGATGGGCTTTTTACAAATTTTCCCAAACCCGACTTCGCTGTTGCCTTGCATGTGTCGGGCGATACGCCGGCAGGTCAAGTCGGCGTGCTGGCCGGATTCACTCAGGCAAACGTCGATAGCGTCGACATTGACGTCAAGGGTCGCGGCGGCCACGGGGCTGCGCCCGAAACGACCATCGATCCGATCGTTCAAGCGGCCGACTTGGTAATGTCACTACAGACCATCGCGAGCCGCGAAATCAAACCCAGCGCCCCGGTCGTGATCACGGTAGGGGCGATCGCTGGCGGCACCAAACACAACATCATCGGTGACTCGTGCCACTTGCAGTTGACGGTACGAACTTATGGCGACGAAGTCCGAAAACAAGTGCTGGCAGCGATCACCCGCAAAGCGAATGCCGTTGCCGAAAGCTATGGTGCACCGTCACCGGAACTGCTGTTCAGTCAAGGGACACCGTCATTAGAAAACAACGCGGAACTGGCCGGTCGTTTGCGAGAGGTTTTCAAAGACGCCATCGGCGAGCAGAACGTGCTGGTGAGCGAACCGTCGATGGGCGGCGAAGACTTTAGCCGGTACGGCCGCGAAGGCGTCCCAATCTTGATGTACAAGCTTGGCAGTGTGACTCAATCGCGACTCGATCGATTTGCTGAACTGGAAGTGCCGCCGCCTTCCTTGCACAGCGGGCACTACTATCCGGATTTCGAACCAACCATGCGAACAGCGGTGGTGACGATGACCGCAGCCGCACTGCACTTGCTAAAGAAATGATCGGCGCACAGATTTCGTCACATCGAACTATGCCGCGACCACTTGCTTCCAAATCCCGTAGTAGTGGCACCCGGCGGCGGCCATCACGAACAGGTGCCAAACAGCGTGTAGATAGCGAATTCGAGAGTCGTTGATTAAGAACAATACGCCAAGTGTGTAAAGAACACCGCCGGCGACCATCCACCCCACCAATTCGCCTGGCACGTTACCGACCAGGGGAAGTGCAGGAAGCCAACCGAGCAACAGGTACGAAACAGTTCCGATCGAGTTGATTCGGTGGCGAACGGCGACTTTCATCAAAAATCCCGCTGCGGCGGCGACCCAGATCGCGATCAGCAAGCCGGTTCGCATGCTGTCGGGACAGAACATGAACACCATCGGTGTGTAGGTGCCCGAAATCATCGTGTAGATCATCGCTTGATCCCAAGCTCGCAGCTTGTCGAGCAGCGGTTGACGAAAGATGACGTGCGACAACGTTGAACAGAAAAACGTCCCAAACACCGACGTGATATATGCCAGACACGCGATCATCATTCCGGCACTGACCGTGGACGCTTCACGTATCAAAAAGAAGCCCAAAACCACGCTGCCAAATGCGGCCAGTCCGTGTGTCAGCGCGTTGGCCCATTCCTGGTCTGGCTTGATCGGCGCCGACGGCGATGGCTTTTTCGCCGCAGACGCTGGTTCATTTTGATGAGCATCTGTCACTGGGCGAGCCAACCTTTGCTTTTCATCCAAGTTTCGCAAAGACCACGCCATGCGTCCGTTGGCTGGCCAGCGATGCGTCCGCCGAATCCGTGTCCACCGCTGCCGAAGATGTGTAGCGAACCGTCGATACCATTATTCTTCAGCTCGCTGTAAAGCGTCACGCTACTCATCGGAGTGACGCGATCGTCCGATGCGTGTGCGAAAAACATCGCTGGTGATTCACTCGTGACTTTCACTTCGTCGATCAGTTCATTCGGCGCATCTTTTTTAACCAGCCATGCTGGGTAAACCAGAATCGAAAAGTCCGGTGTGCATTTCGCTTCGTCCGCGTCGTCAAACGGCTCGTAAAACCGCTGCGTTGCCAGCGACGCGCGAGCCGCCGCATTACCGCCAGCCGAAAAACCCATCACGCCAATCTGCGTTGCTTCAACACCTTCAATATTACCGCCGCGAATCAAGCTGATCGAACGCTGGACGTCTTGGACGGGGGCCAACCACGGTGCCTCGCTTCTACCGGTGGGAACGCGGTACTTCAACACCGCTGCCGTGACGCCGATCGACTGAAACCACTTTGCGATTTCGGTGCCTTCCAAGTCCCAGGCCAAAATCGAGTAACCGCCGCCGGGACAAACCACGACCACGGTGCCTGTGTCGTTCTTGATGGGCCGGTAGACATGCAACTGGGGCGTCGAAACATGCCCCAATCGAATCACGCGTTTACCCGCAACGTCGCGGCCGTTATCACCCGACGTGTCGTGTTCGGGCTCGGTCGGAGCGTCCCAAGTTGGCGGCTGGGCTGGCCAAACCGGCACAACTAAATCCGCATCCACAGCAACTGTTTCCGCTGCCGCAGGAGCCTGCCCGGTCACAGACGCGAGGCTGATCAGACAGGCCATTAAGAAAGCGCTTACTCGAAACATCATTTCAATTCTCCGGTTTTCAAAAACAATAGGCTGGTCGCGATGACGCTGCGATGCAAGGCGGCGCGGTTCGGTTTCATGCGTCGCGAGGCTTCGGCAATGACGAACATGGAACGAATCAGCATGGAAGGGACTCTATTTCTTGTGGATTGCGATCCGCAGCAGCCCACCGACAATCGCGCCCAAGATCGGTCCAACAATATAGACCCACAAGTCGGTCAGGTGCCCCGACGCCAGCGCCGGCCCGATACTTCGAGCCGGATTCATCGACGCAGCGGTCAGCGGGCCAGCAACAAAGGCCTCCATCGCAATGGTTGCCCCTACGGCAATTCCGGCAGTGATTGATTCTTCCTTGGCGCCAGTCGACACGCCCATGACGACGAACATCAAAATGGCCGTCATCATCGCTTCAACGGCCATTCCGGCCAGCGGCGATAGTCCAGCCTTCACTGTCGTCGCACCGAGCAACCCGTCATCGAGGCCCAACACCGACCGAATCGCAAGCGCGCCGGCCAAAGCCCCCAAGCATTGGGCGGGAACGTAACCAATCACGTCTTTCACCGGCAGCTTTCTGAAACAGGCAAACGCGATCGTGACGGCTGGGTTCATATGCGCGCCGCTGACGCTGCCGATCGCGTAGATCATCGTCAACACAATCAGCCCCCAAACGATCGCGACGCCAACGTGAGTCAAAGCCAAGGTACGCACATCGACTGCGATCGCGCCACAACCGATCACCACCAGAAAAAACGTTCCTAAAAACTCAGACAGGCACCGAGTCGGCAAAGGAGTTTGCATTGACGGGATTCTCAAGGGTGGGACAGAGACGAATAAGCATCAGTCATTGAACAAATTTCAGCCATTGCCGCTGATCAGTGGCGAATACAAAAACGCGTAAAGCCCCACCAACGTTTTAGCATCGCGGATTCGGCCTTCACGAATGTACCGGAGCACATCGGAGCGCGAAGCCACGTGGTTTTCGATCTGCTCGACGGCTTCTCGAGCTGGATCACCGGCGGTCAAATCGGTTGCTAGGTACAGGTGCATCAGTTCGTCGCAGATCCCTGGTGCCGAATAAAACTCGTGCAGTTTGACCAACGATCCGGCGTGGTAGCCGGTTTCCTCGATCAATTCGCGAGCCGCGGTCGCCTCGGCCGGCTCATCCGGCTCGCGCGTCCCGGCCGGCAGTTCCAACAACGTTTCGTTGACTGTCGGCCGGCGGTTTTCGATCAGAACCACTGTGTCGGCATCCAATAACGGCAACAGCACGACCGCGCCGGGATGGCGAATGACTTCCCGGTGATAGGTCTTTCCGTCACTTCCGGTCAGTTCCATCTGGTGAATGTCGAACCGAGTGCCTTCAAAGACAAGTTTTTCGCTTTTCATTTTGAGTCCAAGTGGATCGGCCGGGGGGCGTTCCCCCAATGGGCAAGCTTAATCAGGGCGGGCTACTAGAAACGCTGATCTTTTGTAAAGCTATCCGGACCGTGCTGCCCCTAACACCCCGACCAATTCCCCCCTCGATAGTTTCTTGTTCGGATTCATCAATTGCTACAAACCGCCCGGCATGACGTCGCGCGATGCTGTGAACGTCGTTCAGCGACGATTAAAAAACCTTCGCACCGACGATGGATCTAAAGTGAAGGTCGGACACGCAGGGACTCTGGACCCGTTGGCCGAAGGCGTTTTGGTGATGGGAGTCGGTCGGGCCGTGCGGTTGGTGCCTTATGTCCAGCAACAACCGAAACACTACCGAGCAAAATTCCTGATCGGTCAATCGAGCGTTTCTGGCGACTTAGAGGACAAAGTTCAGATGCATCCGCGTCTGCCCGTCCCCTCTCGCAGCCAACTGGAAACCGCCGCCAAGACCTTGATCGGATCGATCCAGCAAACTCCGCCGGCCCATTCAGCCATCTGGATCGACGGCAAACGTGCGCACGAGCGAATTCGCGCCGGCGAAGAAGTCGAGATGCCGTCGCGAACCGTCGATATTCACTCGATCGAAATTTTGAACTATGCGTTCCCTGAAATCGAAATGGACATCGTCTGTGGCTCGGGCACCTACATTCGAACGCTCGGCTTGGACTTGGCGACTGCAGCCGGATCAACCGCAGTGATGGCCCATCTTCGACGCGATGGTGTCGGGCGTTTCTTGCACACCAAAGCCGTGTCGATCGAACGGTTGCGTGAGGATGATCTGGAACCGCTGCTGTTACCGCCATCGATGGCGGTTTCACACATGCCCCAGATCACGCTGACCGAGAACCAATCGACGCGACTGGGACACGGTTTGGAAATTGAAACGGGCGACGAAGCCGAAGGCGTCGACGAAGCAGCCGCGTTGACCGAAGACGGACAGATTCGCGGCATCGTGATTCGCAAGGGATACGCCTGGTACCCGAAACGAGTTTTTCCCGTTGACGATCAAGTCTACTGAGCTGTTCTACTGAACAACTCTGCGCAAACGCTCTACTCAGCGGTGCCCCGTAATGCCGGGCCAATCACGGCGGGAACGTTTGTCGTAATGCCGAAGGCACCAAGTTCATCGAAAAACTGAGCATCGCGGCCGTCGTCGATCGTCCAAACGTGAAATTCATTGCAGCCGCCGCCTTTCAAGCCAGCAACAAAATCGGCGTCGATGACGTCTCGGTTGCCCTGCATCCCAACTCCGTCCGCCTTGGATTGCTTAACGATGGTCGCGATATCGGGTGCTGACGGACGGTAAGCCGACACGGCAGTCGATCGCTTGAAACTGGTCAGCCAGTGGACTTTCAAGTCAGGCATTTGTTTCTTCAGCTCGGCCACCGTGGGTGCATCGAACGCGATCACAAGCCACTCGATCGGTTTGTCGCGATGCCGTTTGAGTGTCTCGACTAACTTGGGGATGATGCGCAGCGTCGACTTCAATTCAATCACCATCGTTTTGCCGTCCGGCACGGTCGCGATGACTTCGTCGAGTGTTGGAATCGGTTCGCCGGCAAAGGCAGCATCCTTCCAAGCACCGTACTCGAGCAAGCGAAGTTCTTGCAGCGTTGACGACTCGACAATCCGTTTTTCCCCCGCTGTTCGCTTGGTGTCTTTGTCGTGGATGCAAACAATTTGGTTGTCGGTGGTCAAATAGAAATCACCTTCGACGCCGTCGGCACCTTGTTCCCAAGCCAATCGGAATGCGGCCAGGGTATTTTCCGGCGCATCGTGCGAAGCACCCCGATGAGCAACAATTTTCGGAGCAGACGAAGGTTTCATAGCAACCACAGATGCCGAAAAACAACTGGCGGCCAAAACAACAAAAGCTAAACGCATGATCACGCGATTTCTCCATCGGTCAATCGTGACAGGTAATTGTTCATCAAATGGGACGGCATGCCCTTGGACAATTCGTTCCAGATCGCATCGGCGACCGCTGGATCCAACACCGAATCGATTCCTGCCGCAGTCGCACCCGACGTGGCCGCATTAGCGATCACCTCGGCGGCTTTGACAAGAGTCGACTTGCCGACCAGAACCTCGGTTTGGCAATGATTGTAGTCGTTGCTCAGCAGACTCATCATCGGCAACTTGGGCACCAAGTCACCCGCGTCGACATATCGAAAAATCTGATTCGGGAACTCGCGAGCAAACGCGTCGGCGGCAGCTTGATTGCCGATCATCGGCGCGCCGAACGTCACCACCTGATGAATCGGAATGAAATGACGATGCATCCGCCAAGCGCACAACAACGCCAATGCACCGCCGAGGCTGTGCCCGGTCACCCAGACCGGTCGTTCTTTTTGGCCAAAGACATCGTCGACTCGGTCGTAAAGCGAAGCCCAAATCTCGGCCAGCGCTTCCATAAAGCCGCGATGAAAACGGGCCCCTACACCGGCTGCGGCAAAGTCCGTTCCGATCCGGCCTTCGGGCACCACTAAAAAATTTCGAGCATTGGTCAACAGCCAATCCTTCACTCCATCGATCGACGTCGGGGACTGGGACCCACGGAACGCGACGACAATCGCTGCGTCGCTTTCGCCAACGAACGCCTGTGTATTATCGACGCTGACCATGATGCCGGTCAGACCGAGTTGGCGTCGAAACTGCTCGGCCGCCTCATCGGGACTCAGATACGCAAGCTCGCACGCGGTTGCCAAAAACCGAGCGTGCTGGCGAGTGTGTTTGCCCAACGAATCGAGCGGACAAGTAGAGAGAGGGTTCATAGGTTTCGGCAGCAAGTTGTCGTGGCAGAAATCACAGCGACTTCAGATACTCGACCAAGTCGGCGGCCTCGCTTTCAGAGAGCGGATCATTGCCGCTAACTTTATCGGGGCTATGTCGATCAGTCACGACTTCCATCAGACTTTTCGCTCGCCCATTGTGCAACCAGCGAACCTTTGCGTACGTCCCCAGCAACGAAGGCGTGTTGTATCCCTGGTAGTGGTCCGTTTGTGATCCCGTATCGACGTCGTGAATTTCACCGTCGGTAAACAGTTCGCCCGAGTGACAATCCAAACACGCCGCATTGCGACTCTCGAAAACCGATCGTCCACGCAAGGCGGATTCACTGAGGCTGCCGTCGGCATTGCGGAACGGATTGGGCGGATGCTGCAGCGTACCCAAAAAGGCAATCAAGGCCGCTTTGTCGCTCGGCTCCGGTGCACTCCCTTGCATCGACGAAACCACCGACCGGTGCATCGCGTCCGTCAAATCGGTTTGCCAACCATGCCACGTCCAAGGGTCTGTTCGTGTCACGTTCTGCAATGGCAATACAGTCTTGTACGACATCTCGGTGCCGTCGTTGAAGGTGTCCATCATTTTCGAATTCGTACCACCACCTTGGTGACAGGTTTGGCAGCTGTACCACTGATCCAGACTCCGCTCGGCATCGTAAAAAATTTCCATGCCGGTTCGGGCAAGAGTCTTTTCGGACGCGGCCCCCAAATCGATTTCGAAAACCACTTCACTCGAGTTGATGTCGACGACCTGCACCGAGTTTTTCAAATAGTTGGCAACAAAGACCGTGCGATCATCTTTTGCGATCGCCATTCCCATCGGCCGGCCACCGACCTCGATCCGATTGAATCGCTGCGGGTTGAATCGTAACTGAGGATCGATCAAATCGCCGGGACCGCCTTCGGCGATGAACGGCATGTCGTGCAGTCGGTATACCAACAACTCGTGAGTTCCCGACGACGATGCAACCAATCGTTCGTCGCCCGATGTCAAAACCAAGTCGTGGGAATCGGCGACCGCCAACCCCGGTTCGTCCAACGATGCCGCTTCACGATACGACGGGCCATCCAACCTGACGCGTCCCATCCGACTGGCCAACACCCAACCCAACTGAATGTTGCGTACGTTGATGGGATTGGTGCGATAAACCATCCAAGGAAAATACGCGTACGTTCCATCGGCTGACGTCAGCATCTGGCCCAAGTTGATGCCGCTCGATAGCGGTTCGGTGTAAAGAGTCTCGCCCGAGCGAACGTCAATGACGGCGATCTCGGACTGACCCGCAAGCCCAACTGCCAACCGAGTCCCGTCGTGATTGAGCGTCAAGTACCGCGGCCAGTTTCCGGTGGCGAACTTTCGCCGAACCGATCCGCTGACCAAGTCAACTTCGGCAATCTCGGCGGATGCCACCAATCCAACGTAGGCGGTTGATGAATCCGGTGACACGGCGATCCCGCAGGGGAGCTTGCCGATCGATACGGCCTTCTGCACGCGAAGTTTTTCCTGACCATCATCGATTCGCAGCACATGCATCGTCCCCGACCAATCGGAAGTCACCAAAACCAACTGTCCGTCGGGCGTGAACGTGATGTTGGCGGGATGGTCGCCGATCGCTATTTCGTCCACGAGCAATTGGTCGGCTACGCGGATCAGCGACGCCGAATTTGACGTTTCGTTGGCGGTGACGATCCATTTGCCGTCGAGCGAGATTGCCAAATCAACGGGCGAGCGGTCCCCTACAATGCTGGCAACTGGTGATCCGGCCTTAGGCGAAACAGCAATCGCTAACCCGGCCGAAAGAGTTCCGACGACGGTCGCAAACACAAGTGAGACATTTCTTACCAAAATTACGGTCCGCAATCCGGAAGCGTCCGCGCAACGATTCGCAAAGTGTCTGTACGTCATGGAAAGCATCATTTGAGGACTCTGGCATTGAGATAAACGATGTATTTCAAAGAAACCGCGTCGCGTTGCGGCGGATTGGTTTGCCGGATGAGCATTTCTTCCTAACATACCCGCGTCCGGCCAATCAGGCGAATCGACTAAGTTAGTCGAACCATGCTTTCCCAGGCCGGATCAAGTACAATCACGCGGCGATGTAATGAACAGACCGCAGACAGACAAAATTCTTTTGTCCGTCGGATTTTGCTACCTCCCTTTGAAGGAAGTCCCCGTGAAGAAGATGTTTTTGTTGAGCCTTGGATTGGTTGCTGCCTTGGCTACCTCAAGTTTGACCGGGTCGGTTTCGGCTGAAGAAACCGCCACTCACGACGAAGTCAAGAGCGGCCCCAAAGGCGGCGACTACTTGGGTCCTTTCACCGTGACTAAGATCGCGGGTGCTGAAGAAGATGGTGTCGCGGAAGGCAAGAAACTGTGCTATCGCTGCAAGAACGGAAGCCGACCACAAGTCGTGATCTTCACTCGCTCGACCGGTCCTGAGGTCGCAGCATTGGTTTCGAAGATCGACAGTGCGTTGGTCGAACATCAAAGCGAAAAACTGACTTGTTTCGTCAACGTGATGGCTGAAAACGCCGAAGAAGCTGCCGAGTCAGCCAAGAAGTTTGCCATGACGAGCAAGGTGAAGAACATCCCGTTTGTTGTCCCCAACGAATTCGAAAACGGCCCAGACGATTACGGAATCAACCCAAAAGCAGAAGTCACCGTGACCTTTGCAACCGACGGCAAGGTTGTCGCCAGCCACGGTTTTGCATCTGCTAAAGACGTCTGCTTGGACACTTGCATGGCTGACCTTGCTTCGCTTGTGAAGTAGAGCCGCGAAGTAATTTCGAACGAAAATCGTTCAATTTAGAACTCAGAAAAGCTCGACCGGAAACGGCCGGGCTTTTTTTATGCTTGGATGGCAGGTCTCGCCCGAGCCTGATCTGGCGTCTGCCACGACGGGCAAGTCTGCGCCGGGGCCTGACGCACGGGTGGTTTCTGATAATATGAGGGTATGAAACAAATCGTCACCATTGTCCGTCCTCATCTGGCCGAAAGGGTTCTCAAGAGCCTGCGGCTGGCACCAATCGAAGCGCTCAGCGTGACGGAAGTGAAAGGCTATGGACGCCAAAAGAGTTATCTCGATGAATACCAAGAAACCGAATACTCTCAGGCGTTCGTACCTAAAGTCGAAATCACGCTTTGGGTCGACGATGCGAGGTGTGACGAGATCCTAGAAAAGATTGTCACCGTCGCTCGCAGCGGCCGGATCGGTGACGGAAAAGTTTTTGTCTTGCCCGTCGGCGAATACTTGTAGGTGTGTGATGCAGTGGCCCGTTCTTCCCGACTACGGTTGCATTCCTCGTTGGCCAGTCGATGGTGACGCGTTCATCCACCCTGATGACGTAGCGATCGCGACTAAATGCTTTCCCAGCGAACGCGTGCTGCGGCGAGACCGTTTCGACGATGTCTACTACCATTACAGCTATGGCAAGATTCGCTTTCGACTGTTGCCTTGCATGTGGTTGAAGGTAAAGCCCGATGGAATCGATATCGGCGACGAAGTCGAAACAATCGGCGTCGGAATGGAACGCGAACTCTTCGTCGGTGTCGTCTGGGGCATGCACTATGTTCGACGCAAAGGACGAATTCTGTACCGATTGCGGCGAGGCGACAACGTGATCCCGCGACTCTATTCCGCTGATCAATTGAGATTGCTGACGGCCAAAGAAACCGTTCGTCCAGGCGAAATCGGACATCCGGAACCCAAATGGTCGGGCCAGGGCGAAACGATTTCGGGTCTGGATCTTTAGTCAGTCACGTAGCTGCTTTTAGGTGAAGCGTATTTCGACGACACGCTTCAAACACTCCGTTTGCGGCGGCGACGCATCGCGACCGCGCCACTGACCGAGACAAGTGCCAACCAAGTTGCCGGCTCGGGTACCGCGGCGACCGACAAGTTGTCGATCGCAAAATAAGATGGCGTGTTCGCCCCGAACGGGCCAATATCGGTTGACTCCAAAGACACCGAAAACGACTTTGCATTTCCGAGCGAACTGAGGTCGACATCAAGCCACTGGGACAAGACATAGTCATTACCACCAAACAGCAAAGCGTCCGGGTTGTCGGACTTATCATCACGGTAATCCGCCAAATAGCGAGTGACCGAACCGGTGTCGGCACCCAAGCCATCAAGCCCACTTTTACCGTTGAACGTGATTCGAAAAAAATCGTTCCCGTCGGGATCAAGTGAATATGTGCCAAACATGTCGCTGTAGCTCTCCTTGGATCCGAAGGCGCCCGTCACGAACTCTGTCATCCCGCTATTGCCGTCCGCGCCATCACGCATCGCCAGCGCCGCATAGGTCGTGTTGTTCAACCACAACGACCGAGCAACCGTACTGGTCGGTAAGTTGACGAATAGGTTGCCGCCTGAAGCAACGGCGTACTTGCCGCCGACATCAACCGTTCCATCAGAAGTTGCTCCGCCGCCTGCGAATGATGCGTATTGGTTTTGAAAACCCGTTGTCGTGCTGTTGGTAACGTTGGAATATGCCCATCCAGACCAGTAGCTATAGGTCGGCTCCCGAGTGAAGCTGTTGTTGAACGTTGCGCCACCAGACACCCATCCGTCGGTGTTCGTCACGCCCGTGTTACCGTTATAGAAGCTGCCTGGCGTGAGAGTCAGATCTTCAAAGTCAATTACCGTTTCGGCACTAGCGATTTGTGAAGTCAGCGCGACCGCGAATGTAATCGCAGCAGCGAGTCGAGTTAGTTTTTTCATGGTGTAGTCGTGGAAGTTTCAAATATCAAATGCCAACAGATTTAGAACGCGTCCGATGGAACAATTTCGTGTCCTGATCGTGTGATCAGAGAACCAAGAACCCGCTTGTCGATTGCTTCGTTGACGAATTGGACGTGACCGTCGATGTACAGCACCATCGCACCGCTGCCATGCAGGCTGCGAATTTCGTTGTCGCCGATCCATGCGTTCGAATCATTGATACCGTGCGACTGGACAAAGACATTGCGTCCGTTGATCCATTCGCTGTCCGGACCACCCACATCTTCGGCAATCGCCATGGTGTGGGAAAGTCCGTCGGTGATATCACGGAACCGGATCGCATGCTCGTACAGAAACAATCCGGTCGACGGATTTCGATCCATCAGCTTTTCGCCATACAGCCCACCATAGTCGGACTGCCCTCGCACGAGAGCTCGATCGAGGGCAGTCGGGCATTCGAACCCACTGATGCGGGTCGCCGCGGCGATTGCATTCTTAGGTGCGTCGAACGGCACGGAGAAATCGATTTGGTCATGAAGACTCTGCTGTTCGATGAACGGCAGCAGCATTGCTGACCAAGCGTACTGGCGAAACGTCGGCGGTGACTGGAAGCTTCGCCATTCGATGCATCCGGTCGGCAAGGTTCGATGGGCATTGTGATAGGCGTGCAGAGCCAATCCAATTTGTTTCAGATTGTTCTGGCACGACGACTTACGGGCCGCCTCGCGGGCCGCTTGCACGGCTGGCAACAGCAGCCCTACCAAGACACCCACGATCGCGATCACGACCAACAACTCGATCAACGTGAAAGCATCACGAATCGCTGGCAAGCGTCTTTTTCCGAACATCGATGCAGCCCTTCGAAATCACTTCGCGAAATCTGCAAAAGGGAATCAAAGCTTCGGCAGCGGACAGACGTAGCAACGAACGCATGGTTCAAACTTGACTGAGTTGCCGCAGAGACTTTGCAACGATCACCCCAATCCGAGAGGGCACGAAACCGTCTATTTCGTGGTAGGTCTTCTGACTTACTGCCGATCGACCTCCCCTGCCTTCTCGCTCGGATTCCCGAGCAATGGCCAATTCAAGAGATAGGTAAGTCGGTTTTGAATGTTTTCACATCCAAAGGCAGTTCACAGCGGCTGGACCGTCCCGGGATTTCACCGGAGTTCCCTGTTCACTTGCTCGGTAAAACCGGGCAAGTCACCACGAACACTGGCGATCTTACCGGTGATTCCGGCCGCGTCAAGCCTTCGATTCTGCGAGCCAAAAGGGATCGCGGGCGCAAAACAGGCAAGCGACGCTGACCAAGCCTGTCTTGCCAGCGAGCGTCTCTCGCCGGGCACGGTGGTACGCTCAGGCGGTTTTGCGGAACTCAGATCCGCAGAGGCTTTGGTAAAAACGGTTTCGTTCTACTAGATCTTTGTGCTGGCCGACGTCGGATACCACACCCGCTTCGATGACCACGATCCGGTCAGCGACCGCCAAAGTGGTCGGACGGTGGGTGATCATGACGCCTGTTCGATCGACCAAGAATTTGGCCAAAGCCTGATGAATCAGTTGCTCGGATTCCAAGTCGATCTGACTGGTTGCTTCATCCAAAATTAGGATGTCCGGGTCTCGCAAGAAGGCTCGTGCCAATGCGATCCGTTGCATTTGACCGCCCGACAATCGCATCCCGCCGCCGGTACCCAACATGGTTTGATAACCGTCCGGCATCTTGCGATGGATGAAGTCATCGGCGAACGCCATTTTGGCCGCGCGAACCACTGCGTGGGCATCGGCGCCGGGACAACCGTAGCGAATGTTGTTTTCAATCGTATCGTCGAACAAAACGGTGCGCTGAGTCACCAGGGCGATTCGTTTTCGAAGATCGCGAGTTCGCATCTGATTCAGCGGCACACCATCCATCGAAACAGTGCCCGACTGAGGATCGTCGAATCGGCAAAGCAAGTTCACAATCGTGCTCTTGCCGCTGCCGTTTGGCCCTACGACGGCAATCGTCTCGCCGTGGCGAATCGTCAAGTCGACACCGCGAAGCACGATCGGTCCCGATGGATACTGGTAGGCCACATTTTCGAAGGTGATCGCGCCGTGGGGACGTGCCGGCGATAACGGCGACGCGGGCTCTTTAACGCGGACCTCTTTGTCCATGATTGCGTAGACGCGGTCAGTCGCTGCGATGCCACGCTGCAAACCACTCCACACGTCGGACAATTTCCGGGCGGGATCCGAGGCACCGATCAACATGGCAAAGAACGTAAGTACTTCGCCAACGCTTAGCGGTACGTTGCTCATTCGAATGCCAAGCAAGTGTGTTTCTTGATTGACGACCAAGTAACCGCCAGCAAGGATCGCGAGCGTGACGGTGCAGATGCCCAGCAATTCGCTACTGCTGCGAGCGAGCGTGTTGTAGAACGCCATCTTCATCGACTTGCGATACAACGACTGGGTCGCCGTGTTGAACCGAGCTCGTTCAAAGCCCTGCGTCGTAAATGCTTTCACCACTCGGATGCCAGCGAATGAATCGTTCAGCATCCCGTACAACTGACTCATTTCTTCCATCAGTTTTCGGCTGGCGCGGCGAATCGCTTTGCTGAGGTAATTCATCACCAACGCAACTAGCGGTGTCACGACCATGACCAGCAATAGCAACCGCGGGCACACGTACAGGGCGCCGCATACACAAACCGCCATTTTCAACGGCTCGCGAATCACTCGTCCAAGCAACACCGTCAAACCGGCGGTCACATTCGAAATATCGTTTGTTAATCGGGCCGTCAGGTCGGCTGATCCATTTTCGCCAAACGAATCCAGATCCAAGTGCAACGCTTTGCGAAAAAACCCAGCGCGCATTTCCAGCGACGTTTTTTCGGATACGAACTGGACCAACATCAAGTTGATCGACAGCGCGGTTAACTTGACCATCGTGCCAATGACCAAGAACCCCATCACCAACAGCAGCGTTTGATACGGCCCGGTGGGCGCAAAACGGTCGATTGTCGGCTTTGCCATCGACAGATAATACACTCCGTCAGAAATCGCTTTTCGCTTGACCGCGCGGCTTTCTCGCTGGACTTGCAAACGGTTTTTTGCGTCGCCACTTGCCGCAATGATCTGTTGGTCCAGATCCAGGATCTCAACGTCTAGGTCGGCGACATTCTTGTCAGCCTCGGCGATTTTCTCGGCAGCATAGGCCGGGAAAGACTTGCCTTCAAAGACGACCTCGACGATCGGGTAGATCGCGCCGATATTGGCTCCCCAAAGGAGCGCCACCATCAACGAGGTTGCCAAAATGCCAGCCAGCGCCCAACGTCGTCGGGCAGCCATCGCTAGAACACGTCCAAAGTTTTTCATCCGCTCGCCTGATCCATTTAAAAAAGGGCAGGCCGTCTTGTACCGAAGCGATGAAAACGTAGCCACCCGAATTTACCGATTCGAAAAACCCGGGCGGGGTAAATTACGCAGCCTGGATAAGGTTGGGGCGGGCGACACCGGATCACAGTAAGCGATCGAGTTCTTCTGTCAGATTTCGGAAGTGTTCCAGTGTTTTGGCAACGGGTTCTGGCGACGTCATGTCGACACCCGCATCTTTGAGCAAGTCGAGCGGATCTTTGCTGCAACCGCCCTTCAAGAACGACAGGTAATCCTTCAACTCGGCTTCGCCGCCTTCGAGCACTCGTCGCGATAGAGCAACTGCAGCACTCAGGCCAGTCGCATACTTGTAGACGTAGAACGCGCGATAGAAGTGAGGAATTCGGAAGCACTCTAGTTCCAGTTCTTTGTCGATCACAAAGTTTGGGCCAAAGTAGGCTTCCAGCAGTTCGCGGTACGCAGCGCGGAACGACGCAACGGTCAGTGGCTCGCCCGCTTCGGCCATTTCGTGTGTCTTCTTTTCGAACTCGGCAAACATCGTCTGACGAACGACCGTCGCACGAATGCTGTCCAGTTCATTGTTGATCAGATACGCCCGTTCGTTGTCGTCGGTGGCATTCTTGATCAAGTAGTCCGTCAACAGTTGTTCGTTGAACGTGCTGGCGACTTCGGCGACAAAGATCGTGTAGTTGTAGTACTGGAACGGTTGATTCCGCGACGAATACCAACTGTGCATCGAATGGCCGGCTTCGTGAGTCAGCGTGAACACATCATTGAGGACTTCGGGTTTGAAGTTCATCAGGATGTACGGATCGCCTGCGAACGAACCGCAACTGAACGCACCGGACTGTTTACCGCGGTTGGGATAGCGGTCTGACCATCGCCCGCGAAGTCCCTTGGCCAGCGTGTCGGTGTATTCGGTTCCCAGCGGCGCCAGCGATTTCAGCACCACTTCGACGGCTTCGTCCCAGGTATGGTGCTTTTCGATGTTGCTGAGGATTGGCACGTAGGTGTCGTAGTGATGGATGTCTTTCAACTCCATCTTGCGGCGTCGAACGTCCAAGTAATGGTGGACAGATGGCAACGAGTCCCTTACGGCCGTGATCAAGTTGTCGTAGACGTCGACAGGAACGTTGTCGGGGAACAACGCCGATTGCAAGCTGCTGTCGTAATTGCGTGCTTTGGCGTAATAAACGTCGCGTTGGACGCTGCCACAAAGCGTTGCCGAAAACGTGTTTTCGTGTTCTGCGAATTGTTTGTAGTACTGGTGAAACGCGTTGCGACGGACTTTGCGTTCGGGGCTGATCAAAAGTTGCCCGAACGTCGCGTGCGACAACTCGACGGTGCGACCCTTGTGGTCTTCGACTTCGCCGAATCGCAGGTCAGCATCATTGAGCTGACGAAAGGCGTTGCCGGCGGCCGACGCCATCTCACCCTGCATCGCCAACAGCCGCTCTTCGTTGTCGGTCAGCGTGTGGGGGCGGAACCGAACCAATCGTTCGAGTTGCAGCTTGAACGGTGCAACGGCTGGGTCTTCGATCAGTTTGGCCATCGCCGCTTCGTCGATTCCCAGCAATTCCGGCCGCATGAAGCTTGCCGCCTGCCCGGCCCGAACGGCCAAGTTCTGGAACCGAGACTTCATGCCTTGGTACAGGCTGTCACCCTGGTCTTCGGTCGTTTTCAGGAACGCGTAGGTGCCCAGACGTTCAGCAATCAGGTCAAATTCGTTGTCGAAATTCAGGGCCGAGGCCAGCGTTTGAGCAGACTCGCCAAGCCGACCACGGTAGGTCTCGAATGTCGGAATCTTCGTTTCGAGCAGCTTAAAGTCAGCCTCCCAGGCTTCGTTGCTGGCGAACAGGCTGGACAGATCCCAGCAATCCGCGGCGGGAACATCACTTCGATTGGGCAGTTTGGCGGGGGCGGCAGTACTCATCGCGTCGGGTCGTCCTTGGAGAGAAACGTTGGTTTTGCGGGCATTGTAGCGATCCGGGCACCAGCCTGACACGGCGTGCAGGAAGCCCCACCGATCCCCAGAAGGCGGGAATTTTGCGGCAAATTGGCCTGCCGGTGCAGGCGATTGAACCCCATCCCGCCGCCGTCGCTGAAGAAACCTTTTGGGTAAATTGGGTTATTCCTGATTTAACCATTAGCCATGTCGAACTAGTGTATTACTAGGTTTGCGGGGCAATCTTTTACAGTTTGGCTCGCATGCAGTGAATCTGTGGGGGACGGTTGTATGACGTCGCTCCTCCGCAACGATCCAACTGCGGCCCGTATCGGGGGATACGACGTCGTACTGAAAACGCAAATTTCAGCCGCTCGCCGAGCAGCCTGAGGTCGGACGTTTTCTTGTCCGAGTACTCCCGATGCGAAAGCCTGGCAT
The DNA here is from genome assembly GCF_007860175.1 of Rubripirellula reticaptiva. Taxonomy (NCBI): domain Bacteria; kingdom Pseudomonadati; phylum Planctomycetota; class Planctomycetia; order Pirellulales; family Pirellulaceae; genus Rubripirellula; species Rubripirellula reticaptiva. Next base: position 874,782 of record NZ_SJPX01000004.1, on the reverse strand, counting down.
TCAACAGTGGTTCTTTCAGTCGCAACATTGTCGCCTCACTCACTCGACGCAATCGCTCCGGAAACCGGTGGCGTTCCTCGTCGTACTGAATCCGGTCAAACGGAATCCGCCGATGCTCGAGAAAAGCAGTCGGTGTCAGATTTAATCGTTGGCCCGCACGCCGAACCTCGACTGCAACCAGCCGAATCGGTCGTCGCCAACCACACCGCGGCCAAGATGAATGGCAACTTGTCGCGGTCCTACCTCGTACAGTCGACCTACACAGGAGTGCCGCTTGTAATCGCCGATATGGCAATCACCGCGGTTGCATTGCTTGTGTCTTCTTATGTGGTCAATCTGTCTCAAGGGCACGGATTCAATTCCGGCACTTGGACTCAGTTGCCCGCTCTGCTGCTGTTGCAGTTTGGTTTGATTTCCCTGCACGGTTTGTATCCCGGAGCGGGCATTAGTCCTGTGTATGAACTGCGTGGGATCGTCCGATCGACGTTTTTGGCGGCACTTAGCTTGTCGACTATCAATATATTGTTTGGGCAGTTGCCGCGGATTGAGTTCGCGATCTTCGCGTGCACAGCCGTCATGATTGCCGTTTTACTGCCGCTTGCCAGACACCTGACCCGTACGGCGCTTGCCAAAACCAGTTGGTGGGGCATTGGCACCCTGTTGATTGGAACCGCCTCGGATGGCAGTCGAATCTGTTCGCGCATCCAGTCGCTTCGGCAGTCAGGTTTCAAATTGATCGGCTACGTTTGCCGCGACTTTGAAAATGGTCACAGCGATTCGAACTGCTTGGGCCCGCTGGACGATGCGTACTCAATCGCCAGCCTGAACGGCGCACCGGTCGCGGCGATTGCATCGTCCGAGATTCAAGAATCCGCTCACCGATTGATGTTCCAATTCCCATCACTGGTGTGGATCGGAAACTCGTCAACCGCACAAGAGTCGTCCGACGTCTTGGGTGCGTTCACCCGACGGTTGAACATGCCCTTTTTACGATTCGTTCCACGGTTCTGCAAACGAGCTTTGGACTTGATGATTGTGATTCCTGGATTGGTGGCTCTCGCCCCACTGTTCGCGATCCTGGCGATCGCGATCAAACGACGTTCACCAGGTCCAGTCATCTATGGCAGCAATCGAGTCGGCCAGCATGGTCGCCGGTTCAAGATGTGGAAGTTCCGATCAATGGTGGTTGGTGCCGACGAAGTGCTGAAACAAAAACTGGCCAGCGACCCCGTCGCTCGCGCCGAATGGGATCGCGACTCAAAATTGAAAGACGATCCTCGAATCATCGCTGGCGTCGGTCACATGCTGCGTCGCTTTAGCTTGGACGAGTTACCACAACTCTGGAACGTCCTAACTGGCGAAATGAGCTTGGTGGGACCGCGGCCTGTTCCGCCAGACGAGATCGTTCGCTACCAAGCCCATTACTACGAATACACACAGATGTGGCCCGGCATGACGGGTCTTTGGCAAGTTTCAGGTCGTAATGAAACCACGTTTGAAACCCGCGTCTTCCTGGTGCACCACTATGCAGCCAACTGGTCGCTTTGGTTGGACGCCTGGATCCTGGTTAAAACCCCGTTAACCGTCCTAACCCGACGGGGCGCGTACTGAGACTTGTATATTTTTCAGCTTTCCGACGCAAAAGACTAGAAAAAGCTAAAGACCGAACCAGACTAGTGAAACCGTAAGAATCCTCTATCCCTTAGATATTGACATGAAAAACATCAAAAACATCAGCAGCGCGTTTGCGTTGACGATCGCTCTGGCGACTTGTTCGACCAGCATTGCAGCCGAAGAAGCCACAATCGAAGCAATCGGACAAGAAGTCGAAGCCAAGCTCAGCCTAACTGACACCTTCGAGCAAATTCGCGCAGACGTTGCGTCGGCTAAAACAGCAAATCCAGCCATGCTGGCTCGTATCGACAAGTTGGTCTCGCAGATCGACGCCGAACTGGCAACCAAGCCAGACAACGCCGACCAACTGAATTACCTGCGTGAGCGAGTTCTTCGTCTTCGCGGCGAAATCAGCAAGAGCCTCGGCTATGACACCGAATTGGTCAACCAAATCGGTGGCGAATTGATGCCAACCCCGATGATGGGCGACGTCGTTCCTATGGACGGACAAATCATCAGCGATCAACCACTTGGCTGCCTCGACGGTTCGTGCGGCGGATCAATCTCCGGCGGCGGATTTAGTGGTGGCGGTGGTGGCGGATTCAGCGGCGGTGGTGGTGGCGGCGGAATCGGTGGCGGCGGATTCGGCAAATTGGCTGCATTCGGTGGAATCGCAGCAGCAATCGCCATTGGTGCCTCGGACGACAACGACCCCGGAACGCCTGCTTCGCCATCGAATTAGTCGACGATCCGGATGAAACTCCTGCGTTTTGAAGCGGGAAGTTCTCCACAGAAGAATCTTACGGAAACAAGAATCCGAGATATCCAGAAATGGGTGTCTCGGATTTTTTTGTGTGTCACCCCAGACGACCAAATGAAAGCAATGTGACGCAGCGAGTTGCCCCACACTGCCCGAACCGCCCATTTCCACTGGACGGGTCTATGAGTCGATTTGATTCGTTCAATTCGACGCCCTGCATGGCTGAATCAACATTTACCGCGGGTTGATTCGGTCTTTACACTAGCTCGCAGGAGGTACGTTTCCTGCAATGCGAGTATGGCGATGTGTTTATTGATCAGTTGCGAAGTCGGGGGCGATTCCGTTCCTGCTGCGCTGATCAGAACCGAGGGTGACGCACAGGCCGATTCGAAATCGTCAAAGCACTTCGAAACTGGCCCGCTGCCAGACCGACTGCTAGGTGACCAGTCCGCTCTCTACGTGGCCAAGCGATTGGCCACTGGTTTTGATGCGCCGCTGATTGCCAACCGATACTCGCCTCAGCTAATCGATGTTGGCCGCTCGCTGCATCATCGCGAACTTTTTCCCAAGCTGACCCGTCAATGGTCGCCCGATGATCGCCAAAGTTTGATCGACCTGATCTATCTGCCCTACCGCGATCGGATTCGACGAGCAATCGCCGGCGGACTGTTGCGGCATTCCTATGTGATTCATTTGTCGATTCGAACGTTTGATCTGCGAAGCCGTGGCAAAGTTCGGCGAACGGACGTCGGGCTGCTGTACGATCCGTCGAACAACAACGAAGTCGATTTGTGCTTGGACTGGATTGATGAACTATTTGACGAAGCCGAAATGTTGAAGGTCCGGCGAAACTATCCACGCCGCGGCACGACCGACAGCATCACCAAAGCAATGCGTAGCGAATTTGCGGGCACTCAATATTTGGGGATCGAATTGATGCTCAATCGAGCCTGGGCCGCTCGAGACGTTTCACTAAGAGACCAAGCGATTGATGGTCTGATCTGGTCGCTCAAAACGATCACCGACGGCGTCAACGCCGAGGCAGCCTAAGCCGCCCATCTCGGTGGAAAACGGGAATCGTTGCCCAGGGATCGGACAGTCGTCTTTTTACTGCGCCTCGCCGAGACCTAGGTTCGGCCATTACACTGGTATCGATTCGATTGGGTATTCGCCAATCGCCGGCTCCGCTGTTCTGTCACGTCCCGCTCGCATTCTCTTCACTTCATGAACGACGCTGACGAAACTCGCTTGACCGGGATGCTGCGCCGGGTGATCCGGGACTGCGGAAAGCTGTACCAGAAGTGCGGCAAGTGGATGGTTCGCCGCTATCCCACCATGATCGAGGGGCGTCCCGAAGATTTCCCGGCTTTGATGGACGACCTGCATCGGGGACTGCTTGTCAAGGTATACGTCACCGTGGTGCGAGCGGACGATCGATGGACGGGACCGGAAAAGAAGATCGCTGCGGCGATGATCGAACACCTTTGGGGCCAAGAATTTCAAGGCAGCGAGCTCCGTGAAGCCGCGACGGGACTGTTCCAACAAGCGGATCTGTTGACGTGGGAATCCTTGGTCGCACCGTTTGTTCGCTATCCGCCGCTGGCCGACAGCAAGGCTCAAATCGAAACGATCGTGATGCGTCTGGCCAACCTGGTCGCCAAATGCGATGGCAACACGATGCCAGAAGAATCGGTTGCTCTGCACCTGTTGCAGCGAGAAATCGACGCGGCTCTGTACCCAGCAAATCCAGCATCGACGCTGGCGAGCTTGCCATCGTCGCCGAAATCATCAGGCGGCCGAGCAACAGCACAGGCCTTTGAACAGGAACACGCCCAAGCAGGATCGCCAGCGCCGCCCGAACCGTTAGTCGATCGTGACGAGCGCCTGCGGACGGCGATGGCCGAACTTGAAACGTTGATTGGCTTAAGCAGCGTGAAGTCGCGAGTAAAGAGTTACACCAACTTCTTGAAACTTCAACAGCAACGTCGTGGCAAAGGACTCTCGACGATGCCAATCAGTTTGCACATGACGTTCGTCGGAAATCCTGGAACGGGCAAAACCACGGTGGCTCGAATCGTGGGCCAAATCCTTGGCGCTCTTGGAACCTTGCGTTCGGGGCATGTAGTAGAAACTGATCGCAGTGGGCTAGTGGCTGAGTATGCGGGGCAAACTGCGACGAAAACAAATAAGCTGTGTGATTCGGCATTGGGCGGTGTGCTATTTATCGATGAAGCGTACGCCTTGCTGGACTCGTCTGGCGACGATGCCTACGGACGCGAAGCGATCCAAACGTTACTAAAACGGATGGAAGACAACCGCGATAACTTGGCCGTGATTTTGGCTGGTTACGGTGACGAAATGGACAAGATGATTCAGTCCAACCCGGGCCTGTCATCGCGGATCAACACCAAGGTTGAATTCGACGATTACGAGCCTGTCGAAATGGGACGAATTTTCGAGTCGATGTCGCGCAGCAACGACTACGAATTGCCTGCCGCGGCGCGGCATCGTTTACTGGTCGGACTCGATCGGCTCTATCAATCGCGCGATCGACATTTCGGCAACGGCCGTTTGGTTCGCAACGCGTTCGAAGATAGCGTGCGCCGTTTGGCTGATCGAATCGCCGACGTGAGCGACCTGAGTGACGACTTGCTGACGCGATTGACTGCGGCGGACATTGCTGTCCCCGGCGTACGCCCGGCCGAGCTGGATGAATTGTTGCGGCGGCCGCACGAACTGAGGATGGAATGCGAGGGCTGCGAGCGAAGGATTCGTGTGAACCCCGAATCACTCGGTGCCCGCGTTCGTTGCGGCAAGTGTGACTTCATCCAGATTGCATCTTGGGCAATGGTTGAATCGAAATAGTCCGCCCCCCGCGTCTGAACTGGGAGATCTGAGCTGGGCGATCTGAACTGGGCGATCTGAACTGGGAGATCTGATCTGGGCGATCTGAACTGGGCGATCTGAACTGGGCGATCTGAACTGGGTGACTTTTCCGATTAGCGAAACCTTTCTGGCCGGGATGACTTTGGCGATTTTTCGGATTATTCCGATTTTGAGTTGAGGTTCGGGCACTTCTCCGTCGATATCGCTAGGGAACCAGTCGGTGTGTGCCGACGCAAGGCGGAATTTGCTGTCTGGTTCTTCCCGGGGGGGAAAACGATTTCGGTGCTGTTTCACGACACGCCATCCAAGCATCCCATGGTGAAGCCCGTGCTTACCTTTCAAAGAACCATCAGTTTTTCTCTTGTCGCGTTGGTCATTGCGACCTGCGGACCTGTGGCCTCGGCACAAAATCAGTCGAACACGTCGTCTTCAAGTCGAAGAAGCGTTCGCACGACCGAGAAAGCCGCTCGAGCCAATTGGCAGCCGACTCGTGAAACCACCAAGTCGGGAAACACACAGTCGTCGACTTTAGTCGAGGCAGCCGTCGAACCGGCCTTCGAACTCAAGCCTGCCCCGGCTCGTCAAACCAAGACAAAGAAATCGGTTCGTCCAGTTGGACACGTTTCGAGCCGCGGCATTCCAGTGCCTCCGGATGATTCGATGTCGATCGTCGATTCGACTTACTCGAATTACGACGAGCACGAAATCCTAGACGGCCAAGTGATGATGTCGCCGATGGAAGGCGAAGTCATCTACGAGGGAGACATGTCATCATCGTCATGCGATTCAATGGGCGGTTGCGGATGCGGCGACGTGTTCTGCACTGGTGGCTGCGATTCGATGGGTGGCGGATGCAACTCGGGCACGTGTGGATCAAGCGGCTGTAGCACCTGTGGCGAACTGATCAGCCCCAACGCTTGGCGTCCTTGCGTGACCCTTTGCTTGCCACAAGACGGATGGTTTAGTGCCGAGTATCTGATGTGGTTCCAAGACGGCATGGAATTGCCACCTTTGGTCACAACCAGCCCAACGGGAACGAACGTCAACCAAGCCGGTGTGCTTGGCGGACCCTCATCGATTCTGTTCGGTGGTAACAAAGTTTTAGAAGACTCCATTGACGGCTTCCGCTTCAACTTCGGCGTGTGGTTGGATGGATGTCACACCTGGGGTCTGGGCGGTGAGTACTTCAAGATCGGTCAAGAGAGCGAGTCGTTCAGTGCAACCAGCAGTGGTGCCACGATCCTGGCTCGTCCGTTCTTCAACGTAAACCCAACCACCGGTGCGGCTCGCGAAGACGCAGAATTGGTGTCGTTCCCGAACGTCATCGCCGGAACAGTTTCAGCAACGGCATCGTCGGAACTCTTTGGGACTGGAATTCACTTGCGTCATCTCCGGATGGCCAACGAGGGCTGCACTTCGGGATTGTTCTGCGGATGCCCAGGACACTTCTGCAGCCGCCAAGAAGTGATGTTCGGTTACCGTTACCTGCAACTGGACGAGAGCGTCAACATCCGCGAAAACCTTCGTGGAATCGACCCGGTCAGCACTTTCAACATTCATGACAGCTTCGAAACACAAAACCAATTCAACGGCTTCGACTTGGGTTGGAAGTATCGTCGCACACGGGGATACTGGAGTGCCGATGCGATGCTTCGAATGGCGTTCGGTGTGACCAATCAAACGGTCCGAATCAACGGCTCGACGGTCTCGACCGACTCGACCGGAACTCAAGTGTCAAGCTCGGGCGGCCTGTTGGCTCAACGCACCAACATTGGTGTATACGAACAAGACGAGTTCTCGGTGATCCCTCAGCTAGACCTGAACCTGGGCTACCAACTGACCGACCACTTGCGTGCGACTGTAGGTTACACGTTCCTTTACTGGTCCAATGTGGTTCGTCCCGGCGATCAAATCGATCGCGACCTGAACCCAGCGTTGCTGCCGCCCGAACAAGATCCGTTCACCGGTGCAAGCCGCCCTGGATTCAAGTTCGACACCACGGACTACTGGGCTCAGGGGCTTTCGATTGGTGGCGAGTACCGTTGGTAAGTTCGGCTTAATCCGAACATTGCGATCAAGACCGTTGAAACGATTGTCCGATACCTGGACAGGACGGTCTGCAGCTTGAGTTACAGCGCGGATTCTCTCCCCCCCAAAATCTTGAAGAACGCCCGAAATGAGTTCGGCGTCGGTTGCTTCAAGCAAGTTCAACGAAACACGGAAGATCATGATGGTCTGGCAAAACTTTCTAAGTCGTTTAGTTCAATCGAAGTCGGCACCGTCAAAAGTGGCTTCCAAGCCAGCGTCGTCAAACAAGCGATCGGCACGCAAACGCAATGACCGACGGCTGCGTTTGGAGCAGATGGAACGACGCGAATTGATGGCGTCGGACTTAGGCGTGATCGCCGGCACCGCGTTTGTCGACCAAGCCAACGACGGATCTTCCGCGGGTGACCCGCCCGTGTTGGTCGACGCAGGCGGCAACTTGGTCTCGCCAGGCACGGCCGGTGCTACCGGAATCCAAATCCAACTATTCAATGACGACGGAACCACGCCGGGCACATTCGACGCAAGCGACACGCTTTCTGGCACCGCGACGACTGACTTGAGTGGTGACTATCGCTTCGACCAATTGTCGCCGGGCACTTACTTCGTTCAACAAGCGACCGTTCCCCAGTTGACAACACCGGGCCCACTAACGGTCGAAGTCGTTGACGACAACGGCATCCGAACTGCATTGATCGACGATTACTCGGTGACTCCGATGACCGTCTTGGCCAATGCCGCCAACCCATCGGTGTTTTCGTCGATCAGTGCGACCGAAGCCATCGGTGGCAGCCGAGACGTTTCCGTCAACGCAACTTCGGGCAACATTCTGTTCGAGGTCAACAACCTCAACAGTGAGCTAACCGTTTCGCCCGGAGCCGGCGGCGTTGGTTCGGTCAACATCCAGTACGACGGATCCGACACGACCGCTACCTTGGATGCGACCGGCCTGCGGACCGGCGGTGTCGGTGTCTCGCTAGGCGGCGGCGCGGCCGGTGTAGCAGTCGATCCCAACGGTGGCTTGATCGCATTGCTGCGAGCCGAGCAACCCGGCGACAGCATCCAAGTGATTGTTCACTCGGACGCAAGCAACTCGTCGATCGTAACGATCGCGATTCCGCAAGACTTAGTGGCCAACCAAGAAGTCTACATTCCGTTCTCGAGCTTCACGATCAACACGGGAACCGGTGCGGACTTCAACGACGTCGGTGCGATTGAAACCAACGTGCCGATCACTGTTGCGAACAACGACGTCAACATCTCGATCGTCGAAGCGATCACGCCAGTGATCGTCCAAGCCGACTTGGCAAACATCCTGCCTCTGTCGCTTGGCGGCCAACTGTTCAACGACAGTTCCGATGGCGGACAGGACGATGGAATCCGCCAAAGCACCGAAGCCGGCGTGGCGGGTGTGACGGTCCAACTTTACGAATTGACTGATCCCAACGGAACCGTCGACCCGACTACCGACACGCTGGTTGCGACCACGACAACGATCGCCGGCGGAGTCTACAACTTCACCGGACTAACGCCGGGCAACTATGCGGCCGTCGTCCCGAGTTCCCAGTTTGTCACGGGAGCCGCTCTGTTTGGGTTTGCCAACAGCACCGGCAACGACCCCGCATCGGATCCCGATGATAATGTCGACGATGACGACAACGGCACCACGCTCGCAGGCGGCGATGTCGCTAGCGGCACGATCACGCTAGAGTCGAACCTTGAACCGACCAACGACGGCGACACCGACGCCAACACAAACAACACAGTGGACTTTGGGTTTGTCCCACAGATCGACTTGTCGATCACTAAGACTCTAGTCACCGCTTCGTCCGTTGTCGCAGCCGGTGGAAATGTGGTCTTCGACATCGTGGTCCAAAACGGTGGTCCACTTGCAGCCACCAACGTCGTGGTCACCGATGTTTTCCCAGCCGGTTTGACTTACACCGGCATGACCAATGCGTCCGGTGCATTTTCACCAGCGGTTAACGGAACGACCGTTACGATTGCTCTGGGAACGGTCGCTGCGGGAACCACCGCAACGTTCCGCTTGAACGCCGACATCGGCGATAATCAAACCGCGGACATGACCAACACGGCCACCGTGGTCGGCGACCAAGTTGAAACCGACGCAACCAACAATAGTGATGACGAGCTTGTCGATGTCATTGCGTCCGACTTACGAATTGAAAAGGTCGATCTGACGGACCCGGTCAACGCTGGCAATCAATTCACTTATGAAATCACCGTCACCAACGATGGTCCTGATGGCGCCGCCGGTGTGATTGTGGTCGACCCGCTGCCCGTTGGCGTTACTTTCATCAGCGGCAACGTCGGTGGTGCTGCCAACCTGGTCTCGTTCGATTCGACGACCCGCGAAGTCACCGCAACGGTTGGCACGCTGGCCAACGCAGCCACTTCGACAATCACGCTGGTGGTCGAAGTTAGTCCCGACGCAGTCAGCCCGCTGACCAACACCGCATCGGTCACGGCATCGCCAAATACCGACCCCAACCCCGACAACAACAGCACGTCCGAAGACACGACCATCAACCGAGTCGTTGATGTTGCCGTCGACAAAACAGTTTCTGGCACCGCAATCGCGGGGCGCACGGTGACCTACACCGTCGCGGCGACGAACAACGGCCCTGGACAAGCTCGCGGTGTTTCGGTCATCGATACGCTCGACGCCGATTTGACCTTTGTCACCGGCAGCCTCAACGCAGGCACCACGGGCGTCACGGTAACGCAAAACGGGCAAACGTTAACATTTGACGTCGGCGTTCTGGATTCATTGCAAACCAGTACGTTCTCGTTCGATGTCATGATCGGATCGGACGCCACCGGCGTGATTCCAAATGCGGCTACGATTTCCACCACCGACACCGACAGCAACGCGGCCAACGACACCGACAGCGTGGACATCAATCCCGGCCGGCAAGTCGACCTGATCCTGAACAAGACGGTCGACAAGGCAACCGCCGTCCCCGGACAAGACACGTTGATCTACACCTTCGTGGTCAGCCACGACACCGACAGTGTCAGCGATGCCACCAGCGTCGTCGTCTCGGACACATTGCCGGCCGGCTTGTCGGGAGTTGTGATTACGGCGGCCACAGCCACGACTAGCAACTTCGCCAACGGCATCATCACGGTCAACTTTGATTCCATCCCTGTCGGCGAGACACGGACATTTACCGTTGCGGCAACCGTGAACAACGACGCTGTCGGTGACGCATCCGGAAACGTCGTCAACCCTGCTTCGGTGACGTCGACCGGTACTGAACTGGACACCACCAACAACTCGTCGTCTGCGACGACATCGCTAACGCCGGTATTCGACATCGTCGTCGACAAGACCGTCAACAGTGCGACGCCTGCCATCGGTTCAACGGTAACCTACACGGTTACGCTCACCAACGACGGTCCTAGCCAAGCTCAGGGCATCGTGCTGACCGATGCAATTCCTGCCGGATTGACGTTCGTCAGTGCGACGATGGGAGGGCAAACGGGCACGGCATCGGGCAGCACGATCACTTTCCCCGCCGTCGTTCTTGCACCTTCCGCAACCACGACCGCCACGTTGAACTTCACGGTCAATGCCAACGCTTCGGGCACGATCACGAACACCGCTAGCGTGCCCGACTTGTCGGCTGCTGGTGAAAACGACATCACCAACAACTCCGACGCTGTCGACATCACCGTGACGCCGATCGTGGACTTGGCGATCACCAAGGCTGTTTCCGACACGACTGCGGCCGCGGGTGATTCGTTGACCTACACGATCAACGTCGTCAACAACGGACCGTCGTCGGCAACCAACGTCGTCGTCACTGACACCTTGCCAGCCGGCGTGACATTGACCGGCGGTACTCGTCCCGACGGCACCGCATTCACAACCGCTGGCGGCTCCGGCATCACGATCAATGGCGATCAAATCACCGTGACTGGCGGTGACTTGGCAAGTGCCGGAACGTTTAGCTTCACCGTCACCGGCACCATCGACAGTGGCGTCAGCACGGTGCAAACCAACACCGCGGTGGTCACTTCGGATACCAACGAAACAGCAACCGCCAACAACACGGCAACCGTTGCGACGACGGTCGATCCGTTGACTGGATCGATTGCGGGCAAAGTCTACTTGGACGTTAACAGCAACGGCATCTTTGATACCGGCGACACTGGGATCGAAGGTGCCAGCATCCGATTGACCGGCACCGACAACTTAGGCACGGTGGTTGATCGCACCGTACAAACCAACGCCGCTGGCGATTACGTGTTCGCTCAGTTGGCAGCCGGATCGTATCAAGTTACTGAAACACAGCCCGCTGGCTTGGCCGACGGCAGTGAAACCGCAGGTACAGGTGCAACGTCGTCCAACACCGGCAACGACCAGTTCACCAGCTTGGTCATCGCACCCGGTGCAACTGCCGCTGCGTTTAACTTTGGCGAACTGGAACCGATCGACCCGCTATCGAAAAGACGCTTCTTGGCATCAAACCGTTGATGCTTTGTCGAATCGTTCGAACTGCGACGCGGGCGGCGGGAGCCGGTGGAGAGACAACCCGCAGAAGCTAACCGAACGGTAGGACAAAAAAGAAGCGAAGAACGCTCGGCTTTCGGGGGGAAGCCGGGCGTTCTTTATTTGATGGACACAGTCCGACGGACGTGATCCCTACTGATCGCCCCTCACTTCTTCGTCCGCTTCCGCCGGATCTTTCGAACCGGCAACAACGATCTTGCCGAACATGTGACCACCGACTTTGTCGTGCTGCCATGTCCCCGCATAACGTCCAGCGTGGATCATCACTCGGGCATCGAACGTTCCCATGCCGGGAATCCAAAGTGAGTCCAACGTGATCACAGGCGTCTGGCCGGACCACAAAATCTTAATCTCCATCGGCACCTCGCTGTCGACTTCGCCATACTTGATCCTGGCCGTCAATCGATACTGATCAGCGGCGTCCATTTTTTCGCACTTGCTAATCATGTACTGCTCTGTCTTGGGCAGTTTGTCTTCTTTGCCATCGACCGTGAACTTGCCAACAAAGCTTGCCCCGGTCAGGTAGTTGGCCAACCGAGTCTCGCGATCTGCGTTGTCGTTGGTGTTGTCGGCAGCAACCGCCAGTGACGCCAAAAGCATGAAGGCTGCCAGTGTGAACCATCGCATCGGGTGAGTCCTTTTAAAGAGGGAAGATCTGTCGTCTGTTTACTCTAGCACTTCGCGCAACCAAGCCATCGCCGCTTTGCCAATCCGGGCATGCAGGATATCAGGATGACCGCCGATTCTGATCGTTTTTTCGTGACACTTGCCGCCCGGCGCTCGGACGACCAAGTTCACATCCGCGTTGGGTAGCGGCGTTTCGGGTTTCGCATCGAGCGGCGGATAAGCGTCGACCATCAACACCCAATCCGATCGGAAACGACGCTGGATTTCAGTCATCGCGTCGGCCGTGTTGGCAACATCCAACAGCCCGACCATGTCATCCGTCGTCGCTAGCGATATGCCACCGCGATAGGCCGGCGAATCGCCAAGCGAGGCAAACCAATCACCCAGTAATGCAGCCCGACCGAGTTCGATGACGCACAACGATTCATCTCGAGCTCGCAGCGTCGCCTCGACGGCGTGCTGCTGTTCGAACGATTCGCCGTCACCAAAATAGTATTCCGGCACCAACTTCAAAATTTCTTCGCGCGTCATGGCGATCATGGCCGCGCACGTTTCATCGGTGTCGGCCGTCGCCGTGATGCGCAACGAGATCGTCGCGCCGCTGACGGTGATGCCGACGCGTGGTTCTCGGTCACGTGAAATCATTTCACCAAGCCGTTGCTCCATTTCACTTTCGCCAACACCAAAAAACTTCATCACTGCGTGCGAGATCCGTGAACCGCCGCCCGATTGCTGCATGATCCGGGGTGCCACGGTTTCGTCGAACATGCGAACCATTTCCGCGGGAACACCAGGCAACGCAAAGATTCGGCTGGGCATTTGGCCATCGCGTTCGACTTTTAAATCAATACCAGGCGCTGTGCCTTGGGGATTGAAGATTTCGTCACTGCCGATCGGAAACATCGCCTGAACACGATTGCGTTCCGGCATCTCGCGGTGCCGCTTTGCGAACATCGATTCGATATGCTGCATCGCCGAGTCTCGCATTTCGAGTGGCCGGTCGACCATGATCGACAGTGCTTCGCGAGTCAGGTCGTCGCGGGTCGGCCCAAGTCCACCGGTTGCGACAACGATGTCGGCGCGACTGGCTGCGATACGAAAGACGTCGACGTTGTCCGACAACGTATCGCCAACGGTCGAGTGAAACTTGACAACCACGCCCAACTCACCGACTCGGCGACTTAGCCACTGGGCGTTCGTATCCAGTCTCGCGCCACTGGTCATCTCGTCGCCGATCGAAATAATTTCACAGGTCAGTTGGCGGCAAGGGTGCTTCGTCATGGTCAGTCGTATTCTTAGGGTTCGTTTTGCCTGGTGAAACAGTGTCCGCCGCCGCATCAAGCCGAACTCTCGACCGAGTCGCAGTCAGGTTCATCGCTCGCGGCGGCGTGTGATTTAACAATAGCAGTCGATGCAGAAAATCGGGTTCGCGATCAAACAGCAGCCGGCAATCGATCCATTCAGGCCGCTTGCCATCGGTTGGTTGGATTTCAAAGTACCACCAAACATGAGCCCCGTCGCGGTCCCGTCCAATCCAGTGATAGGTGGCCGAATCTTTCGCCACCTTGGATTCTGGCGACGATTTTGGTTCTGGCGGATTGGTAATCCGAACTCGTTTCTGGAGGTACCGGATCGCCCAGATCGGCGTTTGATCACCGCCGCCCACTTTGGTCTTGATCCACTGCTCGTCTTCGATATCCAACCGCACCGCGACTTCCATTCGCCGCGTCTGCGGATTCCACTGGACCTCTGTGACGGTTTCGTGGACCGGATGCACCAGCAACGCCAAAATCAGGCTCAGGAATGCCATGCAGCGGCTCTCAAATCAAAAAGGGCAAAAGTTAGGCTCGACGGGGAAACAACAACCGGCATCCCGCCACGCCCCCAGTCTAAGCGATGCGGCCGATTTCGCTGCACCACTGATGCTTATGAAATCCATGCTTGTGAAATCGTGTCGATGCTCGTTTGCCAATTCGAGCCGCCATTTTCCGGCTTGCCTCGTCCCCTCCGGTTTCGGTATGACCCCCAATTGATAGTGGCCGTTTTCTCGCCTTTTTAACGGATGCGTGGCAGGATGCCGAAGCTCTCCGAGAAACCTCAATTTCCCGTTCTGATACTGCTGCTCGCCTGCATGACCGCTGGCGGCTGTTCGATATGGCGTGGAAAACCCGACGAAGATGAAAATGAAGCCTTAAAAGCGTTGATGCAAGCACCGGCCCCACCGGACTTGGTCCGCGAAGCCGCGATTCCTCACGGCATGAACACATTACAGATCGAGGGCGTCGGAGCGGTCAGTTCGCTTGCCGGAACTGGCGGAGCGGCCGATCCGTCGCTGTATCGCGAGCAATTGCTCGAAGAAATGAAACGTCGCGACGTTGACAACCCCAACCACTTTTTAGAGTCCCCCGATACTGCATTGGTCCGCGTCGTCGCCGCGATTCCTCCAGGCGCACGACGTGGCGACCCAATGGACATCAAAGTCCTGGCTCCCAAAGAAAGCCGTGCATCGGACCTCAATGGCGGATGGTTGCTCGACACACGACTGCGCCAACAAATCGCGGTACAGAAACAATTGATGCAAAGCTCGGTTCGTCAAAGCGAAGTACTGGCGATCGGAACCGGTCCGATTCTGACTCGCGCTGCCTATTCAGCGTCGATGGACGAGAGCAACAAAATTGAAGGCACGATCATTTCGGGTGGCCGTGTCCAAACCAGCCGGCCGCTGGCGTTGATTCTGCGTCCACGATACCGACATGTTGCCATGGCCAGCGCGATCGCATTGGCGATCAACCGCCGTTTCTTCTTCTTTGACGGAACGACTCGCAAAGGCATCGCCGAACCACTCGAAGACGACTACATCGAACTAGAAGTCCATCCACGTTATCGCGACAGTATCGGCCGAATGATGACCGTGATTCGCGCAATCGGAGTCGAACCGGAGTCCTCGGACACTCAGAAACGCTTGTCCAACTTGGCAAGCCGTCTTGCCAATCCAGCCACCGCTGCCGACGCTGCCATTCAATTGGAGGCGCTCGGCGAAAGCGCCGTGCCGACGCTGATCGATGGATTGAAATCCACGAATCCAGAACTACGGTTCTATGCAGCCGAGGCGTTAGCGTATTTGGACCGAGTCGAAGGCATCGAAGCACTTGAAGATGCAATTCGCGAAGTCGCTGCTTTCCGCGCCCCCGGACTGGTGGCCTTGCAAGGCATGAAGTCACAAGAGTCTGTCGATGCGCTAAAACGTCTTACCGGCGAAGCAAGCTTGGAGACTCGCTACGGCGCATTCTGTTCGATCCGCCGCCGATCTGACGGCCCCCGACAACTCAACGGCCAAACGCTCGGGTCCTTTTGGCTGTACCAAGTTCAAACAAGTGCCTCGCCAACCGTCGTGGTTTCGCTGCGAGAGTCGCCCGAAGTTGTCTTGTTCGGAAACCTTTCGAATATTCAGTTGACACAGTTCATGCGAGGCCCTGCCGGCATCATGATCAAACCCGATACCGATTCGCCCGGACAAATCCGCATCAGCCGATTTCAAGCTGGCGAAGAAGATCGTATCGCGGTCGTCAACACCAGCGTGCCTGAATTCATCGCGGGCCTGACTGCCGTTGGTGGCGGTTATGGTGACGTCATCGAAGTGCTGCGACTTGCCAAAGCGAAAGGCTATCTGACCGATCAACTAGCCATTGATCCGCTGCCCGCCCGCATGCGAACGTACTACCGCGACGGCGATGATAGCGAGGGCTCAGACGATGATTCACAAAGCGATGAACCAAAATTTGATCCCGAAGCCGCTTAGGCTAAAACACAATCGACGTTACTGGACCCAGAAGTCAATCACACGAGGCTTTTCGAGAATGGGCTTTAAGATTTCGACGAACGCCATGTGATCGGCGTGTGGAAGATAGGCTGCACGGCCTTCTTCGCTGTCGAACGTTACCATGAAGGCGTGAGTGAATCCGTCGTCATGCTTTTCAGGGCTATTGTTCACACCCCACTCATACGCCTTGATCGTGTCAATCTTTGACGGCAGCGCAGCGAACGCTTCTTCGATGGTCTTGATATCAGCCGCTGATGCGTCGGATTTGAATTTGAAGAAAACGGCGTGCTTGAGTTCCTTTTCTAGGTCAACGTTCGATTCGTTTCCCCAGTAATCGATCACGAAAACGTCGTTCATATGCGGACGCAACACGCCACCGAATTCCGCATGTGCTGGATGGGGCAAGTACTTTGCTCGGCCCGCTTCGTCGGCAAAGGTCAACACGAATGCATGCGTGAACCCGTCGTCCAGACCCTCGGGGCTGTTGTTGGTGCCCCACTTAAAATCGGTGATCGAATCGATCTTTGACGGCAAAGCCTCGAAAGCTTCGACCACTTTCGCAATGTCTTCTTTCGACGACGATTCTTTGAACGAAAAGAACACCGCGTGACGCAGCACTTTGCCGTCGTTTGAATCACCGTCTGCGGCCTGCACACCTGTTCCCATGCCTAGCGATACCGCGACGAGCGAGGCGGACAGACAGATCAAATTGCGGTAGAAACGTTTCATCGGGAGACTTTCACAAGCTTTGAGGGGTGATTTTCGCTTTGGCGACATTAACACGCCGTGCCTCGGAATTCAAATCACCCGCTGAAAATGACAGAATCACGCAGCGGGATGAATCAGCGAGATCGAATCAGCTTACTCGGATCGATTTTCTGATGATGAATCGTGGCGGCAATATCCGCGAGAAAACGATCCGCATCGACGGGATAGCCGGCCGTCGGCACCAGCACTTTCCCTTGGGGATGCAGCCCGGCAAAGTATCCGTTTAGTGATTCCATCATCCGTTCACGCAGATACTTGGCGTGCATCGAAGCCAGGGCAACCGGCGTAAACGAGTCTCCCTTGACCGTGAACGCGATTTCGATCGTCTTACCGCGGTCGGTCATCCGATAGGCACTGTGCTGCTTCGCTTCGACGATCACTTGGACCGCGGCATCGGCAAAGACATGCCCCAGCACGCCGCTATAATACCGGCGTCCGCCGTGCCGGTCACAGTAAATCGCAACGTCCGTTTCGTCGCCGACATTTCGGTCCATCACCAACTTTGCCAATCCAATCGTTGATTCGGACAACAAATCGGCTTTGTTGGCTCCGTCCGCGCAGGCTTCGTTGAACTTCGCCGCTGTGATTATTCGCGATTGCACATCAACCAAGCGGATCCCCGTTGATTGCCATGCCGACAACCATTCGGATGTCTGGGCGACATCCAAAAATTCGGCGTCCGACAATCCGTGCAACCAAGGCGTGGCTTTGATTGACAGCAAGTCATCGGCAGCAATCCGCGGCAACATTTCTTGCAATGAACGTTCGCGGCGACCGCATGCGTGATGACTGGCACTGACCACCGCGTGCAACGAAGCAAGCCCGGTCCCGGGCTTGAAAATGGATTTCGAATCATCCACTCGGATTTTCGTCGCGCCGATCTTGGCGGGTTTGCGAAGCTGTGCAAATAACGCATCGATCGCTTGGTGTTCCAGACCGTCACCAGGAATCTGCCAAACCGTCGCGGCGATCACCAGCGGACCAAGCTTGGGCCCGTAACCAGCCTCGTCAGTAGCGATCAACAACATGGCGCGATCAACAACACAGCAGAGAAACGCAAGGAAAAAGTGATCCGGTGATAACGTGTGCGAACCGATTCAGCATGCCACCCGCATCGGCCGATTGGCTTAGCGAGCCGGCAGTGTTCCACGCTGGGTTTCTTCTTGGCTCGACAAGCGTCGCGCCCGCGCTTTGGTGGCAACCAATGACACAAACCGTCCTCGTTGGACAATCCGCCCCTGTTGGTTCAGCAATTGACGGATCCAAGTCACCCGACCAGCTCGACGCCCATGCTGGTCGATTGCTTCGATTTCGGTCGACACTTGCACTCGGTCGCCGAAGAAAATCGGCGCCTCGAACTGCCAATCTGAAATCCCAACCAACGCCAATGTTGCGACACAAGGATGATCGCTACTGAGTCCCGCCAAAACGCTGAGTCCCAACAAACCATGGGCGACAGGTTCGCCAAATGGTGAACCGCCCGCCGAGGGAGTATGCAGGGGATCGTGATCGCCGGTCAGGCTAGCAAAATCAGCGACGTCATCCGCCGTGATTTCTCGCCAGTCGCTCATCCAGCGATCGCCTACACGCATGTCCTCAAGATAGAGCTGGTCGTTTTGGTTGGAAATTTGCAATGCCGCCTCGATGTTTCTTAAAGGATACGTCGACGTGCCAAATTGAACCGCAGGAGTGTCCGTTGCCTTGCGGTTGCTGCTAATTGACTGCCAAGCAATTCAGTGCCGTCGAGTGGCTATAATCATGGCGGCTTAGCTGAGTCTTCAATAGTGTGCTTCCAAGTTACTCTGAAAAACAGCACTGCATCCCAAACACTCGTTCCGGTTGCGCAAGCAATTCGCTCTGAAACATTACGGTTAAAACCGCGAAAAGTTCCCTGCGAACCCGCCCCGCAAGACAAATGTGCCCTCCCCGCCTCTTTAAGGATTCCCCCATGCTGGCATTCCGATCCTTCGTCGATTGCATGCGTTTCCCTCCCGCAATCGTTCTTTTGACTGGCTTCCTTGTATCCACGACCGCGTGCGATCAAGCGTCCGGCCAATCCCCAGTGGCAAGTTTTTCCCACCGTTTGCTGGCTCTCGACGCGAACGAAGGCATCTCAGCCGGTGATGTCGACGGAGATGGATTTACAGACCTAGTCGCCGGACGAAGCTGGTTCCGTGGCGGCGACGGCAAGTCAGGTGGCAATTGGGAACCACGTCCGGTTCGTTCGATCGACGACTGGAATGGCTACGTTGAAAGCAATGGTGACTATCTGTTCGACGTCAACGGCGATGGCCGACTGGATGTGATCGCCGGTTCTTTCCTGCCCAGCGAAGTGCACTGGTATCAAAACCCAGGCGATGATGCGCTGCGATTGGGAAAAACGTGGCCCAAGCATTTGCTAGTGGACACCGGCAACTCAGCCAACGAAGGACAACTGCTGCAAGACATCGATGGCGACGGCCGACCAGAGTGGATCGTCAACAGTTGGAAAAATGATGTGCCTACCGTGATCTGGCGTTTGAGTGATCGTGAAAAACCAAACGCTGAAAACGGCGGTGCGATGTTTGACTTAGTCCCGCACACTCTCGGCGAAAAGGGCAATGGGCACGGCGTCGCGGTCGGCGACATCAGCGGTGATGGTCGACCGGACCTGTTGGTCGGCCAAGGCTGGTACGAACAACCGGCCGATCAACCATGGTCAGCACCGTGGACCTTTCACGCCGACTGGAAACTGCACTCGTCACTGCCAATGTTGGTAGTCGACTTGGACAAAGATGGCGACGGCGACTTGATCTTTGGCAACGGCCACGACTTCGGTTTGTTCTGGTGGCAAAACGATGGAATCCAAGGCACCGGTGACGACCGCAAGATCGCCTGGACTCCGCACGAAATCGACAAGTCCTACAGCCAACCGCACTCACTTGCCTGGGCTGACATCACCGGTGACGGCAACCCCGAACTGATCACTGGCAAACGCTACTTTGCACACAACGGAAAAGACCCCGGCGGAAATGAAATGCCGTGCATGTACTACTACGACTGGAACGCGAACGAAAAAACATTCACGCGTCACACGATCGAAGAGGGCCACGTTGGAACCGGGCTTCAAATTGTCACTGCTGACTTAAACGGTGACGCAAAGACCGACCTAGCGGTCGCTGGTAAAAGCGGCACTTACCTGTTGCTGGCCCAATGAGCGATTCACCCAGCACCCTGCCACTTTCAATTCAGGAAGCACAACACCAAGTTGATCAGTGGATTCGAACGATTGGCGTGCGCTATTTCAACGAGATGACGAACCTTGCGCAGCTCGTCGAAGAGGTTGGCGAGGTCGCGCGAATCTTGTCGCGAACTTGTGGCGAACAATCGTCCAAACCCGGTGAATCGCCGGGCGAATTGTCGGACGAACTAGCCGATGTGCTGTTTGTCACCATTTGCCTGGCCAATCAATCCGGCATCGACTTGACGGAAGCCCTGCGCCGAAACCTGGACAAAAAGACCAAAAGAGACGCGATTCGTCATAAAACGAACCCCAAACTGAATTAACGCCCCCCACGGCCCGATTGGGATGCTGAAACTGGTTTTATCGGCTTCGCAGACAAGTTAGACTCGAGTCCCGTGACCGCTTGCGCTCGCTCGTGTTTTTGGGCCTTGTTCGAATCCCGTTTCTAAGCCGGACTTTCCATGCGTCTCTCTCGCTTTATGTTCATTTGCGCGGCAGCCTCTGCAATCGGCGCTCAGGCCATCGGAAATGCGGCGGAGTTGACGACGATTTTAAATAACGGCAGTTCAACCAACCGCGTCGATGTCATGTTTATCGGCGATGGTTACACCAGCACCGAACTGGGTACGACGTATACCTCGCACATTGATCAAGCGATCAGCTATTTCTTTGACACGAAAGATCCGTTTCCACGATACAAGAACTTTTTCAATTTTCACCGCGTTGACGTGGTCAGCAACGAATCCGGCGCGGATGATCCGGTCAATGGAATCACTCGCGATACCGCACTCAATGCGACATACAACACGAACGGGATTGATCGTCTGCTGTACTTCAACACTGGAATTGCCAACGCCGAAGTGAATTCTGCGATTGCGGGTACAGGCGTCGATGTTGACATGCGAATCGGAGTCGTTAACAGCACCAAGTACGGCGGCGGTGGCGGCCAGTGGGCTGTTTATGCAGGCGGCAATGCCAGTGCGTTAGAGGTCGCCGTCCACGAGGTTGGACATTCGTTCGCAAGACTAGCCGACGAATACTTTTCCCCCGGAACTTACACCGGCAGTGAACCCGGCGAGGCGAACGTGACAGCCGATCCGGCACTTGGGAAATGGGACCGCTGGCTCGGGTACACAGACCCCGACAATCCCAGCATCGGCGAGATCGGTTATTACGAAGGCGGCAAGTACGTCGAAAATGGGATTTATCGCCCCAGCAACAATTCGTTGATGCGCAGTCTCAACCGGCCGCTCGATGCAGTCGGACGCGAAGCCTTCATCGAAAAAATTTACGCAGAAGTTGACCCACTGGACGCTTGGACCGACACAGCCGCGACACTGTCGATGTTTGACGATGTTTGGGTTGACGTGATCGATGAAAGCGTGATCAACGTTCAGTGGTTGATCGACGGAATCGACAGTGGCATGCAAGGATCGATGCTAGACATTGCCGCACTCGGACTGGCCGACGGCAACTACACGTTGACGGCAAAAGCCTACGACAACTTGCTGGACAGTTCATTCACGGGCAACACATTGGATTGGTGGCGGCTCGATGACGCTCCGCTAACACAATCCGTTTCGTGGAATCTTTCCGTGGTCGCCGTTCCAGAACCTGGCTCGTTTGCGTTCCTCGTCATTGGCCTCACGGTTCCGATCGCAATCCGCCGCCGTCGTCGCTAATCGATTCGATCGACAGTCCCGCGAACTATCGCGACAACTCGTGCAGTCGCAACCAATCGCTAACCAGTGTCGGCCATTGGTGGATCACGCTGTCGGCTCGTTTGCGAGTTCCGTAACCGTGCCCGCCCGTTCGATAGATATGCAGTTCCGCATCGACCTTGTGCTTTTTCAACTGCGTATAGAACTGCACGCTGCCTAACGAGTCAGCCCCTGGATCGTCGTGCGTATGAATCAGGATCGTCTTGGGCGTCGACTCGCTTACGTTGATGCCAGGTTTCAAGCTTCCCGATTCGTCAAGCATTCGCCATGGATAAACCAGGATGCCGAAATTCGGATGCCAGTTTGCATCGTCGAATTCATCTGCTGACTCGTACAACGCATTTTCGGCCGTCAACAGGAAAGCAGCCGCTTGTCCGCCAGCCGAAAACCCGAGCACGCCGACCTTGTCTGGATCAATTGACCACTTAGCCGCATTACTGCGAATCGTCCGGATCGCTCGCTGAGCATCTTGGACCGGCTTTTTCCAAACGTCTTCTTTTTGATTGTCACCCGTCCGATAGCGAAGCACAAAGACCGAAACGCCAAGCGGATTCAAGAACGTCGCTGCCTCGCTGCCTTCCAAATCCGTGACGACATACCCAAAACCACCGCCAGGCAAAATAAGCACGGCCGTGCCGTTTGGATCGGATGCCGGAAAGACATCAATCGTAGGTGCCGTAATCTGCTCAATCCGAGTAATCGCAGGCCCCTTGCTGGGCGGACCCTGGCGAGGTGTTCCCAACGCGATCGTTGTTTCCGATGGCGCCGGCCCCGACCACAGTCGCATCGAAACCGGATCTTCGGCAGACACTTGATCGGCAAAACAACTCGAAACAATCACTCCCATGATCAAGACACATTGCCGGATCGCTGACCAACGAAATGGAACCGCCATCAAAACAAACTCGCCGATAAGTGAAAACAAAATTGTCCGCGTTACCGACATAGCATAACAGCACTTCGAGTCACGACCGGCAAAGTCGATACTCGCCGGCACTATCGAGGCAGTTTGCATCGGGGAAAGTCATCTTCGATTACCTTTCCAGCAATCATGGCCATTGTTCGCGGTGCCAACCCAGCGGCAATGAACAATCGATTCATGCCGATCATCAAATTGTGCCAAGCTTCAATCGCCTCAGGAGTTCCAACAAATATCGCATCAGTTCGATCAAACCCCTTTTCGCTGACCTGCATCGTCGGATCCATATGCAACAGAGCTTCGAGCATCAAATGGTCACGACAGTCCTGATTGCTAAGTTCGCAATCGTCATAGATCCATGCATGCATACGAAGCGTTTTGTCGATCGCTGCGATCGTTGCCTGGCGAACGGTATCTGCAACCAGAACCACTTGAAGCGGGCCACATTGAACGTAGTACTTTGCCATCGAATATTTCCTCCGTGAAGCGTGCTAAGCTCGCCCGGCGGATCACGATCGGATCACATCACTGGGCGACAAAAGAATGATCGCCCAAGGGTATGACACGTCTGGTCAAAGCATCGGCATCGGACCTGCTAGTCCTCTTTTTCCGCGGACACCTCGTCCGGCTGGATCGCCGAACCATCCGCCCCATCGCCTTGTTCGACTTCTCCGTATTTGAACAGCAATAATTCGGGCCCGACCTGTGCCAACACACGCTGCAACGGCGATTGAACAGTCAAACGAGTTTCCAATTCGTTATTCCCCGACAAAATCGGCTTGCCCAATTTCTCGGCAACTTCTTCTCCGTCGCGAACGTCTAGCGCAAGTATATCTAAGGATTTTTTGCGACTAGGGACCGAATAGGTGAACGGGCTGCGGGTCAACAACAGCATTGGTGTTGCGTCAGCTTGCGTCAGCGTGCAGCCCCAAGGCTTGTCAAATTCTTTGCCCCAACGCAGAGCCCCGTCGGTCATCGAAACCGCAAAAACACCATGCGTCGTTTGGTGGGCCGCTCCATCCGCCGTTTGTAACTGTTCGACAGATTGAGTTCGCGGACGCTCGACTCGTCGTTTCGGCAACAGAATCATTTGATCCTCAAGCATCATCGCATGAAGTCCCTGCAGATTTTCGAAAGCAGGCAACTTTGGCCGACCAATTTCGCGTCCTTCGGCGAGATCCCAAATCAACGTCTCACCGCTGCTGCGCATCATCGCCAAGTAACGACCGCTGATGATCTTGCCTTGCGCCGAAACGCCGGTGTCTGCACTCGGGTTACTCGATGGCGTTTCTTCGCGAAGCAAGACTTTGCCGGATAACGCATTCACCAATGTCAATTCGTAGCGATCGCCATCACCATCGCCTAACTTGCGATAACTCAATACGTTCGCGCCGATCGACTCCCAAGCATCGCCATAGATCCACGGCTTGGTTTCTTTCTTCGCGCCATCCAGTAGGTCAAAGAACATGATCTCGGAGGTCGCCGATGAAACCACCGCCAATCTATGTCCATCGCTAACCACGACTCCACTTTTTGGTGCCGTCGAATTGCGCCACATTGATTCTTTGGTCATCAGGTCGAGCGCAATCAAATCGCCACCCTGCAACATCAACACACGATCACCCAGAACCGGGCCGAGCGCGAACTCGGGAACGACGCTGGATGCTGACGCCGACTTGATGTTGTAGTGAATCACCTGACCACCAAAGGGTGTTGAATCACTGCGTCGGTTCGCGATCGGACCACCATCGCCCGACAGACTGCGTTGCCAGCGGACCGATTCGCCATCGTTCGATTTGACATGATACAAATCGATCATCGTCAAACCTGTTGGCATCAAAACTACCATGGCGCCACCAGTGACCTGCGCTTCCTTGTCCACATCGTCGCTTTGGCGCGTGAATTCAACCGGCAGAGGCCTCGCCATTCCATAGGGATCGCGAAGCGACAACGGACTGGCACCGTCGCTGATCAGTTGCCAACCGATGAATTCTAAACCAGCGAGAGTCTGAGTTTTCGAAACACGCTGATTGTTGGTGTCAAAGCGAGTACGGATTTGAGCCGAGTCCCAGGTCATCGAGACTTTTTTGGGCCAATCTGTTTTCACAACGCTGTTTCGCGCCAAATCGCGAACTTCGTCAAGATCAACCGGCAATGCTTCGACAACCGCTGAATCGGTATAGTCGTCATCCACTTCTGCCGCCGCTTCGTCGCCAACTGCATCGATCAACGCCAACACATCTTTACCAAAACCAGCTCGCGCGTAAGACTGAATCAGTCGCAATGAATCTCGTCGGGGCCAGGTACTGACTTCATCCAGTGTCGGCACGTGCGTCCCCAAGATCGTTCTTTCGAACAGCAAGTGGTCACCTGCCGAACGATGACGACTCAACAATTCGTCCTTGACCCGCGAAAAGCCTTCGAACATGCGAAAATGATGATCCAAACGGACAAGTGAGTTCGTTGTCGCTTCGGTCCGTGATGCGGCCGCTTGTGACATCAACTCATTGATCTGGCTTAACTGCTCGGGTGCGGCTGCGACTAAGATTTCATGAGATCGAGCCGCCAACCAACTATCCAGCGTGCACTGGCGAGCTTGATCGTTGATGACTTGGTCCGAGACAGATTCAAGTGACGGTTCATCGATCAACAGACGCGAAAAATCAATCAGACGTTTCGCCGCGTCCACATAATCCTTGCTCGTCATCGCCGCGCGGATCCGCAGCGACAACAACTCAACACGTTGAGCCGGACGATCGATCAATTCTTCCAACGATTCAATGATCGTCGAATCAACATCAGCGTCATCGCGCAGCAGTCCCAGCATTGCCGAAACGCTCAACATTTGAACCTCGTCGTTATCAGGCTGCATCTGACGAGCACGACCGAGCATTTCCAATGCCTCGCGGCGTTGGTTGCGTTGCAAAAGCAATTCAGACTTCCGCACAATCGCTTCAAAATCCTCGGGGTTCGCTTTCAACATCCGATTGACGATCGGTTCCAACGTTGCCTCGCCAAACGCAACCGAAACAGAGGTCGGGCCCTGCACAATCACTTCGCCGTCAACTGCAACCAAATTCCCCAGCGGATAACGAGTGTTCCGTTTTGTGACAACCGAACCATCTTTCAATGACAGTTCGACCAATTGGTTCGTTGTCGTTGGCACCAGATAGGTGTTCTTGCCAAAGACACCGCGTCCGGCAATTTGCTGGCCCGCGGACAAAATTTCGCGGGCACTCCACACTGCCATGCCGTTGTCTTCCAAACTAAACGCGTGGACTTGGTTTCCGCCGACGACAAAAAACCGGCCATCTCGAATGCCAGCCAAGTAACGCATCTGCACGCGAGCCTTTTCAGTAAACAAAGGCTTGCCCGTCAGCAAATTGAAACCGAATAACCGATCCGCTTCGACCGGCGTCACCAAGACAGCCTGGCCATCGGCAATCGCAGTCCCATTGTCCCAACGCTGCATCAATCGACTAGCTTCAACCCCCGGGCCGCGACCATTGATCGAACGGATCATCTCGGCGTTACGCTCGTACATCGTCCCCCAACGCAGCATCCGATCGCCCAAGTCGACCGCGACGGTTGCGCCGGCGCCGGTTGGACAAATCAGAACGCCTTCGTGGTACGTCGGCACCGCACCAGCGACTCGTCGAATTGGATCGGTGTCGATGCCGCCGGATTCAACGGCGACCAAGTGCTGCCGCCACAACTCGCTGCCCGTCGCCGGATCCAAACAGCACAAATTGATGTCACCAGCGATTTCCACCATCACATACAAACGCCCATCCACCGGCAGGGGAGGGCCCAAGAAAAACGCGTCCGACAACGACGAACCGTCTTCCGACCCTGCTCCCAATCGCCACAACAACTTGCCCTCGGTCGCCATCTCGAGCGCGACCAAAGTATTCGTACTGGTATCGGCCGGGCGAGTGCCTCGCAAATTGATCATTGGACTGAACGACATCATCTCGACTTCGCCCAAGTCATCCAGCATGAAGACGCGTTCGCCGTCACTGGTGACCTGGCCGTAGGGAACATCATTCCAAACTCGCTGAGTCAGCAAACTGTTAGCATTGCCTTCACCCGATAGTTCATCGAACACGATGTCCTCTTCTTCTACCGTTTCGTAGGCCGACTGCCAGGGATAAGTCCACAATCGTTTGCCCGTTCGATAGTCAACGCCAACCAATCGCTCAGTCGTTCGCATCAACAACTGACTGCCAACACGAACGGGGCTCCAAGACGGTGGCGGCAGTTTTCCACCAATGGCTAACTCGTCGGCGATCTCTCGTAGTGATCGCTCCTGACGCGGGCTCGCGGCGGTGCTAAGCATCCATCGCAAATTGGTCAGCGGAACTTGGCCCGCCGATCCACCGTTTCGGCTCGGCGTCCCCCCAAACATCGGATACTCATCCGAATCCTTCGAGACGAATTCTGGCAACACACGCGACAACTGAGCCAACCAAGCCGATTGCTCGTCGCCGGTTGGAATGGTTTTGGAAGCACCGTTGATCTTTGCTTCGCCGGCTGAAATCTCTGATACCGATCGCCCTGCCAACTGACACGCCGACGCGTGCAGCACCACGACACCAACACCAAGCTGATCGATTCCACGTTTGGTCGAAACAACATCTTCCAACAAAATCGACGCAGCCATGGGGTGCCCAAGATGCATTTCATGCTGAGCTAACAACCATGACGCCTGATATCCCGCCGCGGTATGAAAGTACTTCCGCCGAACGAGGCGTACTTTCTCCCAATCTCGGTTCTCACTCGCTTCAGTAAGAAGCTTCTTGGCAATCGCACCGTATCGCAACTCGTACGTTTCCATCGCGGCCGACGGCAGCTTGCCGATCATGTCACGCGCAGCCCGCAACAAACTCGTGCCAACCACGGAACCGGCGCCTGCGTCTTCGGTGCCAAGAAAGAAATCCTGACCCGTCAAATCCGACTCGTCCATTTGCTGAGCGTCTCGCGCAAGCAGATCCCCCAGTACCACCACCGCATCGCTGTAACGTTTCTCCAGCAATGACTGCTCGGCGTCCTTCAACTGCTGCTCGATCGCCCGCGGCGGTTCGATAAATCGTCCTGATTGAGCACCCGATATCGGGCGAAGAAAACCCTGGGCCCGAGCTTTGTCACTCCCCAGTGCCAGCGGCAAACCTACTGCCGCAATCACAGCACCCAACACCATCGGTCGAAGAGAAAAACGCGTACGACATGACGAGAGAAAAATCACGTTAGAACCTGTGCTGAAAGAAATCGCCGGAACGCTCGCATTGTACAGCCACAAACTGCATTCGGCAGGCTCAGGAAGCAGCCAGGCCAATGATGCCACGGCAACGTTCTTTGAAAACAGGCCGAGTCGGGCTCGCACACGCATCCGCACGCCCGCACGATCACGAAGTCCTAACCCCGGATCGATCGGCTGGACCCAATAGCAAATGCAACAAGACCAATGGCACCCAAGAAAGCTTAGGGCAAATGCCCTAGGATCTCTTCAAACACTTTGTCCGGCGACTGCATGCCGTCGACCGTTCGCACCAAATCACGACCTGCGTAATAATCCAGCACTGGTGCCGTTTGAGTATGAAAAACTCTCAATCGCGCCGATATGGTCTCGGCATTGTCATCGACCCGATCTTCCAAAGTCGAACGCTTTAGAAGCCTTGCGATTAGCTCTTCTTGATCAGCAACCAAATTGAGCACCAAGTCAATCTTGCCATTCTTTTCAACAAGATATTCGTCCAGCATGCGTGCCTGATCGACCGTACGTGGAAACCCATCGAACAGACAACCGCCAACACAGTCAGGCATCGCCAATCGCTTTGTGACTAGACGCATGACCAAATAGTCAGGCGCCAGACGGCCACCGTCGATATAGCTAGCGACAACTCGGCCAAGCGCGGACTGGTTGCGTGTTGCACGCAACATCTCGCCCGTTGAAAAGTGCGGAATCTTCAAGTGCTGCGTTAAACGCATGCACTGAGTTCCTTTGCCCGCGCCCGGCGGACCAATGAAGATGATTCGCATCGAAACACCTTCATTGTTGTGAATCGAAAGTGGACAAAAACTCGACTAGACGACGGGTGCTACACCACCGCCGGCACCTTCAAGCAGTCCGCGATAGTTTCGCATCACCAAGTGACTGTCGATCTTCTGTACCAGGTCGAATGCGACGCTAACCGCAATCAACAATCCCGTACCACCGTAGAAACCAGCGATCGAATACGGCACACCCAGCGATCCATAAACGATCGTGGGAACAATCGCGACGATCGAAAGGAAGGCTGCACCGACATACGTGATCCGGACCATTACCTTCTCGAGGTAATCCGTCGTTCGCTTTCCGGGACGATATCCAGGAATGAACGTTCCGCTGTCACGAAGGTTGTCCGACATCTCTTTCGGATTGAAAGTGATCGCAGTCCAGAAGTAACAGAAAAAGAAAATCAGCACGACATAGAACAGGTTGAACACGAACGAGCCTTGGTCGTTCAGAGTCAAACCGATCAAGTTAAGAGGTTTGAACAATGAGCTTTCGCTACCCACGAAGCTAGCCATTCCGCCCATCAACATTCCGGGGATGATCAGCAAGCTGCTAGCGAAAATGATCGGCATCACGCCGGCTTGATTGATACGGAGCGGCAAGTGTTGGCGAGTACCACCGTAAACACGGCGACCACGAGTAAATTTGGCTGATTGAGTTGGAATCTTTCGTTGCCCAAGTGTGATGAAGACCACACCGAACACGACGCCCACAAACAACACAACCAACAACACCAACGTTTCAATACCAATCTGTCCACGACTAAGACCAGTTAACTCGGTCTTCATGTTGCGAACAAGTTCGTAGAGTGCTTTCGGCATTTGAGCCAAAATACCAGCCATGATCAGCAAGCTGATCCCGTTGCCAATTCCGTGCTCGTCGATTTGTTCGCCGAGCCACATAAGGAAAACCGTACCGCAAGTCATCACGGACACCGCAACAATTTGCCAGCCCCAGAACAACGAACCATCGCTGGCCATAAAGTTTGGGTTGATGTCACCGTTACCCGATGGGCCACCCGACATCAGCATGAATTTCAAGTACATGTAGCTTTGCACCACACAAATCAACACTGTTAAGTAACGCGTGTACTCGTTCAGTTTCTTGCGACCAGCTTCGCCCTCTTTCTTCAAATCCTCGAGCGGTTTGTAAACGCTCCCGAGCAACTGAAAAATGATCGACGCAGAAATGTATGGCATGATCCCCAACCCGAAGATCGTCGCCTCGCGAAGGTCGCTAGCTGCGAACAGAGTGATCTTCTCGAAGAACTCCGAAGCGGTGCCACCAGCGTCACCGATGTTCGTTGCGATCATCGGCAATGGGATGTGGAAACCGATCCGATAGATAGCTAACAAACCAATCGTCAGCATGATCTTCTTGCGAAGCTCGGGAATCGAAAAAATGATGCGCAGCTTTTCAAACATGCGTCAGGTCCGTCTTAAATTCTTGGGCGGAGTGGAACGACGTCCCAACACCGGCAGGTTAACTGGATGGCTGTATTTCGGCGGAGTTTAGCGGTTATTGACAACGGTGGCGATAGCGCACACGCGGTTTCTGAGCTGCAAAGTCATAAAGAAACAGACTGCGATGCACGAGCCTTGAAACTAAACGCAACAAAGCCAATTACTCAAGCCATTTCAACTCGAAACGCCAGCTCGCCGAACCACATCCCCCAACCTATTACGAAACGACGAACTCAGAACAACTCGAGCTTGTCACATAAAAACACGTGGCGAAAGATGCAGGTATTACAAAACGAGACAACCGAAACTCGTGACCAGTCAGAACTTCTTGAGACATTCGACGCCTTGCGGCCGACGGTTCAAGGTTCGCGCCGAAAGCGTTGACGACTTGCGAGATATCGTTCCCCGACGAGCGACGTGAGTGCGCATAAACAAAACCCTTCTTTGACCGAAGTCAAAGAAGGGTTTAAAAATCTGGCAATATCTACTTTCGCACTGGTAGGCACTATCATCGACTCACAAAGCTTGACTGCTGTGTTCGGAATGGGAACAGGTATAAC